>NZ_CP022436.1:2215304-2531776 GCF_002224285.1 Arthrobacter sp. YN | reverse complement strand
TCGGTCAGGGCGGTGGTTGGCTCATCCATGATGATCACCCTTGCGTCCTGGGCTATGGCGCGCGCGATTTCCACCATCTGGCCGTCCACCGTTGAGAGCGCCATCGCAGGAGTGTCGAGGTTGAGGTGCGGTGCGACCTGGTCGAGTGCCTTCCTTGCCCGCTTGCGGATCTCGCGGCGAGAGAGGATGCCGTTGCGTCCACCCCAGTTTCCCAGCAGTACATTTTCGGCTACGGACAGGTCCGGGACCAGGTTGTGCTCCTGGTAGATGGTTGCAATCCCGGCGGCTTTGGAGGCCGCTGTACTGGAGGGCATGAGTTCGCCGTCCACGTACACGCCCCCTTCGTCGGGAGTGTAAAACCCGCTGAGCGTCTTAATCAGCGTCGATTTACCGGCTCCGTTCTCACCACAGACGCAGTGCACCTCTCCGGCATGAAGTTCGAAGTTCATGCCGGAGAGGGCGACGACGCCCGGAAACAGTTTTACGAGATTACGTGCTTCAACGATTGCTGGAGCACGTCCGGGCGTCTTAATCACGGCAGTTCCCTCCTCAGGAAAGTGAGTCCATCTCTGGCCAGCGCGTCCATGGACGGTGCCACCGGCCGCCAGAGCGAAACAGCCTTGGCGATTTCCTCCACCGTGGGGAGGAACGATTCGACCACAATGGAACCTTGGTAATCGATCGTTTTCAACGCGTCAAAGGTCTCGGACCAAGGAACGTGTCCGCTGCCGGGCGTTCCGCGATCGTTTTCTGACACTTGGAAATGGAAGACCTTGTCACCGGCAGAGGTGATGGCCGCACCGATGTTCTTCTCTTCGATGTTCATGTGGAACGTGTCCAGCATCAGGCCTACGTTGTCCCGGCCGATCAATTCGCAGAGTTCCAGTCCCTGCTCGACCGTGTTGACCAGATCCGTTTCGAAGCGGTTGAGCGGTTCAATGGCCAAAGTGACGCCTCGTTCGGAGGCGTAGTCGGCCACTTCACGCAGACTGTCGGCTGCCCACTGGCGCTGCTGCCGACGTTCCTCGGGGGGAAGGAGCCGTGCTTTGCCGGTGGCGGAATACATCGGGCCGGCCACGTGGGGAGAACCGACGGCTTGGGCGATGTCAACGCAGAGCTTCAGGTAGTCAATGCCCTGCCGGCGTTTCTGCGGGTCTTCGTGTGAGACGTCGCGATCGGGTCCGAACGCACCGCAGATGGAGACGGGCAGTCCGGTCCGTTCCGAGGCCTTCTTCAGTGCTTCCGCACTGACTACGGCAGGGTCTTCAATGCAGACCTCGATCAGGTCGTAGCCCATCTCCTTGGCGACGTCGAACTGATCAACGTCCTGGTCGGTGAACGGGGAGACCAGGATGAAGGTGCTGACTCCGAATTCGTATTTACTCATTGGGCCACAGCTCCTGTTCCAGCTTCTTCATTTCGTTGATGGCCTTTTCGGTGTAGGGGTCCAGGAATTCCAGGTGCCCGCCACGCGCCATCATGGCGAAGGGATTCGACGCGGCCGGCAGAAGTTCGAAGGTCAGGTAGCCGTCGAAGTTGATGTCCTTTAGCGTCTGCAGTGTCGGACGGAAGTCGATGTGTCCTACGCCGGGGGCTGCCCGGTTCGAGTCGGCGAGGTGGACGTGGTTAACCTTGCTCCCGGCGCGGGCGAACGCTCCGTGGATGCTGTCTTCTTCGATGTTCATGTGGAAGAGGTCACCGTGCACCCCGGCGTTCTTCAGAGCGGTAGCGTCCAGAAGTTCCACGGCCCGGTCGAGCCGGTTCAGGAAATGAGTCTCGTAGCGGTTCCACGGTTCGAGGGTGATGTTGATGCCGACGCTGGCAGCGTATTCGCCAAGTGTGCGGACATTCTCGACGGCCCATTCCCATTCCTGTTCATCGCTCGCCAGGGCTTCGGTCTTGCCCACCGGGGACGGCCCGACGATGATGGTCGGAGCTCCGACGGCGGCGGCGAAGTCGGCTACTGACTTGCCGTAGTCCAAGGCCTTCTGCCGGTTGGCGGCGCTGGGGTTGATCAGGTCGCGTTCCTCTCCAAACCAGATGCTGCAGATGGAACTGACGTCGATACCGGCGTCGCTGGTCAGTTTGTTGATCTCATCGACGTTGTGTGTTGCCGGTTCTCCGACCAGTTCAATGGCGTCGTAGCCATAACGGGCAACGCGATCGATGCCTTTAGCAATGTCTTCCTGGTAGTAGACGATGGCGTTGTAGGAATACTTGAAGCGGGACATGTTTCTCCTTGAGGGAATTGGTGTTGCTGCCTGGCCAAGCGGCGGGGCCCGGCCAGGCAGCCGAGGGGTTAGCTGCGCTAGTCCTTGAAGATGTTGCCCCAGAGAGCGGGGTCATCGACGTTCTCTTTGGTGATGAGCTTGGTGTCAGTCAGCTGCATCTTGGGCACCTGCTTGCCGTCAAGCAGGTCAACCTGGGCCTGAAGGGCGAGAGCGCCCATCTCGAAGGGGTTCTGGTCCATCGTGGCGTCCTGGACACCATTGCGTATCCGGTCCAGGGCAAGGGGTGTGCCGTCTACTCCGACGAGCGGGATGTGGTTTGCGGCGCCGACAGGAGCGTCCTTGTTGATCTGTGAGAGGCCCGAGACGATTCCCCGCACCATTTCGTCGTTGTGGCTGAAAAGCCCATTGATACTGGAGTCTGCGGTGAAGTTATCGACGGTCAGGGACAGAGCGTTGTCTGCAGTCCACTGTGCGTCACGGCCGATGACCTTGATGCCGGGGAACTGCTTGACGCCATCGTTGAACCCCTTGCCGCGCAGAATCGCGTGGTAAGCACCCTTGGCTCCTTGGTATTCAAGGACGGTTCCCTTGTCACCCATCAGTTTGGCCAAGGCTTCAGCGCCAAGCTTGCCGGCCTTTTCGTTGTCGAAAGCGACGGCAGCGTCGGCGATGTCACCCGGGATGACCGAGTCCACGGTGGTGACCGTCTTTCCGGCGTCGTGGATCATCTGGACTCCAGGAACCAGTTCAGCGGAGTTATTCGGGCTGAGGACAATGCCGTCCACACCCTGGGCGAGTTGGTCCTGGATCTGGCTGATCTGCGTGCTGGAATCGCCCTTGGCATCAAGGACTGTGACCTCCACGCCGAGTTCCTTCGCCTTATCCTTGACTCCCTGCCCGAGGGCAACCATGAATTCAAAACTCTGGCTGTAGAGCAGGACAGCGATCTTCTTAGTCTTCGTTCCGTCGTCTGCTTCCTGGGCGGCGCTGGGTGCTCCGCAGCCGGTGAGGGCTATGGCTGCGGCGGAGACTGCCGCGAGGACCGCCAGTTTGGGTGAGGTCTTCATTGACTTAATCTTTCTGTTGGGTGCTAAGACATGCCGGCTGGGCCGGTTTGTATGCGGTTGAGCTGCTAAGCCGAAGTTCCGGTGGTGTGCGCTGTGGCCGGCCCGGTAACCGGGCTGCCCGCCGTCGTCGGGTCCATCGCCGGCGGCGGTCCGATCCTGCGTTTCCTTGACAGGTTCTTTTGGACGTACTTGTAGCGGTACACGTCCAGGGCGGCCGCAGCGAAGATGACGACGCCCTGGACAATGCGGTCGTAGGACGAAGGGATTCCGAGCAGGTTTACGGCATTGGAGACCATCGCGATCAACAGCACGCCGAGCAGTGTGCCCTTGATGTTTCCTTGGCCGCCGAAGAGGCTTGTTCCGCCGATGACCACGGCGGCAATGACGGTGAGTTCAATGCCGTCGCCGGCACGCGGGCTTCCGGAGGCCAGACGGCCGGTGAGCAGAAGTCCCGCCATTCCCGCAGAGAGACCGGCGATGATGTAAGCGTTCATCGTGACACGATCGACGCGGATGCCTGCAAGCAGGGCGGCTTCCTTGTTGCCGCCGACGGCGTAAATGGAACGTCCGTAGGTAGTACGGGTCAGGACCAAGTGGGCCAGGAAAGCCAGCACCAGAACAGCCGGTATCAGCAAAGGAATTCCGGCGACCTTCGCGCTGACCATATCGGTGAGCACCTTCGGCACAGGCGTGATGTTTCCGCCGTCGGAGTAGGCGAAGGCGATTCCCGACCCGGCGGAGAGTGTTGCCAGGGTCGCGATCAGCGGGGATATCCCCAGCTTGGTGACCATCAGCCCGTTGACGGCTCCGACTCCGGCGCCAACCACGAGGCCGGTCAGGAGCCCGATTGCCGGCGGCATATCCATGTTGACGATCACGCCCATGGACAGCACGGACGACAGGGCAGCTGTCGACCCCACCGAGACGTCGATGCCGCCGGTAAGGATCACGAAGGTCATGCCGATGGCGAACACACCGAGGATCGTGCACTGGTAGAGCAGGTTTACCAGGTTGACTGTGGTCAGGAATACCGGGCTCAGGAACGTCAGCAGTACACCGAAGAGCAAGACGACGACCAGCAGGCCCTGGGCACCGATAAAGTCGCCGACGCCGGAGAGCCGTGAACGGGACTCGTCGTTAGATTTTCCGGGGCCAGCCCTCCCGGAAACCGGACCGGCGGAGCCGGTGGCTGTTTGTGGCTGCATGTTTGTATCTCCAGTCAATTCGACACTTCCTCGGGTCGGAAGTGCTAGTGGCTGCCGAAGAGTTCGGCGTTGGTCTTCAAGGTGATGGGCGCGCCGTCTTGGCGGGCGGAGTCGGCGGTGGCCATGACGAGTTGCAAGCTCTGAATGTTGTCGGTGACATCCGTCTCAGCCTTGTTTCCGGTTTCGATGGCGTCGCGGAACGCTTCGAGGGTCCCCAAGCGTTCCTCCACCGGCAACGGGTCCAAATCGACGTGCATGACGCCGGAGCGTTCCACCGCGCCGGCAAGGAAGACGGTGTCAAACAGTGAGGCGAAGTTGATGGTGACTTCGTTGTTCTTCCAGGTGATGGTGCCCTTGCTGCCTTGGATTTCCCAGTCGCCGTCCCAGCTGGTCTGCGGACCGTATGAGCTCCACGATCCCGTGTAGACGACGCGGGCCCCGTTGTCGCAGTCGAACTGCACCACGGCGGAGGCGTTGCCCTTGAATCTGGAGGTGCCAGTGTTCCAAGAGCGCGCACGCACGGCGGTGGGTTCGACACCAACGATGCCGCGGAGCTGGTCAAGGTGATGGATCATGGCATCCACGATCAGTGGTTCATCCATTTCCAGCCGGAACCCTTCGAACGGCGGGTTCTTCTTGTAGTCGATGAAGACGTGCTCGAGGTCTCCGATGACTCCGTCGCAGATGAGGCGCTGAACAGTGCGGGCGGCGCGCTTGAAACGGTAGTTCTGTGAAACCATGGCTTGTTTGCCGGACTTCTCTGCCGCTGTAATGATGCGAATGCCGTCTTCAAGGCTGTGGGCGAGGGGCTTCTCAATGAGTGTGTGCACCCCTGCTTCCAGAGCCGGGATGGCCACCGCTGCGTGGTACTCGGGTGGAACAATGACCAAGGCAGCGTCGAACGTGTCCTTGTGTCCCAGCGCCTCGTCGATGGTGGCGTAGGCAGGGATTCCGTATTGTTCACCCGCGGCCGTCGCAGCGTCGGGGTTGACGTCGACAACGCCGGCCAGCTCCCAACTCTTGCTGTGGTGAATCACGTTCAGCCATGAGGCGCCCCAGGCGCCGAGGCCTACTTGAATGATCTTCATAGCTGCACTCCTACTGGTTCTTTAGTGTTTGGGACGTCGACCCACTCGCCGTCCTTGCTGGATTTGATGATGCTTTCTGTAAGGACGGCTGATCTGAGTCCGTCCTGGAAGGTCGGCAGGCCTTCGCGGAGGTCACCGCCGATGGCGGCATAGGTATCGGCCACGAACGCATTGAACGCATCCTGATAACCCTGCGGGTGACCAGCTGGCAGCACGCTGAGCCGTGCTGCTTCCGGGCTGAGTGCCCCCGGATCACGGACAAGCAACTGGGACCCCGCCCGCTTACCCAGCCACAATGTCTCCGGGGCTTCCTGGTCGAACTGGAGGGTGCTCTCTGAACCCGCGATCTCGATCATCAGGCGGTTTTTTCGGCCGGGCGCAACCTGGCTGACCAGGAGATTTCCCACGCTGCCCGAATCAGTGGCGAAAACAGCCGCCACGAGATCCTCGGTCTGAATGTCCCTGTTGTTCGCCCGGCCCGGGAACAGAGTCCTGCTCATGGCACTGACTTTGGTTATCCGTTCACCGCTCACGAATTCGAGAAGGTCGCACAGGTGGGAGCCGATGTCGGCAAACGCCCGCGAGGGCCCACCCACAACGGCGTCCACCCTCCAGTTGTCGTCCTCCCGGGAGAGTAACCAGTCTTGGAGGTAAGAGCCCTGGATAGCGGAGATCCGTCCTGCTTGGCCCGAGGAAATACGTTCCCGGGCTTCCCGGATCATCGGATGGAAGCGATAGACAAAGGGGACGGTCGCAACTGTCCCGGCCATGGCGGCTAGCTCTACAAGCTCGGCTGCATCCTGGACGTTGGTGGCCAATGGCTTCTCGCAGACCACATGCTTACCTGCTTTCAGCGCAGCTTCAGCCAGTCCGTAATGAGTGCCGTTCGGCGTGCAGATGTGGATGACGTCGATCGCGTCGTCCTCGAAAAGGTCCTGGGCGGAATCGTAAGCCCGCTGCACACCCAGGCGGTCTTTGGCGCGGTCGGCGCTGGCACGGCTCGAAGACGCAATGGCGACGATATCCGCCCCTGCAGCGCGGGCGGCCCGGCTGTGCACCTCGGCCATGAACCCGGCGCCGACGAATCCGGCCCGTAGCCGGGAGGGGGCTGTCGTGGTTCTGTCGTTGTCCATGTCGAAACAGTGACACGCAGCACGTGGCTTTGGTCAGGGGCCCAACAAAAGTCTGCATCTTTTGACGCTGATGGGGGTCGAATGCACGCCCAAGTTGCACTTTGTGATGCTAAGCACTTCGCCGGGTGGACGGGAACGAGTGAGCCGCTTGACACTAAGTGGAGATGAGGGCCCTCAGGGTCCGGTGAGCCCGACGCGTCAAGAATTCAGGCTCACGAACAACCTCTTTTGAGCCCCGAATTGGAGTGTCATGGACAACGGCGGACCCGGCGAACTACTGCAAATCCTGCGGGACGGACAACCACGAACCAGAGCAGACCTGGCTGGAACAACAGGGTTGGGCCGAGCTGCCGTCAGTTCCCGCCTTGAGCCGCTCCTGAAATTGGAACTGGTGGTTCCCGTATCAGGGGCACCTTCTACTGGAGGTCGTCCATCGGCGCGGCTAGCTTTCAACCCAGGCGCAAAGTTGGTGGCGGCCGCAGACGTCGGCGCGACACACGCCACAGTGGCCCTCACTGACCTGTCAGGAACGATACTCGTGGAAACCACTGAGCGGCTGGAGATTTCATGCGGACCCGAAGCGGTCCTGGACTGGCTTTTGACGATGGTGAAGGGACACTTGCAAGTGTTGGCGCGCCCGACTGCGGACGTCATCGCCGTCGGCATCGGACTACCTGGCCCGGTAGAGCACTCCACCGGAAAGCCGACGAGCCCGCCGATCATGCCAGGGTGGGACGGATTCGATGTTCCCGCTTACATTCAGCAAACCTTGGGCGTACCCGTACTCGTCGATAACGATGTCAACCTCATGGCCCTCGGCGAGCGGGCGACCCGTTGGCCCAACGAGGAGAACATGATTTTCCTCAAAGTCGCCACTGGCATCGGATCGGGAGTGGTTAGCGGAGGAGAACTGCAGCGTGGCGCGGCAGGTGTCGCCGGAGACGTCGGCCATATTGCTGTTTCCCGGGGGCAGGAATTCTCTGCCGCTGTGGCAAGAGTGCCTGCCTGGAAGCCATTGCAGGCGCACCTGCCATCGCCGCTCAACTCCGCGACAGCGGGCTTGAGGCAACCACTGGAAGCGATGTCGTTTCGCTGGTTCGTTCCGGGAATCTGGCTGCTGTCCAAGCGGTCCGCCAAGCGGGCCGCGACATCGGAGAAATGCTCAACATGTGCGTGAGCTTCATCAACCCCTCCCTGATTGTTGTGGGCGGATCGCTTGCCCAATCCGGAGAACACCTCATGGCAGGGATACGCGAAACGGTCTACGCACGATCAACGCCTTTAGCGACCCAGCACCTGACAATCACCCAGTCCGAAACCGGGCCGGAAGCTGGAGTGGTTGGCGCCAGCATCCTGGCCGTCGAGTATGTCCTCTCCCCCCACCGAGTAAATCAACTGGCAACCAGACCGCTTTCCGACGGAAACGAAATTATCAACCGGCAGGAAAATGAGCCCGCTTTCCCCACACACCGGCCGCTCCTTGAGGCGCTGGCCAAATAATTGCAAGACGCACCTCTGTGAAAAACATATACACATCAACGCACCAGCCGAAGGTGCATCCGGAGGTAAAATAGACCTACCAGCGGACCTCATTTTCGGTCGGTCTGACGAGTCACCGCAAGCGCTTCCCTAAGCCGCCGTGCCAGCTCGCAAGACTGCCATGATGCTCAGCTGGTAAAGGAGGACGGCATGCCTCAATCTGGTGACGGGAACAGCGCCCGTGTGCGACGTTACGCAGTGCCGGAAGGGCTCACTCCAGAACAAAGGTTCGAGCATTGGCGGGTCTGGTACGGCAACGCCGTCGAAACACCAATGAGGCTGGAGCGGTCAGAAGGAGAGAGTCCTGCGTCCGTCAGTCCCTCAGCTATTAATCTTGCCGGACCGGGCTTCAGCCTCATAGAGATGCACAACACCCCCGCGCTGGGCTTTTGGGCGCCGAATCCCGACTCCACTGACTTGCGCCTGGCCTACTTCCGCAAGGCGTCGGGTCTGACCCTCGATCTCAATGGCACCCCCGAGCCGGTTCCAACGGGTTCGGTGAGATTCATCGACACCTCGCTTGGTGGCAGTTTCGATGCACCCGAAGGATTCCACGCACAGCAACTCAACATGGACCGCGTCAGTCTCAATGTCAGCGAAGGCGGACTGCGCTCCCTTCTTCGCCTGCCTGACCTTGCAAGCCACCCCATTGTGGGCACCTTCGTGATCCCCGCATTGATGAGTTGGAAGCGGCCCGGCATCGACAGTGAGGCATCAGGAACCAGTGAGATCCTACGATCCGTCATGGCAACCCTGGTGGGCTCCCTGCTCGAATCGCCGGCCGACGATGAGACACAGAAACCGGCACTAAGCCGGGCGGTAAAGAAATACCTTGAGAGCAGTTACGACAACCCAAATCTGGACGTGGCAATGATCGCCGGAACGTTCAACCTCTCCCGTCGCTCCCTGTTCTACTTTTTTGAGACCGAAGAACTCCGTTTGGGTGAGCGAATCCGCGCCTTGAGAACCCGGAAAGCGTTGGAGCTTCTGCTTCAAGCCGATGCTCAGAGAATCACCTACTCAGAAATTGCGACACGGAGCGGATTCACCAACGTTCAAAGCATGCGCCGGGCAATCAAAGAGTTCACCGGGATGAATGTCAGGGAGATCCATAAATCCGAGCCCGTCGTTCATATGGCACTGCAGCAACTGCGGCAGCGGCTCAGTCCTGGAACTTGACCGCATCGACGCCCTGGCTTGATAGCGTCACATCTCTTTCGCGGTCGCAGTTGGCGTGTCGGCGGAGAGTAGTTGGCTGCGGTGTCCGCCACTAGCTTGCTTCACCTTGCGCAGTAAAGACGCTCCCTAACTGCACAGGCGGCCCGTCAACATCGGCGGGAGGGATCAGTGGTCACATCCGAAACCGCAGGTGCTAGGTGAGCGTCATGAAGCCCACACCGATAGTTGGGACCTACCGCCTTAGAGTCCTTGAAGGCCGCCGTGTCTTCGCCTCTTCTTTCTGAATTAGTACCCGAATTATTAGTCTACGAAGTGTTTCTGATAGCGTGAAGACCGTTCCGCCCCCGCGTGCGATTCTCCTACTTTCCACGGGGGCGGATCGTGCGCTCAACTCGCGAAGAAACCGCCGACGGAACAATTGTCACGAGACGCACTGAGGACGAAAGCTTGCTGGAATGATTCGCCCGGACCAAGGCCGCGCCCCCTGCGCACCAGAGCATCCTTCACCCCCCACCCACTCCGCTGCGACGGGCGCAAAAGTGAAGATCCACAGAACTGTTCGTGGTTTCTCTCGACTGGAACGACGAAGTGACTGTTCCAGACGGTTGAGCGGGACGTTTACTACGGCACCTAGGCCGCCTCTGGTGCGGCTGATCTAGCGGGGAAAGGTTACTTACTTAATGGAGAGCAACTCCGTCTTCTTGCCGCTGGCCGCGTACTTCAACAGAGTCGGTTTACGCAAGGCTGTCATCCTGTGCCAGCTCCCGCTGACAATCATCGTCATCTTGATAGCAGGCTTGGCAGCAGTGTTCAGTCCACCGCTCCTCCAATCTCCTGCATTTATCGCGATCCTGCTTCTGCACGCCCTGATCCTTCTGTTTTGCATGATCACTCCTTGGAAGTCCCTCCCCTGGGGAACCTTTGTCCTCGTACCCGTCATGGATTGCCTGGCCGTGGCATTGACCAGAGAAGTAGGCGGCCCAGTCCTTAGCGTCGTAGGACTCTTGATGGCATTCCCCGTGATCTGGCTTGCCACCAGTGCCAGCAAGACCCGGGCGGGTTTGGCAGTTCTGGCATCCTTTGTCGGAACGGTCGGTGCGCCCTTCGTCCTGGGACATCAGATCGAAGGCGCCGACATGATTCGAATGACCGTGCACCCCTTCATCATGACCGGGTTGGCCGTTACGTCTCATGTGGTCGCCAAAGGCCTCATCAGGTCACGCAATGTTCAGGACGAGGCGAACCGTGAACTGGCGCGCATGCACAAGGAGACACAAGATCATGAAAAACTGCTGCAAACAGTCCTCGAAACTGTGGACGTCGGTGTCTGGGCAGTAGACACCAAGGGTGCGGACATCCTCACCAACCGACGCCTACTCGCGGACCGTTCATCGTTCAGAGACGCCTCGGACGGCCAGAACCCCTTCACCCTTGGACCGGAAACCGCAAAAAACGGCCAGAGCCCGGCGGAAGTCGCAAGCGGGGGCGGCATTTTCACCAATAAGCTCATCCGACTCAGCCGAAACGGGGAGGAAAGCGTCTTGTCTGTCGCCGCCCGGCCACTGCACGACGATCAGGATCATCTAAAGGGCTCCGTTCTGGTCTTTACTGACGTCACTCCCCTCGTGAATGCGCGAAAGCACCAGGACAGATTCGTAGCCACGATCTCCCACGAACTGCGGACACCGCTGACCTCCATTCTCGGCTATCTGGAACTCCTCGGAGATGAACCCGGCGTCCCATACTTCAGCGTGATTGAACGGAACGCACAACGTCTGCTGAGCCTGGTCAATGACCTGCTTATGGCTGCATCTGACGATGTCGAGTTGCGACGCAGCCCAATCAACGTCTCCGAACTTGTCCAGGCCACGGCCCTGAACGCCCAGCCTGCAGCAGCAGCCAAGGGCATCAACATCGATATCCACACCGACCCGGACGTAATGGCATACCTGGACCCCGCTCAGTTCAGCAAAGCCCTTAACCAGATCCTCTCCAACGCAGTTAAGTTCTCCCCCGACCACACTTGCGTGAGTATCGGACTCGCACAAAACGCCGGTGATCTCACACTGTCCGTCCGTGATCAGGGAATAGGTATGACAGAGCAAGAGCAGCACATGGCATTCGCAAAGTTCTTCAGAGCCGACCACGTCATGGAGACCGCCATACAAGGTGCCGGCCTGGGACTCCCCATCACCAAGGCCATCATCGAAGCCCATGGCGGAACGATCAAGCTCAGCAGCCAGCCGGACAAGGGCACCACCGTGATTCTCACCGTTCCTTGCCAAGGCAACCGGAGAAATTGACCTTCATTTTTCTGGCGCTACACCTCGACACCGTTAATAAGTGTGCTTAGTATTAAGGCTCACTCATTGTCTCTTTTGCGAACGGACCGGCAGGTAGATTGTTCCGAACAGCTGCCGTCTGAAAGCGTTGGGCCTTTCGGCCCCTTCTGAGCGAGTCTCAGGTCTCAACCTGCATTCCCCATTTCCTCGCTGAATCAACGCCCGTTTCTGGGTAACGGCTGCGCCATCATTCCGTTCAGGGCCCCGCGGCATTTCTGCGCCTGCGCCCACGGAAAGCTACATCGACTTGGTCGGATCGGCTTGGGCAACAAGAAAAGAGCGGAAAAATGAAGGCAGTAGTCTACAAAGGACCGAACCATGTCAGCGTCGAGGACGTACCTGACGCCAAGATTGAGCACCCCGCCGACGTGTTGGTGCGAATAACGTCGTCGAATATTTGCGGTTCCGATCTGCACATGTACGAGGGCCGCACCAGCTTCGAAACCGGACGGACCTTCGGGCACGAGAACCTCGGTGAAGTGATCGAGGTCGGCTCAGCAGTGAGCAAGGTCCAGGTGGGCGAACGAGTGGTACTGCCGTTCAACATCGCGTGCGGATTCTGTAAGAACTGTGAACGGGGCTTCACCAACTACTGCCTGACCATGCAGCCCGAACCCAAGCTCGCAGGTGCGGCGTACGGGTTTGCGGACATGGGCCCGTACCAAGGCGGACAGGCCGAGTACCTGCGTGTACCGTACGGAGACTTCAACTGCCTGCGCCTCGGCGAGGACGCCGAGGAGAAAGAACTCGACTATGTCATGGTCGCGGACATTTTCCCCACCGGCTGGCACGCAACCGAGATGGCCGGCGTCTACCCTGGGGACTCTGTAGTCATCTACGGTGCAGGGCCGGTAGGACTCATGGCAGCCTACTCGGCAATCATCAAGGGCGCCGGAAAAGTCATGGTGGTGGACCGGCAAAGTGACCGCTTGAAGCTTGCGGAACAGATCGGCGCCATCCCTGTGGACGATTCCAAAGTGGACCCTGTCGAGTTCGTCAAAGACCAAACCATGGGGTTCGGGGCTGACCGGGGATGCGAGTGCGTCGGGTACCAGGCCCACGACCCGAGCGGAAACGAACAGCCAAACCTGACGTTGAACCGCCTGGTGGACTCAGTCCGGTTCGTCGGCGGCCTAGGCGTCGTAGGCGTGTTCCTGCCGCAGGATCCTGGAGCCCCGGACGAACTAGCCAAACAGGGGCAGGTCGCCTTCGACTACGGAAACTACTGGTTCAAAGGACAAACGATGGGCTCCGGTCAGTGCCCGGTCAAGAAATACAACCGGGCCCTTCGCGACCTCATTGCTGGTGGGAAGGCCAGTCCCTCCTTCCTCGTCAGCCACGAACTGCCACTGGACAAGGCCCCGGAGGCCTACAGGAACTTCGATGACCGCGTCGACGGTTGGACCAAAGTAGTCCTCCACCCGGCCGGCTCCTAGAGCCCGACAGGCTAATCCGATGCCGGAAGGAACTACTTCCCGGAAGGGGAACTGATGCGATCCATGGTGTATCGCGGGCCTTATAAGGTGCGCGTGGAAGAAAAAGACATACCGCAGATCGAACATCCCAATGATGCGATCGTGCAAGTGAAGTTAGGCGCCATCTGCGGCTCAGACCTGCACCTCTATCACGGCATGATGCCGGACACGCGGGTCGGGATGACCTTCGGACATGAGTTTGTGGGCGTGGTCCACGAAGTGGGTTCCTCAGTCCGAAACCTGGAGGTCGGGGACCGGGTCATGGTTCCGTTCAACATCTACTGCGGGTCCTGCTACTTCTGCTCCCGCGGCTTGTACTCCAACTGCCACAACGTCAATCCGAACGCCACTGCCGTGGGCGGCATTTACGGCTACTCCCACACCTGTGGGGGTTACGACGGCGGCCAGGCTGAGTTTGTGCGCGTGCCATTCGCTGATGTGGGGCCGGCCAAGATTCCGGACTGGATGGACGAGGAGGACGCGGTCCTGCTCACCGATGCCCTGCCCACTGGCTACTTCGGCGCCCAGTTGGGCGACATTGCCGAAGGCGACACCGTTGTGGTGTTCGGCGCCGGCCCGGTGGGCCTGTTCGCGGCGAAGTCGGCCTGGCTCATGGGAGCGGGGCGGGTGATCGTCATCGACCACTTGGAATACCGACTGGAAAAGGCCCGCTCGTTCGCCCACGCCGAGTCCTACAACTTTGTGGAGTACGACGACATTGTGGTGCACCTGAAGAAAGCCACGGACTATCTGGGCGCCGACGTCGTCATCGATGCGGTGGGGGCCGAAGCGGACGGCAACTTCCTCCAGCACGTGACCAGCAGCAAGCTGAAACTGCAGGGCGGATCCCCCATCGCCCTCAACTGGGCCATCGACTCCGTCCGTAAGGGCGGCACGGTGTCAGTCGTGGGCGCCTACGGACCGCTCTTCAGCGCCGTGAAGTTCGGCGACGCGATGAACAAAGGGCTGACGCTTCGGATGAACCAATGCCCGGTCAAAAGGCAGTGGCCCCGGTTGTTCGAACACATCCGGAACGGGCACCTCAAACCCAGCGACATCGTCACCCACCGCATCCCTCTGGAGCACATCGCCGAGGGCTACCACATCTTTTCTGCGAAGCTTGATGACTGCATCAAGCCCCTCATCGTCACAACCTCGGCCTGAAAGGGACCATGATGGTTGAAATACCAACGCCTTACACCTCCGGCACCCCCGCGCTGAAGGAGACTGCGGAGGAGCTGCGGGCACGGATTCCGGGATGGGGCGTTGACCTCGACCCGGCGGACAGACCCTCCTACCCCCGCGAGCAGCCCGGTATCGAGACCGGTGCGCGCTGGGACTTTCCCGAACGCCAGCCGGAGAAGTGGCCCAGGGAGCGGTCCATTGAACACGCTTTCGTGACCCCCGTCTTTGGCACCTCAACCCCTCCCAAGGGCATCTCCGGTGCGCTGAGGAAATACGCGTACCGGAAATACAGCGAGGGCCGCGCAGCCCACTGGCTGGTCCTGATCGCCGCCGACAGAGTGGACGCGTGGGAGAGCCACCTGCACTCGTTCGCAACTATGCGACCGGACAACCCGGTGACCGAAACCGGCGTGCTCAGCGAGTTCTCCCACCATGGTGCGAGCTCCCGCTTCGGGAAAAGGCGAGCCGACATGAACCATCAGTGGATCGACCCCATCCTCCTCGGCGCCCCGTGGGTACTGGCGGGACTGGGGGCAGTAGCCGCCGTTAGAACGCTGCGAAAGCACCGTCCGGCTTGACAACCCGACGGCGGCGGGCTGGCCCGCATAGGCAACCCACCGCCGTCGAACTTAACAGCCTTCCACAGGAAGTGCTACGAAGCTGATCCTGCCGCCGGGAACCGCTCCCACGCCCGGTGTGCAGAGAGCAGTTCCCGGACCACAGGAATCACTGTGTCCGGACCTTCTCCACTGATGATTCCGGGGGCATCTTGAGGGACGCCGGCCGCGTCCAGAACTGCGGTACCTGGACCCCAGGCGCCAATGGCTTTGCCATGACGGAAAGCTTCAGAGACCATAAGAACCACGCGCGGATCAAGGGTCGCACCTGGTTCACCGGCCTTGGCATCGCGGCCCGGAATGGCATCGGCTGCTGGATTGCCTCCGCCCGCTGCAATAATTGCGTCAAACTCGATCGAGCGTGCTGTGAGGTAGCTCCTTTGGACAGTCACTGCGGGACCATGCTCCGGCTCAATCACACCACCGGACGGCGCAATGACCAGAGGGACCATGCCTGCCGCGTCAACCGCCTCGCGTGCTGCGGTCACCAGCGACAGGTCACTTTCACTGTCCGCGATGATGCCCACGACGCGACCAGCAACAGGCCATTTCCCACCAATCTGGGACACAGCGGGGCTGGGCTCCACGTCCGGCGTGTCGACGGTGGCCGTGGGAGCCGGCATCCCGAGGCCCTTGGCGACGGCAGCGCAAAGTCCGGCGTCAATATTAGCCAGCGCCATGAGTTGCCGTTCCCGGATCACCGCTTCATAGCACTTGCCAAGTTCAAACGTGTAGGCCTGAATCACGTGGTCCTGCTCTACCGACGTCAAACTGCGGAAGAACAGCCGGGCTTGGCTGAAGTGGTCATCGAAGGACGCCGGGTTTCTCCGTTCCTTAATTCCTGCCGCGATTTCCTCAGGTACGTCCACGAATGCGCCCACGTCCTGCCCGGCCATGAAGGGGCAACCACCCTCAAGGGAATTCGGATGGTAAGGGGCCACTCCCCCATGCACGGCAGTCTGGTGCATCCCGTCCCGCAGCATGTCGTTGACCGGGGCGTGGGGACGATTGATGGGAATTTGGGCGAAGTTTGGTCCACCGAGCCGCGAAATCTGCGTGTCCAGGTATGAGAACAGGCGGACCTGCAGCAGAGGATCATTAGTGACATCGATGCCCGGGACGAGGTGTCCCGGATGGAAGGCCACCTGCTCGGTCTCGGCAAAGTAGTTGGTCGGGTTGGCGTTCAGCGTCATCAGTCCGATTGGCTGAACCGGCGCCAGTTCCTCAGGGATAAACTTGGTGGGATCCAGAAGGTCGATACCTTCGAACATTTGATCTTCGGTGTCCGGGAACGTCTGGATGCCAAGCTCCCACTCCGGGTACGCACCTGATTCGATCGCATCGGCCAGATCACGACGGTGGAAATCGGGATCCATGCCGTTAATAATCTGGGCCTCCTCCCACACCAATGAGTGAACACCCAACTTCGGCTTCCAGTGGAATTTCACCAAAGTGGTCTTACCTGCAGCATCCACCAACCGGAATGTGTGGACGCCGAACCCTTCCATGGTCCGGTAGGAACGGGGAATTCCGCGGTCCGACATATTCCACATCGTGTGGGCCTGCGCTTCGGTATGCAACGAAACAAAATCCCAAAATGTGTCGTGCGCACTCTGAGCCTGCGGGATTTCCCTGTCAGGATGCGGTTTCCCTGCGTGGATGATGTCCGGGAACTTGATGCCGTCCTGAATGAAGAAAACAGGAATGTTGTTCCCCACCAGGTCGTAGGTGCCCTCATCCGTGTAGAACTTCGTGGAGAAGCCACGGGTGTCACGGACCGTGTCGGCTGACCCTCTGGATCCCAGAACAGTGGAAAACCTCACGAACACCGGGGTTTCTACATCCGGCGCAAGGAACCCTGCCTTGGTGATTTTCGAAGCCGTGCCGTAAGAGCGGAACGTTCCATGCGCCCCGGCTCCTCGGGCGTGAACCACGCGCTCGGGAATTCTCTCGTGATCAAAGTGCGTGATCTTCTCACGCAAGTGATGGTCCTGCAGCAAAATCGGGCCCCGCGGCCCGGCCTTCAAGGAATGGTCTGTATCTCCGAGCCTCAGACCTTGGGCCGTTGTCAGGTACTGGCCGGACTGGGCACGTGAGTTTGCGGGTGCGCCGGTGGGGCTGCCCGTGGGTGACACGGCCTCCGGCCCCTGCTGATCAGGCTTCGGCGGCAACGGCTCACGCGCCGCTGTGGGCTCTTCTACGGCGGGCTGCTCAATCGACGGAGCCCCTGGAATCTTAATGTTGTCCTCAGCTGGCACTGCGTTCTCCTCGATGTTGATCGGCAAATCGATTACTGCACTCAACCAAAAAGGTAAGCTTCCTTAGTACCCTAAAGGCCGGGAATCCCGCTTGCAAAGTCAGTGCGGCAAAGTATCGCGACTACGGCTGGTGGACAGCGCCCTAGAGACCTCGGAGGAAGGCCGGCCTGTGATCGAACCCGTGGCTGGTGAGACCGTAGAAAACGGGCAGGACCACGAAAATCACCGATGCAACCAACGGATGGACGAGGACACCTACCGTTCCCGCCGCGAGGTACAGCACCACCCCGGCCAGGGCACGTGGTCGCTCGCGCGCAAAGTAGGAATCCTCCACTTCCTCCTCGGTGAGCTCAGGATGCCGTGCCAAGTGCGAGAAGAACACCAGCCATGACAGGCACAGCAGTGCCCCGACGATCGCGTACAGCGCGACCGCGACCCGCTCGTCAGCCAAATTGCCTGTCTTGGCTGTATCGATGATCACGGCTGTCGGCCAGGGCAAAAGGGCGAGGGTGGCGAGGATTCCCAGATTGGCCCACTGTAGGCCGATGTCCATCTGCCGGATACGGGAGAAGGCAGATTTGTGGTTAAGCCAGATGACGGCCAAATAGATGTAGGACGCCGCATACGCCAGGTATGTCGGCCATTGACCGAGCAATCCGGCCAGCAGCTCCCCGGGTTCGGTCTCCGGCGGAGTGAGCTCAAGTACCAGCAGCGTGATAACGATCGCGATGACGGCATCGCTGAACGCCTCGGCACGGCTGGTGTCCGAGCGTGTCACCCTCCGCTCCTGAACCTATGCATCAGGCGGGATCGCAGTGCGGTGACGGCGGAGCGGTAGCCCTCTATCCGCTTTCACCGGGCAGCTTGTACGCGAGCACGCCACTGTTCTGAATGTTCGGTTCCGCGCTGAACAGCTCAGCTCCCTGAGCAGCTAGTGCTTGTCCGACACCCCCGGCAAGGTGGGACTGACGGGCGTCGTCATCAGGGAAAACGTCGAATACTCCGAAAGTCGATTCGTCGTACTGGAGAGCGAACCAAGCGCGCGTACCCTGTTCCTGTTCAACCACGGAACGTGCGGAGCGGAGGAAGTCAGCTACGTCCTTCTCCTTGCCCGGTTTGGCCTTCAGGATCACCGACAATGCGACCTCAATCATGCTCCATCACCCGGCCCGATCTGACTGAATCCATACTGCACGACAATTTTCATGGCGAGCCTCCTTGGACCGGTACTGCGGCGAGGATGGTGCGGACCGAACTGGCCTCGTGGCACCTCCTCAACCTGTCGAGGGAGCGGCGCGATGCACTGCCAGTCTCGCAGTGATCGCTGGTCACCACAAGAGACGGTTCCGCCTGCCAGTGGCCTCGCATCGCAGCCTTGGCCCCGACTGAGGGATGTGCTCCTGGATGCGAACGCCTAGATCACCTCAAGCACGCTTTTGTGGGTGGGAGGAGGATAGACGCGATCCAGGTCAGCCAGGTCGTGGGGCGCAAGTCGAACGTCGAGGGCCCGCTGGCATTCGTTGACATGGTGCGGGCTTGACGCTTTGGGAATGGCCAGAACGAGCGGCTGCCTGAGCACCCAGGCGAGGGCGATCTGCGCGGGACTGACGCCGCGTTCGGTTGCGATGCGCACCAGCACAGGGTCATTTAGCATCCGCCCTTGCTCCAGCGGCGAGTACGCCATCACCGGGATGCCCCTGTCGACGCAGCGGGGCAACAGATCGAATTCGATGCCCCGGCGGGTCAGGTTGTAGAGCACTTGGTTAGTCGCGACTTTCCGTCCGCTCGGCAAGCCTATAAGTTCTTCCATGTCCGCCACATCGAGGTTGCTGACGCCCCAGTGCCGGATCTTCCCGGCCTCCTGCAGGCGCTCGAAGGCTTCGAGCGTTTCGGCCAAGGGAACAACGCCCCGCCAATGCAGCAAGTAAAGGTCGATGCGGTCCGTTCCAAGACGACGCAGACTACCTTCGCAAGCATCGATGGTTCCGCCCAATGTGGCGTGATGCGGCAAGACTTTGGTAATCAGGAACGCTTCGTTCCGCCGGGCTGCCAGCGCCCTTCCGACGAGTTCCTCGGCCGCGCCGTTGCCATACATCTCGGCGGTATCAACCACGGACATTCCCACGTCCAAGGCCATATGGATCGCTGCGGTCTCTTGGCGGGCATTGTCGGGGTTCTCGCCCATGCCCCACGTTCCGATCCCGAGTGCAGGGACAGTCTCACCGGAAGGAAGAGATATCTCGCGCAACGTAACTCCCGTCAGAAAGAGCCCGTTCCGTTGTCGGCCGCACCGCGTCCGATGATTCTCGTCCGGACCATGGCGACACGCGCCGTGTTTCTTCAATCTACTCCGCTGCCGGAGGACACGAAAGATACAGGGGGCTCCCCCAGAGTCTGCGCGGCGACTGCCTATTTCGGATTGGTGATCCCCAGCCTGTCCATCCGGCGGTAGATTGTCGCCCTGCTGACGCCGAGTTCTGCTGCCGCACCACCTACTGTGACCCCCTGCTTGGAGAGACAGCGGATGTTCTCGTCGCGTTCCACCACCTCGATCCGACCGAGGTGCCGGCTGCTCCCGCCCACAAGGTAGGGCAGGCAGATGGCTGACGCCCGGGGCTTAGGCTGCCTTCGAAAGCGTTACGTAGCTGCCTTCGACGGTGCCGCCGGCAACAGCGGGAGCGCCGGATACCGCGACATAGCTGCCAGGGGTGACAGCAGGGATTTTTCGGCTACAGGGGGCGGTGACATAGGCGCCTTCAACACGGGTTTGGGCGCTGCCTGCGGGAAGGGATACGTAGCTGCCGCCACGCAGTGCGGTACCGGCTGCAGAGATTCGGTTTACGTTCTCAGGGGCGGGTTCGGTTGTTGCGGGGCGCTCGGCAAGCAAAGTCATGGGTTCTCCTTGGGGTTCAGGATCAGGGCCGGTTCAGGTTCAGTGCCGCTCAAGCGGAAGGGCTTTGCTGGTTGTGTTGCTTGCCCTGCCGGCCCGGGGATGTTCACCGGTGCGGTACTCGAGGGCTACTCTGGCCTACATCCAAGGTACGCCTTATTACGATCTACTCAAAATAAAGTGTGGAGACTCACGCTGTTGCAGCTACTCGCTTTTGTGACCCAAAAACGAGTCGAAACCAGGTGGCTTCGACTCGTCTTCCAGAAGTCATGTTGCGCTCCGCCCCTCTACCCATGAAGCGGTGTAGGCCAACCAGAAGAACCAAGCGAGGAACGCCCAGTCCCAGTTCACGGCAAGCGCAGGGCCCACCGGTCATAACCTGCTCCCCCACAACCAAACATGCGACCCGCAACGCCAGGCACACCCCGCGGCCAGTTTCAGAGGGACCTGACCGAACAGAATGTATACACGGTAAAAGCAAAACCCCTCTGACGGTGGGCATGCCCGCTAGGTATCTTTGTCTTGCAATTTCAGAAAGCTGCCCAACATGCCTCACGGCTCAGCAACCCGCTTTGCTGCAACGAACATGTCCAATCACCGAAGGGGTAAATACCCGCCCGCTCAACTGCAGTCAGTCGAGTAGCGCTACGCCGAACTCAGCGACGACGGCCCGCAATTCCTTGAGGTAGTGCTGCGCTTGGTCGGTGAGAGGAATCGCGGCGTGGCCGATCCAGCCGATCTCTATGCGTTCGTCAACGTCGAGCGGGATGGCGACGATCTCCGGGTCCAGCTGCCCGCTGATGATGCCCGTCGAGATCGTGTAGCCGTGGAGCCCGATCATGAGGTTGAAGATCGTGGCACGGTCGGAAACCCGGATCTCCTGCTTACTGGACAACGTGGAGAGAATCTCCTCGGCGAAGTAAAAGGAGTTGTTCGCACCTTGATCGAAGGTTAGCCGCGGTAAGCCGGCGAGATCGGCGAGAGTCGCGCGCTCTTTTGAGGCGAGCGGGTTGTTCCGTGCAATGAAAATGTGCGGATCGGCGAGGAAAAGCGGAGTGAACGCGAGCCCGGATTCCCGGAGCAGCTTGTCGATGACCTTCCGGTTGAATTCGTTCCGGTAGAGGATGCCTATCTCGCTGCGGAGCGTCCGGACATCCTCGATAATGTCCCAGGTGCGGGACTCACGCAGCGAGAACTCGTATTCAGCCACATCGGTGGCCTTGACCATCCTGACGAAGGCGTCTACCGCGAACGAGTAGTGCTGCGTTGACACCCCGAGCAGACGTCGCCGTGGCGGCCTGCCAAGGTAGCGCTGCTCGAGGAGAGCGAACTGCTCCACGACCTGCCGCGCGTAGCCGAGGAACTCTACGCCGTCGGCGGTGAGGGTGACTCCGCGGGCTGAGCGAACCAGGAGTGAACGGCCTACCCGGGCCTCGAGGTCCTTCATCGCTGCGGACATGGTGGGCTGCGCTACGTAGAGAAGATCGGCGGCGGCGGAGATCGACCCCTCAGCTGCGACTTCTATGAAGTAGCGGAGTTGCTGCAGGGTGAGTCCGCTCGAAAGTTGGGGCATAGGGAAAGTCTATATGAATGCATAGTAATGCCTAGTTACCCGATACCTACAGGAAGGTTGCACCATGGATACATCACCTTCTGAAAGGCCGTCTCCGGCCCATCAACGGATTGGCAGGACATGGCAGACGACTTCACCTTCAGCATCAGCACGACCCCCTTCGACGAGGACTACTCCCCGTCGGAGGGCTCCCGGATCACGACTAATTTCGCCAACCTGGCACGGGGCGAGCACCGCCAGGAGAACCTCAGCAACGCCTTGACCATGATTCGGCGCCGTTTCAACGATCTCGCAAGCTGGGACAACCCGGACCGGGACCGTTACACGCTCGAGCTTGAGATCGTTTCCGTGCAGATAGAGTTCACTGCGGAAGGTACGGATCAGCAGTTCCCGCTGTTCGAGGTTCTCGACATCCAGATTGTTGACCAACTAAACGGGGTCCGCCACCAAGGGATCGTCGGGAACAACTTCTCCTCCTACGTCCGTGACTTCGACTTCAGCGTCGTACTGCCAGCGGCAGCAGCGGAGTCAGGCAAGCCCACCGTTCCCGAGGACTTCGGCGATCTTCACGGCAAACTGTTCCAGCAATTCCTCGATTCCCCGGCATGCCAGGAACGCTTCCCGCAGCCGCCAGTGGTGTGCATCAGCGTCTCCACGAGCAAGACGTACCGGCGAACGGAGAACCGTCACCCGGTCCTGGGCGTCGAGTACCAGCAGGACGAGTTCTCACTGACGGACGCGTACTTCGCAAAGATGGGGCTGCAGGTCCGTTACTTCATGCCACGCGGCAGCGTGGCGCCGCTCGCCTTCTATTTCCGGGGCGACCTGCTCAACGACTACTCCAACCTGCAGCTCATCGGCACGATCAGCACCATGGAGACGTTCCAGAAGATCTACCGCCCGGAGATCTACAATGCGAACTCCGCCGCCGCCCACGTCTACCAGCCGAGCCTGGGAGAACAGGATTACTCGCGGACCCAGATCGCTTATGACCGCGTCGAGCGCAGTCAGCTCGCGATCACGCAGGCGAAGTACACGGAGGAACACTTCATCACGCCCCACAAGGATCTATTGGACCAGTGGACCGCCAAACACCCCGCTCTCGTCAACTGACCCACGGAGAATCGTCAATCATGAACACACTTTTGCCCACCACCGTTGTCGGAAGCCTGCCCAAACCATCGTGGCTCGCACAGCCGGAGACTCTTTGGTCCCCGTGGAAACTGGAGGGAGATGCGCTGCTCGAGGGCAAGCAGGACGCGCTGCGCATCGCAATCCACGAGCAGAGCCGACGCGGCATCGACATCGTCAGCGATGGCGAGCAAACCCGCCAGCACTTCGTCACCACCTTCATCGAGCATCTCAGTGGGGTCGACTTTGAACAGCGCAAGACCGTGCGCATCCGCGATCGCTACGACGCAAGCGTGCCCACCGTCGTAGGAGCGGTGCGCCGTGAGCGTCCGGTATTCGTCGAAGACGCAAAGTTCCTCCGCGCAACCACCGACCGGCCGATCAAATGGACTCTTCCCGGTCCAATGACCATGGTGGACACGCTCTTCGATGACCACTACAAGAGCCGCGAGAAGCTGGCCTGGGAGTTCGCTGCGATCCTGAACCAGGAGGCGAAGGAACTGGAGGCGGCCGGCGTGGACATCATCCAGTTCGATGAGCCCGCGTTCAATGTTTTCCTTGATGAGGTCAAGGACTGGGGCGTGGCTGCGCTTGAGAGAGCGGCAGAAGGGCTGCGTGCGGAGACCGCCGTGCATATCTGCTACGGCTACGGGATCAAGGCGAATACTGACTGGAAGGCGACGCTCGGCTCACAGTGGCGGCAGTACGAGGAAACCTTCCCGCTGCTCCAGAGCTCCAGCATCGACATCATCTCGCTGGAATCCCAGAACTCCCACGTGCCCATGGACCTCATCGAGCTCCTCCGCGGCAAGAAAGTCATGCTCGGGGCAATCGACGTCGCAAGCGAGACCATAGAGACCCCGGAGGAGGTCGCCGACACCCTCCGCAAGGCCCTGCAGTTCGTCGATGCGGACAAGCTCATCGCCAGCTCCAACTGCGGCATGGCACCGTTCCCCCGGGACGTCGCACTGGCCAAGCTGAGTGCTCTCAGCGCAGGGACGAACATCATTCGCGAGGAACTCGCCCGCTCCGCACCCAAGGTGTCCTAACGATGTTTCACGCTTACCCCCCAGACACCTGGCTCGAGGCTCCCAAGCCAGGCTTCCCCTCCTCCCTCTCGGCCGACGACTTCAAAGCACTGTTCCGTGGCCACCCGGGAGGTGTCGCCGTCATCACGGCGGATGCCGGCGAAGGACCGGTGGCACTGACGGTATCGTCGGTCGTGTCAGTGAGTGCGGAACCTCCGTTGCTGATTTTCTCGGTCTCGGCACTGTCCTCTGCGTCTGAGGTGCTTTCGCGCGCCGAAACCGTCGTCGTGCACCTACTGGACGCGCACGACATCGACTTGGCGAAGTTTGGAGCGACCCCCGGCGCCGACCGCTTTGACCAGACGCACCGCTGGTCGACCCTTGCAACCGGCGAAGCGGTTTATGACGATGTCCGCGCCTGGGTGCGCTGCGCCGTCACCAATCGCATGGAGGTGGGGACCTCCAGCATCATCGCCGTTCACGCCCTGGAGTCCCGCGTGATGCGTGACGTCCAAGCGGGGGAACCCGGCGACGCTCTGGTCTACCACAACCGCTCATGGCACCGTCTGGGCGAGCATTCCAAGCATGAAGGCTGAGCGCCGCGCCAACAATGTGAGGCAGCAAGCCGAACGGCGCACGACGGCGGGAGCATGACTCCCGTCGTCGTCCTCGTTAGCATCGGAGCGTCCATCGACTTCCTGAAGTGCAACCTTGGTCTCCCGCATGCGACGCTTCGGTTCGCCTTCGAGAAGCTCCCACCGGAAGCGTTTTAACGGCACCGTACTGGCGATCGATGAGTCCTATCGTGTCTCCGAGGACACCGAAGCGAACCGCTAGTCGGCCCGGTTGGCATACGCGGCCACAAGCAACAGCTCGTCCTCGGATAACGCGTTCAGCTTCTCCCTGCCTTCCGCACCGAGAGCACTCAATTGGGCCAGACCCCAGATGAGCCCAGCCATGAACGAGTCCCCCGCCCCCACGGTATCCGCCACCACAACGCCCTCGGCAGGCATCTCCACCCGACCCTGCTGCGTGAGAACCACGGGACCGGCCGCACCACGTAACAAGATTGGTCCGCATGCCGAGCCGTGAAACACCAACGGCGACGTTCAGCGGGCTCCCGCCGGGATGCGCCTGGGACGTAGCCGCGTGGGGATCTCTGATGACGTCCACCAGCGATTCCCCAACCACCGTGACTAAAAGATCCGTGTGACTCATCGGCCCGGGTACACCACGGCTTTGAGCTGCCCCGGCTGCTTGCCCGCTTTGAGTGCTGACTCGGAGTCAGCGAGCCCGAACTTTCCGGTGATCAGGATGTCCAGATCTACTTTGCCATCAGCGAGCAACTGGATGGCGAGCGGCCATGTGTTGGTGTAGCGGAACACGCCGGAGAGCCAGATCTCGCGGTTCTGGATGTAAGAAACAGGCAGTTCAACGTCATCCGCCCCCAACCCCACCAGGATCACTCGGCCTGCCGGCCCCACGGCCTTGATTCCGGAACGGACGGCCTGAGGTGCGCCGGAAGCGTCAATGAACGCATCGACGTCGAGCCCTTCCACGCTGTCCGTCTTCGCGTTCAACGCGTGCGTCGCACCGTGTTCCAAGGCAAAAGCGAGGCGGTCCCCGGCGATGTCCGTGATGTAAATTTCGCTTGCACCGAAGGCCCGTGCGGCTTGCGCGGCGATAATGCCGATGGGACCGGCGCCGGCAATCAGGACCCGGCTGCCGGGCTTGATCTCTGCCCGCTCACACGCCCAGAGTCCTACCGAGAGAGGTTCGATCAGGGCTGCGGCCTCGTCGCTGACATTGTCCGGGATGTCGTACGCGAAGTCGCTTTGAATGGTGACGTATTCGACAAATGCCCCGTCCACGGGCGGCGTCGCGTAAAACTTCATCTCCGGGCAGAGGTTGTAGCGTCCGGCCTTGCACTGCTTGCAGGTCCGGCACGGGCGTTGGGGCTCGACGGCGACCCTCGCACCGATGCGAGCGGGGTCCACAGAACTTCCGACGGCGGCAATCCGCCCCGCGAGTTCGTGGCCGAGGATCAGAGGGTGGTCCACCACGTAATCGCCGATCCGGCCATGCTCGTAGTAGTGAACATCGCTTCCGCAAACTCCGACGGCGGAAACCTGCACCAGGACCTGGTCCGCTTCAAGGTGTGGAATGGGCAGCGTCTCCATTGTCATCTCTCCCTGCCGTTGCAGGATGGCGGCGCGCATGGTGGCTGGCAGTTCAGGCGGGCCGAGCAGAGGGGTTCGGGTGGTTGAGGTAGTCATGATCGGAATCCTTTGGAGTTGGTTACTTAACCGCGCCGAGCGAGAGACCTTGGACAAGCTTGTCCTGGGCGGCGAAGCCGGCGAACAGTACGGGGAGCGAAATGACGACGGCGGCGGCGCAGACCTTGGCGAGGAAGAGACCTTGGCCTGAGACGAAACCGGTCAGGAAAACAGGTGCGGTTCCGGCGACGACTCCAGTGAGTACCCGCGCCAACAGCAGTTCGTTCCAACTGAAGATGAAGCAGATCAGCGCTGTCGCCGCGATCCCGGGCATTGCTACGGGTGCAATGACTTTGCGGAGCGTGACGATGAGGTTGGCTCCGTCGATCTGCGCTGCTTCCAGCATTTCCACTGGAACCTCGGCGAGGAAGGAGCGCATCATCCATACCGCGATGGGGAGATTCATGGAGGTGTACATCAGGATGAGGAACCAGATGTTGTCCAGAGCGCCTACGGTCCTTGCGAAGAGGTACAACGGAAGGATCGCTGCCACGACGGGCATCATCTTGGTGGACAGGAAGAAGAACATGACGTCGGTCCACTTCTTCACTGGCTTGATGGACAGCGCATAAGCGGCCGGAATGGCAAGGATGAGGACGAGGACCGTTGACAGGATGGAAGCGGTAGCGGAGTTGATCAATGATGGCCACGGGCTGACACCTGATGCTTCCCCGAAGAACTCCTTGTAGGCGTCCAGGGTGAGGTTCGCCGCGATGGAGGGCGGGTTGGTTGCGGCATCGGTTTCGGAGTGGAAGGAGGTCAGGATCATCCACAGGACCGGTGTGGCAAAAAGCAGTGCCAGCAGCCAGGCTGCGATTCCGGCGGCTGTGTTGTTGCGGGTGGGGTCCATCCGGGACTTGCCGCGACGACGGAGGCCGGCTGGCGTGCTGGATTTTTCAGGCGTGATGCGGGCTGCGGCAGGACTGAGTGTGCTCATCGTGCTGCCTCCTTCTTGAATAGCGAGAAAACGGTGCGGAGGGCGAAGGTCGCCACAAGGATGGTGCCAATGACAACCACAACGCCGGCCGCGGAGGCAAGCCCGTATTCGTTGGCGAAGTAGAACGTCTGGTAGATCGCGTAGGGCAGATTGGCTGTGCCGAGTCCGCCCGCGGTGAGGGTGAAGACTGCGTCGAAGTTCTGCACGATATAGATCGCGCCGAGAAGACCACCAAGCTCCAGATACTGGCGAAGATGGGGCAGGGTCAGGTGCCGGAATATGGCCCACGGCGTTGCACCGTCCATTTGGGCTGCTTCCACGGTGTCCATGGGCCGTGACTGAAGACCGGCGAGCAAGATGAGCATCATGAACGGCGTCCACTGCCACACCAGCGAGATGATGACCGCCATCAGCGGCGCTTGGGACAGCAGGTCCAACTGCGGAGGAGTGTCGCTGCCGAACAGGGACCAGATCCAGGTCAGGACACCGTTGATCAATCCGTACGTGGGATTGAGCAGTGCGTGCTTCCAGATCAGGGCAGCGGCCACGGGCACCACAAGGAACGGGGCAATCAGCAGCGTCCTTGCCAATCCGCGTCCGATGAATTTCTTGTCCAGCAGCAGGGCCAGGCCCAGGCCGACGACCAGGCTGGCCAGGACCACGGCAACTGTGAGGAGGATGGTGGTGAAGATTGCTTGGCGGAGGTCGGGATCGGTGAGGACCGTGACGTAATTCTCGAAGCCAGCGAAACCCGTGGTGCCGGGGCTCAGGCTGTTCCAGTTCAGGAACGAGATGATCAGTGTCACCACGAACGGGAGCTGCGTGACGATGATGAGGAAGATCAGGGCTGGAAGCAGCGGTGCACGCCGCGCCCAGGCCAGTGCGCGTTCCCGCGTTGCTTTGTTTCGTGATGGTTTGGCTATGGCATGTCCCGGGCGGGAGATGCGCGCCGTTGCGGTAGTCATGATGTTCTCCTGCGGTTCGGTTATTGCTTGTTCTTGTACTTGTCGCCGACCTTTTGCGCGGCTTCCTGGCCCTTGGCCAGTGCCTCGGCCACGCTCCCTTGACCGGCAATGGCAGAGCTGACGCCTTGGGAGACGTTGGTGCCAAGCGCGGCGAACTCGGGGATGCCGACGAACTGGATGCCGACGGCGGGTCGCTCCTGGACGCCGGGGTTCTTAGGGTCTGCATTCTCGATCGCAAAGCGTTCGGCTTCGAAGAAGGGGGCAGCGTCTTGGAAGTCGGCGTTCTCGTAGGTGGAGATGCGCTTGCCTGACGGCACCTTTGCCCAGCCGAGTTTGGAGGCCACCAGTTCTTCGTATTCCTTGGAACTGGCCCACGCGATGAACTTTTCAGCCGGACCTTTCTTCTTGGACGCCGCCTGCAAAGCCCACGACCACGTCCACAACCAGCCGGCGGATGCGGTTTCCTTCACCGGGGCCTGGGCGTAACCGATCTTCCCCTTCACCGGCGAGGCCTCCGCCTCCAAGGCGCCGGCGGCCGAGGTTGCGTCGTACCACATGGCCACTTTGCTTTGCGTCAGGTTGTTCAGGCATTCGGTGAAGCCTGCCTGGGCTGCACCGGCCTGACCATGCTCACGGACCAGTTTGGTGTAGAACTCTGTTGCTTCGGTGAACTCGGGCGAATTGACCTTCGCGTTCCAGTCTTTGTCGAACCACGTACCACCGAACGTGTTGACCACGGTCGTCAGCGGCGCGAAGACCTGTCCCCACCCCGGCTGGCCACGCAGGCAGATCCCCTTCATCCCTGGTTCTGCCCCGTCCACCTTTGCGGCGAGGTCGGCCACTTGGTCCCAGGTGGGCTTCTCCGGCATGGTGAGGCCCTTGGCGTCGAAGACGTCCTTGCGGTACATCAGGAAGGACGATTCACCATAGAACGGTTCACCGTAGAGCTTGCCGTCAGTGCCGGTGAGGGACGCGGTGTAGGCCGGCAGAATATCGTCCTGCTTGAACTCAGGATCCTTGGCCACGTTGTCGAGTGGCGCCAACCAGCCATTGGCCGAGTAGAACGGGATCTCGTAGTTGGACAGTGAAGCGACGTCGTACTGGCCTGCCTGGCTGGAGAACTCCTGGCTGATCTTCGCCCGGACGTCGTTCTCCGGCAACACCGTGTAGTTCACGCGGATGCCCGTCTCCTTGGTGAAGTTATCCGCAGTGAGCCTCTGCAGGTCTTCCATCTGCGGGTTGTTCACCATCAGGACGCTGATGCTGTTCTGGTCACCAGCTCCGGTTCCGCCCGCTCCGGCACAGGCCGTGGCAGATAGCGCGACGCACAGGGCGCCGGCTGCAAGGGCTGCCGCACGTGTTTTTGGGCGCATTGAGGACTCCTTCGTTCTTCATGGGGGTGCGCAGTCTCCGCACTCCTACTACTGCGTGGAAGTACAAGACCGGAGCGGGGCATTCGTCCGGGTATCCGGGGCGCCTCGCCGTCTTCGTCAACATTAGGCGTGTGGGGTGGGGCACAACTAGCGTCCTTGATGACGCATACTGATACTTATTTTCCCTCTCCTATTGGAGGCCCCCATGAGTTCCACCCCTCCGGGCGACGGCGCTGCGGCGCGCCTGGCCCAGCGGCTTACTGGGATGCGCGCCAACCGCGAAGTGATCCCCGAAGATCCGAACCATTCGGTCCGTTGGCACCAGCATGACTACCCCAGCCCGGTAGCTCGCTGGAATTATCACCCCGAGTACGAAATCCACCTCATCCGAAAAGGATCGGGAAAATTCATTGTCGGCGACCATATCGGCACCTTCGAAGCCGGGCACGTCTCTCTGATTGGGTCCGGGCTCCCCCATGATTGGGTCAGCGATATCGAACCAGGGGAACTGCTCCAAAATCGCGATGCCGTGATCCAGTTCGACGGGAAGTGGGTGGAGCAAGCAGCCGTTCTGATGCCTGAACTGGCTGAAGTAAGGCCGTTGTTGGAACAGTCTGCCCGGGGCATCGAATTCTTTGGCCAGACGGCACAAGTGGCAGCCGGCTCTATAGAAGCCATGGGCACCTCCACCGGATTGGAGCGTCTGCATCACCTGCTGGCATTGTTTGCCACCCTTTCCCGGGCGCCCGAGCATGATCGTAAATACCTCGCCGATGAATGGTTCCGACCGCAATTGGACGGCCAAGCAGAAGCAGTCGTGGACATCGTTCTCGAGTACGTCTTCAGCAACCATGCCGGCAGTGTCGCCATGGCAGAGGCGGCAGCCATGGTGGGTATGGCCGAGCCCACATTCTCCAAATACTTCAAACGAGCCACCGGGCAAAACTTCACGGACCTGGTTCGGAAACTGCGACTGGCTCACGCACGGCGCCTGCTGGAACGCAGCGAGAAACCGGTCTCGGACATTTGCTACGAGGTGGGCTTCAGCAACCTTTCCAACTTCAACCGGCAGTTCCTCAGGGAAGTTGGTGAGACGCCACGGCAGTTCAGGCAGCGCGTCATGTAGCGAGGGCCACTCAGATGCGTGAGCAGATGTAGGCCGCGGGAAAGAAAGCCCATGGATGCAAGCAGCCCAAATAATGAAGATCTAAGTGTGGACAACGTTCACACTTAGATTGGCCTGACAAAGCATCGGTCAGCCCGGTCTTCTCACACCAAGAACACTCTCCCTCCCCATGAAGAGGTGTAGGTCAACCACGACCTACAGGACGAACCAAGAGAGGAACCCATGGCCCCAGTTCACAGGAAGTGGAGGGCCCACCAGCCACGGCCCTGGACCCGTTCCCGCAACCAAACAGGCGACCAGCGGCCCCAGGCACACCCCGCGGCCAGTGTCAGAGGGACCCGACCAACCAGAATGTACACACGCCAATCGAAGCCTCTCGACGCACTCGTGTCCTGCGACTGAAAACGGGCGCGGCTACCAGGCCGTCGCCGATGTGGTGCCTTCCAGAGCTTGGACGCTCCCGCTGCTGCCTGGGATCGGAGATCTCATCCGTCAAGGGTCATGCCGTCAACAATACGCAGAGCTATCGTCACTATATAGATCGGGTCGCGACGTGCCCATGAGCCCTCGATAATCGGGAGGTCAAACTGATGACGGAGTCGGCTTTCGCTATTCTGATGTTGATTATCTTTGGCTGGGCAGTGACCTCAAAACGACTTGCTCGATGGAATATCACTGGCCCCTTTGTGTTAACGCTTGCCGGTTTCCTGCTCGGGAACCAATACTGGGGCCCGATTCCGATCGACGTCGAGGCCCCGTCGGTCCATCTTCTAGCCGAGTTGACGCTGGCGATGCTGCTGTTTTCCGACGCGGTGAGGGTGAACGTTGCTGACTTGAAGCACGACTTTCGGGTGCCGGCGGGCCTGTTGGCGATCGGCCTCCCACTTACTCTGATTTTGGGCACGTTGGCCGCTGTTGTGCTCTTCGGTGACTTCAGTTGGGCACTGGCGCTGTTTGTCGGCGCCGCCCTTGCCCCTACTGATGCTGCGCTTAGCGCCCAGGTGATCAACGACAAGCGGATTCCCACGCGCGTGCGCCGCGTAATCACCGTCGAGAGTGGCCTCAACGATGGAATCGCAACCCCGATTGTCGTATTCGCGCTTGCGTTGGTGGCGGGGCAGCTCGACACCAACGGTGGCGACCATGATGACATCATCATCCGACCGCTCCTGGAAATGGGGATAGGGACAGTTGTTGGCGTCGTTTTCGGCTGGGGCGGCGCCAAACTCATTGCCTTCGCTTCGCGCCGCAACTGGATGAGTTCCGGTGGTCGACGTCTTGCAACATTGGCTGCAGCCCTCGGCAGCTTCGCTGGGGCTGTGACCTTTGACGGCAATGGCTTCATAGCAGCCTTCGTCGCGGGAATCGCGTTCAGTGCCGCCCTTGAGCCGGGCACCGATCAACAGCACGAACTGAGCGAACTCCCGGAACTGCTCGGGGAATTGCTCGCGTTCGGCGTTTGGTTCCTATTCGGTGCAGCGCTTGTACCGGTTGTTTTCGAGCTCTTCTCCGGGTGGACCTTGCTCTACGCGGTCGCGAGCCTGACACTCATCCGGATGGTTCCAGTAGCGCTGGCACTAGTAAGAAAAGGGTTGGACCGGTCAACGGTGCTATTTGTGGGATGGTTCGGGCCACGCGGCCTCGCCTCGATCGTGTTTGCGCTGCTGGCAATCGAAGAGCTTGGCGATTCGGAGCCAGTCCGACAGGCTATTTCCGTTGTCAGTTTCACCGTGCTCTTGAGTGTGATACTTCACGGAGTATCAGCTGGTCCTATCGGTCGTCGCTATGCTCTCCATCACAGCGACGCTCTGCCCGACAGCCACTAGTAACCAATGTCCTGAACAGGCAGGAAGCGCAAATCAGCGCTTCACCGAGAGTTGCTTGGTGCTATCGGTCGTCACCAGTTGCTCTACCTGTGGCTTCTTTGAACTTGCCCGCTGGCTTTCTGGCCGCATTCCCGGCCTTGTCTCAAAAACCCATGGTGTTCCTCCTCCGAGGTGCAGGCCCGGCATCTGCTGCTGGCGGCCTCGTTTCATGCTGGCCAGCGTCGTGAGCGGTGGCCAGCCTTTCAATCCGCCCGTGGGACTGAGAGTATCGCGTGGGCGCCGGAACCAGAATCGGTGACTTGGGGTTGGGCAGGTAGTGGCAGCACTGAAGGTGATCCGGCCTTGGTGCTAGCTGACCGGGTGACGCCTTCAAGGCCCCGCTTTCATCCGGACCGGGTGAGGCACCAGCTGGGGAAGCGGATCTATGGTCAGGGCATGGGTCTATTTCAGAACCGGCCGCAAGAACCCTTAGGTCAGCGATTCCAAATGTCCGAGAAACTGGCGTCAATTGGGGATGATTACTGGATCGAAGACGACCAGGGCAGGCGCGTTTATAAAGTCAACGGCAAGGCGCTCCGAGTTCGGGAGACATTCATCTTGGAGGACGCTTCCGGGAACGAAGTGGCGCGAATCCAGGAGCGCAAACTCTCAATCCGGGACAAGGTTGCCGTCGAGCGGGACGGCCGCACCGCCGCCACCATCAGTAAGGCACTGCTCGGGCTCCGGGCCCGCTTCGCCATCGATGTGCAGGACGGTGCTGAGATGAAGGCGCGCGGCAATTTCGTCGGCCACGAGTACCAGATTGAGCGCGATGGCCAGATCATCGCAAACATCTCCAAGAAGTGGTTCCGGATCCGTGAAACCTACGGCATAGAAATCGCACAGGGACAGGACGTTCCGCTCATCCTGTCGATCACCGTTGCCATCGATTCGTTGACCTAAGTTGCGCATGATTCCTAACGGCGGGGGTTGCACCTGCGGCGGCAGGCCAAGGGTGGTGCCAGTCGGCGCCGGCGATCGGACGGAGCTGACGAGCGCTTCGGTCCTGAGGCGGAAACGATGTCCGGTGCATAGGTCCGCCGTAATCAAAGACCGTGTCGCGGTGGTGGGGCACAGCAGGCCCGCCTTCCATCACCGGAATGCCGCGTGCGTGGATAGACCGTGACGTTAGGGGTCGCTTTTGTGGACGGTCCCGTCAAGGTTCTTGATGATGTGCTCGACGCCCTCGCGCTGGGCGGCGTCTCTGCCCCGCTGTTGTTGCTCGGCCTTGGTCCCACCGATGGCGAAGGGCCGGTCTGATCCTTGGTGGCGGCTCCTCCACTGTTCCTCTTCGGAGTAGGTCTCAATCCCGGGCTTGACCATTGTTCCTTCCCTCCTCGACAGCCATGCCTCTCCCTGGGAGGGCTTCGGTGTCAAAACCGGGAGATGCTGAACCCTGCGATGACGGCCCCAATTGCCATGACTGTTGCCGCGGCGATGACTTGGCTGTTGCGTTGCATCCAGGCATCGACGGCTGTCAGCACTACGTCGGCGTGCTCCGGTCGTCTAAGCCAGAGGACGATGGGCACGAGGACTGCCAACTGCAGGGCCAGCGCGTAACCAAGGACGAACATAGACCCCGCCAATAGCTGAAGGTTCTGGATTCCTATGAGCGCTCCCGCAGTCAGGGAGAGCAGTACGGCCTTGGGGCGCAGGTTCAGGGCCAGGCCCAAAACCGCAAATTTCCACGGACGGGCCGAATTGAGCCCGGCTTTGATTTTGGCCAGCGTCGCATTATCCGCCCTTTTCTGGCGTCGGAAGAGGTAGAGAGAATATCCGACCAGCAGTGCTGACATAGTCAGGCCGACAACCGCCAGTTGTACATTCTGGGGCTTGTCGTCCCTTATCGGAAGGTTCTGCAGGCTGGCCGCAGCCAGGCCCACCAAGGCTGCGGACCCGGAAATACTGCCGATCAGGAACGGCAGGGCGCCCCTGTGGGCGTTGGGGGATAACAGGATCATGATGGTGATGCTGACAGGGACAGTACTCATCGCTCCAGCTAGAGCCATGGGCAACATGCCGGCAAAAAGGGTCAGCATGGCAGTTCACCTGGCCCCAGCGGCACCTAGGCGTGACGTCATGCGGTCACCCCGTCGGGACCGGGACGCCGTGTGCTTCGACTGGTTCGTCGGTCGCGGATCTTGCTGTCCTCGTCTTTCATGATGCCTTCGAGTGCAGACTTGTCGCCGGTAAGGGCTCTTCGCCACGGTTTGGACGTGTCTGCGTCCAAGAGCAGAGCCCGGACTAGGAGTGTAAGAGGCACTGCCAGGATGGCACCCATCGGCCCTAGGACCAACGCCCAGAAGAGCACGGAGACGAAGGTCAGCGTCTCGCTAAGGGAGACCGCGTTGCCGATGTATTTGGGTTGAATGATGGATTGGATGGCGCTGTTGATCACGCCAAAGACGAGGATCACGCCAATTACCGTTGGCCACCCGCCGCTGAGATAGCCGAAGAAGAGCGGCGGGATGATGGCGATGAAGTAGCCGACGTTTGGTATGAAGCTGCAAATGAAGGACAGCAGGCCCCAGAGGAGGGCACCTGGAACTTGGAGGAGGACCAGGACCAGCCAGTTGAAGAGGCCTTGGGCGATCCCCAGGATTGTGGTGGCCACCATGTATCGCCGGACAGCGGCACCGAAGCCTGTCAGGGCAGAAACCAGTGCAGGGCGATATTGGTTGAGGTAGGTAAGCAAGGCAGGTACACGCGAGCCGTCCACTGCCATCAAGATCAGCATTGTCAGGATGACCACCAGGGAGCCAACGAGGTCCGTGGCGCCACCGAGGAGACCGCCGACAAATCCGATAATGCGGCCCGGATCGAATCCATCCTGAATAGCCTGCGTTTGCTCGGGGCCGAATCCGACCGCGTCCAATGCATCAGCAATCGTCACGCCTAATTGTTGGATTTGAGGGGCGAATTGCGGGAGTAGTGCAGAGAACTGCGCCAGAGCTGCAATCAGGACACCCGCGAAGGCGATTAACAGCCCGAAAACAGCGGCGATGGTGGTGGCGGTGGCTATCCCCCGCCCAATGCCATGCCGATGCATCCTATGACGGATGGGGTGAACGCACAGCGTAAGGACAAAGGCCAGGAACACCGGTGTGAAAATCCCTTTGATCGCCGCGATTCCGAAAGCGGCTACGGTGGCTGCGCCCAGGGCAAGCAAGATGGTCGTGCTGCGAGGAAGGACTGGCGGATCCGAGTCAGAAGGTTCCAGCCGCATGGTGTTCTCCTTTGATAGGCCCCGCTGGTAGACGTCTATTGCAGGGACGACGTGAGCCGGGCGAGGTTGTCGAACACTTTTTGCTTGGCGGGTCGTTTTATCCAGTCATCAAGGTGCAGTTCGATGCTGTTTGCGCGATATCCGTCCTCGACGTGGCGCATGGCATCGACCAACCACCGCCCGTGTGCCAGCACCGACACCTCCATGTTCAAGGCGAATGATCGAACGTCCATGTTGCTGGAGCCGATGACGGCCACCTCTTCATCAATGGTGAAGTGCTTCGAGTGCAGGACCTTTGGTGAGCGGTAAAGGTGGATCCGGACACCAGCACGGAGCAGAGCCTCGTAATACGACCGTTGTGCATGGTAGACAAGTGCTTGGTCTCCCACTTCGGAGACAAAAAGTTCCACATCGAGGCCACGCGCGGCGGCTGTGAGAATGGCCATCATGATGGATTCGTCCGGCACGAAGTACGGGCTGGTGATACTGACACGGCGTTCTGCTTTGTGGATCAGCGCCGTGTACAACTTCAGGTTGTTGTCGTTATCAAAACTCGGCCCGCTGGGCAGGACCTGCGCGTCAAGAAGCCCAGGTTCGTCGCGGACCACTATCGGGTTCGCGTTCGGGGGCAGGATAACCCCGATTCGCTGTACCAGTCCGTCACAAACACGGCATCAAGTTCGCGGACTATCGGTCCTTCCACCCGGACCATCAGTTCCTGCCAACTGAGGCCCCGCTTCTTGTTACTCTCCGTGTTGTAACTGGAGTCAATAAGGTTTTGTGATCCCGTGAAACCCACAATGCCGTCAACGACCACAATCTTCCGGTGGTTCCGGAGGTCCGGTCGCTGCCACTTTCCCTTCAGAGGCAGCAGCGGCAACATCGGGAAGTACTCGATGCCGGCCTCCCGCAGAAATTCAAGGGTTTCCTTTCGCCCGGGGTACATGAGGCCGGACAGGTGATCTGACAAAACCCTGACTGTAACCCCCTCCCGGCCGCCCGCTTCATGGCATCGAAGAACGGCGCTGTGGAACCATCACGGGCGAAAATGTAGAACTCCACATTGACGTACGAGTGGGCCGAATCGATGGCTTTGACCATCGAATCAAACGTGCCGTTGTAATCGTCCAGCAATTCAAATGCGTTGCCTCCAACCATCGGCAACGCACCGAGGTTTCGGTTGAGCACTACCGCTGAATGCAGCCACTCCGGCCAGTCATCGTCGTGATTGACCGGCAGGGCTACCTTGGTGCTCTCAAGCACCCTCGCGTTTGCCTCCCGCTGCTTGTCGCGACGCGCTTTGGGCAGTTTCGCGTTTCCCACGAGCAGGAAAGCAAGGGCCCCGAGAATGGGAATGAAGACAATGGCCAGTACCCAGGCAATCGCGGACGATGGCCGGCGGTTCTTGGCGAGGAGAACGGCGGCCACGGCAACCAACACGAAATGGACAGCTGCAACGAGCAGTGTGGCTCGTTCAAGGTCCTGAAAATAGTCGAACACTGATCCGTCCCTGCATGACGTTGGGAGATGGCTGCATTCCCGAGCAGAAGAGCCGCCCCATTGGAACGGACTAATGCTTGCGGTCTTAGATTATGTACCGGTTGTCGTACCGATTGCCCGGGTCGAAATAGCTGGCACGGGGCGCGGAGGCGGACGCGCGTTCATCCATGCCCCTGCCGCGGAAGATCAGGTAGAGCACGACGCCCAGGAACGGGAAGAAGACCAACACCAGCGACCACCCCGCTTTGCCCCAACCGCTGAGGGTGTGGTCCCGGAAAACGTCGCCGAACACTGTAAAAAGCGCGCAAAGGCAGCCGAAGAGAATGAGGAACCCGATAATTCCTCCGATAGCGATCCACAAGTTCTCCAAGAAGTTCATCAGATTCCCAAGCTCCCATTAGAGTGACGGTATTTATCGGACGGCCTTAGACCAGCGGCCGTCAACATTTGACCTCTGCTGTAAGGTCTCTGATCGAGGCTTGAAGGTCCACTGCTTCATTTCTTAGTGATTCGACGGCTTCGGGTACGGTGGCTTGGTCGCGTACATCGTCCACGGCGTCGGCGAACTTCTTCTGGGCTGCTTCCACGGACACAATGCGATAGTCGGCCATGTTGCGGACCGCTGTCTGCAGCTGGACGTAAGCACTGACAACGTCGTCCTTGGCCGAGCGAAGCTGTTCAATTGTTACCCCGGGCGTCAGTGTGCTCCTGAATTTTGCCACCGAGTCGTTATATGCGGTGGCAGCATCACACTGGAGGGCGGTGTCCACCTGTTCCTTTGTGCTGGCGCTGCTCGCACTGGTGGCACTACTGGGCGTCGCGGTCGTTGTACCGGGGGAACAAGCGGTCATCAGTGCGATAGCCAGGCCTAGCGCCACGCCAACTGACCAAGCTTCGCGGGCTTTCGGCATCGGGAACTCCCTTCCTGCTGCCCTGCGACAGCACCACCGAGGATGCACGGCTCAATACGTTCATTCTCAGCAGTCGGGACGGCTTGGTCCTCACCCCCCGGGGGTGAAACTGACGGCTTCGCCTCGCAGCCCAGGCCTGAAGGGCTAGATGATTCCCCGCGCTGCGGCGATCTTCAAGACATCGCGCCGGCTGACCGCTCCGAGCTTGCGGTAAATCGACCGCTGGTGTGTCTTGACGGTGTTGACCGAGATGAACAAGGCATTCCCGATATCGGCCGCGGTCATCATTGAGCGCATGTAAGTGAGAACTTCCCGCTCCCGCTCAGTGAGGCTCCAGTACAGGAAAGTCGTCATGCTGTCGCCATGCGGGCTCTGCGTCATCCGTTCGGCAACGAATTCCTCGTACGCCGTCCCCCAAACAGCGTGCTGTACGAGTAAGGCCGCCAGGTCCTCACGCCGCTCAGCGAACGGTCTCAGCACACGCTGGGGCTCGGCGAGGGAGATTGCATGCTCAATCCGCTCATGAGCCCATGTCATGTCACCTGCTTCACTCGCCAAGAGCGCTTCGGTCAGAGCCAGGCTTGTACCGGTGTAGGAGTTGCGCTGATTTTCAGGCACAGACTTAGTGCAGCGCTGCGCCTCAGCAAGCAGCCCCCCACGCCTGAGCAGTTCTGCAAGAAACGTGTCCGCCAACGGTGGATGCCCTCCGACGCCAAGGGGCTTAACTATTGACAAAGCTCCGGCCAAATCTCCGCTGACCTCAGCAAGTTTCGCCTCTGCCATGATCAAGAAAGCATGCCAGGACGGCCCAAAGAGCCCCCGGTTTTGAGCCGAGGCCAACTGACTGCGCGATGCAACAATCTGGGTGATATCGCCCCCTGCGCAGTCAACCAGGACGCGGTAGAAGGCGCAAAGCTTGTCTGCCGACGTCACGCTCTTCCCTGCATGCTGAATCTTGTCCAGGTGGGTGCGGGCCCCCACAATGTCATCCACCCAGTAGCATGCGATTCCCCTCGCCAGCCAGGCGCCATCCAACCTGTCCTCCGCGCTCACATCGGCGTCCTGGTCAGCTTCCAGCGCTGCCAGGGCATTCTTCTCGGCGCCCATCAGATCACCGGCCGCTGCAAGAGTCAGTGCCATTCGAGAGGCCGAAATCGCCCGCTCTTCCACGATCACGTCACGGCTGTGGACCGCGCGCACAGCTGGGACGGCCACGACAGCTGTTGGTTGGTTCTCCGCTGGCACGCTGGTTTCCAGCTGTCCGCGCGCAACGACAGCCGTAGACAGTTCCTCGGAATGAATGGTGCCGCCGGTGCTGATGGCTGGAGTTTCTTCGACGGGTTGAGGTACCGGAGGGACGCTTCCAGCGGGGAGGAGACCCAGCAAGTCCACGTAGAGTTCGAACCCGCGCCGGCGTTCGGTGTCCGTGTCATTCACACCGGCGAGTCCGCGCCGGGTCAGGGCCGACGCTGAGGAAAGGTCGCCCGCAAGCGCACGGCACATGGACCTGATCAGGAGGACATCCGGGTCCTCATTCCATGGAGGCGCCAAGTCAACGCACAGCCCTTCAAGTGCGTACAGACCGTTGCGCAGGAGGTATTCAAGCCAATGGGATCCAAGAGTTGCCACGACCTGCCGGGGCTCCCGCCCCATCAGTGCCTGGCCCACGCTTTCGGACACGTCCACGTCCTGGTAGTAGCGGGCAGCGACCCGATGAAGATGCTCGGCCAGAACGGGGTTCCGGTACTCCAGTATCCCCCGGCATTGGGCGGCAAACAGGGGCTGCCAATGATAAACGGCCTCATCGCCGCGGTAGTCTGTCTCCTCGATGAAGAGCCCTTTCCTGAGGCACTCCTGGAGCAGGATCCCGGCGGTAGGCAACCCGGACAGCTCGATGGCCAGTCCCCTCTCCAGCCAGTCGCATGTGGTGGCCCGCAAGACGAAGTCGGCCAGGGGAGAATCGAGCTGGCTAAGAACCTCTTCGGCGATGTATTCGGTGAACGCTCTCTCCGACAAGAGCACGGTGGAGACACGCTCGGGCTCAATGTCTTCAGGTCGCATCCCTAACAACGCGGCGTGAATAGCCACCGGCCATCCCGCCGTTGCAACCCAAATCTCTTCCACGTCAACGTCCGGCACCCGCCCGAGTTCCTCAGCGAACCGGGTGGCTTCCTGGAGGGTGAAGGCCAGTTCCCCAGTTCGGACCTCCTCCAGGCCGCCGCTGTAGCGTAGCCTCTCCAGTCGAAGCGAAGAGTGGTCACGGCCTGATAGAACCAACCGCAAGGTGGGAGGTGCCGACCTTGCGAGTACACCTACGATGCCATCCACGAGCGCCGGCCCGGCCAAATGGACATCATCAATGACCACCGCCAGAGGCTCCTCCAGCATCTCAAGGGCGCCCAGCAATTTGTCATAGGATGACGCTTCGTCCAGCGTGCCAGCGCGGTCCTGGGACATGAGAACTTCGCCCACCGCAGGGAATGTCCGGGCGGCAGCCGATTGGATGGCAGCCACGACGCCGCGAAACAACCTTTCGGGCCGTGAGTCAAAGCGATCAAGGCTGAGCCACGCCGACGGCATGTCCGTGGCGCGCACCCAGTCGCTCAAGAGTGTGGACTTGCCGTACCCTGCAGGGGCTTCGACAAGTATGAGCCGGTGCGAACCGGCTGCCACAGACAAGCCGTCGAGAAGGCGTGGACGCTCGATTGCAGGGTCCACGATGCGGGGCGGCTGAATCTTGAAAAGTGGACTGGGCCTAAATCCGCTACCGGATGTATGTCCCACGTGGCAAAGACTAGGCCCTGATCGGATCTGTATCAAGGCCTCGCAGCTACCGGGGCCAGCACGACCAAACCATGGAGCCAATCCTGCGCTGTCTTCATGGTGGGTTAAGCCAGCCGGGGTTAGCATGAGGCATGGTCCGGCAGCCCAACGCGAAGCTCCCAGCACTGTTCCCCGATATTGATCGAGGGGCAATGCGACGAGTAGTCCTGGGGGCGATCATGCGTACTGCTGTTATTGTGGCCGCGACTCTTCTGGTGTATTTCCTCATCCCGGTGGATGGTTTCAACGAGGAGAACCCTGCCGCCGCCTGGGTCCGGCTGATGTTGGTCGCGGTGGCGTTCCTGGGAGCTATGACGTTTCAAGTTCGTACGGTCACCGGCGCCGAAGCCCCGCTGGTACGCGCCGCCGAAGGTATCGTCCAGATCGTCGTCATGTTTTTGAGCCTTTTCGCGCTGCTCTATGTCTCCATGGCAACGGCCGATCCACTGGCGTTTAGCGAACCTCTCAACCGGATCGATGGGCTGTACTTTACGAGCACCATCCTGGCCACGGTGGGGTTCGGCGACATTACACCGGTCACCGATCTGGCCCGCGCGGTGGTGACAGTACAGATGATCGCCGGCCTTGGCGTTCTCGTCATGGTGGGGCGAGTATTCCTCTTCGCCGCGCGTCGTCCCCGTCCGCAGACGTAAAGACCGCGTCGGCTAACGAGAAACACGTCTGCCGGCGCGATCCAAATTACGGCCTTTCGAGGTGTACTCAGACAGCTACCTTGGCCTTGATAGCTGCAAATTCAGTCGCCGTGATGGTTCCATTGTCCAGCAGGGCCTTCGCCTTGCTGATCTCATCGCTGGGACTCGAGGCGGGACTCGATGAGGCAACGCTCCTGATGTAAGCCTCCCCCGCGGCCTGGCGTTCCCGGGCACTCTCCAAGGAGCGCTTGGTCATGCCGTTACCGCGGGCAACCAGATACACCAGGATGGTGAGGAACGGAACGAGGATCAAGGCAATAAGCCAAAGAGCTTTAAACCAGCCGTTAAGTTTGTGGTCCCGGAAAACATCGCCAATGACCGCAAACAGCGCGTACATAAATCCAAAGAACGCGTAGATGGTGAAGAACCACCAGAAGATATCCCAAAAACTCTCGAAGAAACTCATTGTGATCTCACAGACTCTCAATCAAGTGGAGCAGCATTCTCAGGGACGCTGCCGTGGGCGGTTATGAGCTAACGGGTGCGTGAATCGCTGACGTCACCGAACAAATGATGTTCAGCATTTGACGTCTTTGTTGAGGTCGCTCAAGGCGGTCTCAACAGCTGCTGCTTCGTCCTTCAGCGACGCGACCGCCTCAGGAACCGTTGCCTGGTCACGGACGTCGTTGACAGCAGCCTCCAGCTTCCGTTGAGCAGCTTTGAGGGCAGCAACCCTGTCTGCTGCAATACTTTCCGCCTTCTTTTCGAGCACAGCGTAGGTTCTGATCACCTCGTCCCGAGCAGTCCGGAGTTGATCGATGGTCACCTCAGGCGTCAGCAGGTTCCTGAAGTTGGTCAGAGCCGTATTGTGGGCAGCGGCTGCCGTGCAGACTTCTTCGGTATTAGCGCTGCTCGTAGTGGCGGAGCTGGTGCTGGTACCTGCCGGTGGGCTGGACGAGCACCCTGTAAGCAACGCGATGGCCAATCCGACTGCCATGGGTCCCGCGAGGACCCGGTGCGGTCTCGACATGTGAGGCTCCCTTCTAAGTAGACTGCCGTTTCACAGCCCTTATGGTGGCCGCTTGGAATCATTCTCAATCTGGTTTCCGGGGTGAACGTCACCCGTTGAGGATGATAAGCGGGTACTGCTAGCCAGCAGAAGGGGCAAAGGACAGGACCTCGACGTCACGGCCGTTCACCAAAACGCACGTGGATTCCGGAACCTCTTGCCACGCTCCCTGAAGATCCCCAAGGGGCTCGGAAACCACTATTCGGGATTCAACGGACAATCTCTGCAGAACGTCGTTGTCCGGATATTGGGCGCGTAGAGTCGCGACGTCGGTGCTGTGGAAAAGTGAACGGGACCTGCCCTCGCTGGAGTATCGAAAGGCCCAGGTACTTTCGCCGTCGGTGGTCGCCACCGTCATCTGCATCGGATCGTCGACTCCGTGCCGTTGGCCGGTCTTTTCAACGAAATCGACGGCGGCAGCCACCGCCGCCCGAACGTCGTCTGTCAGGCCAAAGCTGAGTGCAAGGTAAAAGAACATCTCCGAGTCTGTTGACCCCAGAATCTGGGGGTAGAGCGCGGGCGCAACTGCCATGGCAAGGTCCCGTTTTATGATCGGGAAGCCCCTGATCAGCCCATTGTGCATCCACAGCCAGTTCCCGTGGCGGAAGGGGTGGCAATTTGTTTGTTGAACTGGAGAGCCAGTGGAAGCGCGGATGTGCGCGAAGACGCGTGCTGCTGAGGCCTGGGCGCAGAGTTCACGAAGATTAAGGTCATTCCACGCCGGCTCCGTGCTGCGGAACAGGCCAGGCGTGGCCTGGGTTCCATACCAACCGACGCCGATCCCGTCTCCATTGGTGGTCTCAACACCGAGGCGCGAATGTTTGCTTTGCATGATGAGTGAATTGGCCGGCTTGTAAAGGAGTTCCTCCAAACTCACCGGTGAACCTGAATACGCTAGCCAACGACACATGTCAGCTTCCCTTCATTGTCATTTCAGCCCTTCATTTGTCATTTCAGCACGGGGCCGTATCCGCGCAGATCACCCGGCTCGGATGAGACCGAACCAGTTTCATCGGCGCAATATTTAAGGACTGCAGTTCAGCGGAACAGGAGTCCCACATGAAGGTCGGACCAGTTGAAGTGATCATCTGCGCGTTTCGACGACCGGAGGTAGACGAAACCGTGGTCGAAGCACTGAGTGGAGCGGTCAAGTCAGGTGCGGTGGCCCTCATGGACCTTGTCCTGCTGACCAGGGACCAGAACTCGGTGGTGCACGTCCGCGATCTGGAAGATCATCTCCAAGCGGATTGGATGGAGATGATCGTCTATCCACGGCCGTTCACGCTGCTCAGTGACGCAGATCTTGAAGTCGCTGCCGAATCAATCGGAAACAACGAAACCGCTTTGGTGGTGGCGTTGGAGCATCGTTGGGCGAAGCGCCTTTCCGATGCGGTTCGGGAATCAGGAGGGGTCACCACCCTCTACGCGAGAATCCCCAACGAAACCGTTGTCACAGCCCTGGAAGCGGACGGTTTCCCGGCTGGCTGAACCACGAGGACCAAGGACTTCCCATGACATTCTCCAGAAGCGGCCGGCCCGGGCTGCTCGGAACCATTGCTCGATCTGCTGCCCTGTCCGGTGCAGCGCGGGTCGCCGCTGGTTCGCTTGATGACCGCAGGCGCTCCCGCTGGAGCAAAGAAGAGGCGATGCCGGCTGCCCCCTCCGCCTTCCCAGCCGGCAAGGGATTGCTGGCCGAGCAGCTGGAGATACTCGCGGAACTGCATGCCGCAAAAGTCCTCACTGATAAGGAATTCTCCGCCGCGAAAGCGAGGCTGTTGGCATGAATGCCCAGGACGAGGAAATTCTCCGCTTGAGGGCGCAGATCGCCCAGCTTCAGCAGGAACGGGAGTCTGAGTACGAAACGGCGCCGTTGAAGCGGAAACGATCCGCTGCGCTGATCGCTAGGTGGGCCGCCGCCGTCGTACTCATTCTTGTCACCGCAGTATTGGCGCTCAGCGCCGTGCCCGCAATGTATCTGAGGGCCCAGGTACTGGACACCGAACGCTACATTGCCACCGTTGCACCCCTGGCTGCGGACCCCGTGGTTCAGCGCGAAATTGCCGACAAAGTCACAGACCAAGTTGTCGCGGCCGTGGATGTCGAGAAAACAACCCGGGATGCCTTGGCCGAGCTCACCGTCGCCCTTCCGCGCGTGGCACCCGTCCTGGTAGGGCTCGCACCGGCGATCGCCGAGCAGTTCAAGACCCTCGTCCACACCGCCGTCACCAACTACGTAGCCACACCCCAGTTCAATGACCTATGGATCCAGGTGAACCGCGCCGCGCACCAAGGCGTGGTGAACCTTGCCAAGGGCAAGACTGATGGCATCGCCAGAATTGACGAAAGCGGAGCCGTCACCATCTCCACGAAGGAGATCATTGCCCGGGTGAAGGAACGGCTTGTTGAGCGCGGCGTCGGCATCGCTGCAAGAATTCCTGAGACCGACGCCCGGATCACACTCTTCCAATCCCCGGAACTTGCGAGGGCCGCCCAGGCCATTAACACTTTGGACAGCGCCGCACCCCTGCTCGTAGGGCTGTCGGTCGTCACCGCCTTCGGGGCAATCGCCGTCGCTCCCAGAGGTGGAAGGAGACGCGCCACCATCTCGGTAGGGCTGGCAATCGCGGCGGCCATGGCCTTGCTGGCGCTGGCACTGGCCATTGGCCGTGGAATCTATCTCAACGTGGTCCCGCCGGAAGCTGTGTCTCCGGCAGCGGCACAAAGCCTGATAGACACCCTCGTCTTGCCATTGAAGGTCAACTTCAGGCTTGTCTTCGTCCTGGGCCTGCTCGTAGCCATAGTCGCCTTCCTTGGGGGCCAGTCGCGAGCGGCGACGCAACTCCGCACAGGTGTGGCCCGTGCTGGAGATGCACTCACTGGAAAATTCGGTGGTGGCAACGCTAAGCCCTGGCAGCGCTCCTTGGCGCGGTACCGCCGGATCCTGGAAGCGGCGATACTTGGGGTGGCTGTACTCGTCCTGATCTTCTGGCAGGAACCGACCGCGGGCGTGGCCATCTGGACAGCGATCATCGCCGGTTTGCTGATACTGATCGTGGAGATCGTCTGCCGCCCCGCCATCGCGCCACAGAGTTCCAGCCCGGGGGCTGACCCCTATGGACTCTGAGAACGCCCATGACGCGCCGTCGCTTGGGACACATCTAGCCCTTTCCTTCCCATCGCTCGTCGTCGGAGTCATCTCTGCGGTGGGGTTGTTCGCTGTAGAAGAGCTGGCCCATGCCGTCGAACACGCTGTCTGGTCAACTCTCCCCGAGGCATGGGGCATTGACCCGGCATCCGGTTGGTGGATCTTTGGGATTCTCAGCTTGACGGGCCTGGCCATTGGTCTGATAGTCCAGTTCGCGCCGGGTCACGGTGGACGCGACTCGGCGACGACGGAACTCGTCGCCCCGCCGTTGAGGCTTTCAACTGTCCCGAGTTTGCTTGTGGTGACGGTGCTCGGCCTGGCAGGCGGTGTCAGCCTGGGCCCGGAGATTCCCATCATTGCTCTCAATACGGCAATCCTTGTTGCGTTGGTGGGTAGGTTCTGGCCGGGCGTCAGTACCGAGGTAGTGGTCATGGTGACGGCTGCCGGCACCATTGGTGCGCTCTTCGGGACGCCGGTTGCGGCCGCTCTGGTCTTCACGGGAATTGTCGCCGGCTTCAAGGGCGGAGGCGCTCTGTGGGACCGGCTGTTTGCGCCCTTGGTTTCCGCCGGTGCAGGAGCGGTAACCATGAGGTGGCTGGACGGGCCACAGCTCCCCGCGCCCGCGTTCCCCCTGTTGGGCGCGCCCAACGCCGCAGACCTCGGCGCGGGCATTGCAGTCACCATCGTTGCAACACTCGTGGGTCTCGCAGCCGTAGTAGTGTTTCCCTACGCGCACCGCTTTTTCCACGGGCTTAAGCATCCAGCGCTGTACATCACGTTGGGCGGGATCCTTTTGGGCGTCCTGGGCGTTATCGGCGGACCGATCACCCTGTTCAAAGGTGCGCAACAGACAGCTGAGCTGGTCCGCAACCACGCCGAGTATCCCCTCTGGACGATCGTGTTCATCATCGCGATCAAACTTGCCGCACTGGTCATCTCTGCCGCTGCAGGATTCCGAGGCGGTCGCATCTTTCCCGCGGTTTTCATTGGCGCGGCTGTTGGCGTCGCGGCGCACGCCGTCATGCCGACGCTGCCCATGGGCTTGGCCATAGCCTGTGGCGTCATGGGAGTTGTCCTCCCCGTAGCACGCGATGGATGGGTGGCACTTTTCATCGCGGTGGTCATCGTGGCTGACGCAACAGTACTTCCGGTGCTGTGCGTGGCTATCCTGCCTGCATGGCTGATGGTGTCCCGGGCGCCGGAGATGCTGATCCATGAGGCGCTTCCACCAGTGGCAAAGGAATTGCCTGCCGGATAGGGACCATTCGTTGAGGCTAGTGGCGTACGCACCCCGGCGGTTCCGAGTTGCCGCTGATGGTGAAGTCCTCACACGTCAAAAAGGCTGCATGATTAGCGCCTAGGCCGAACGATGCGGCAGCGATGACCATGACGGCACCGACCACAATCAGCCGCCACTTCAGAGGCAGGTCATCACCGAATTCCGGCCAGACTACGCGCGCCAGAACCCAGATCATGGCCGGGATCCCCAGGATCGCCACGGTACCCCCGAGGGTTTTTACCGCGCTCCCCAGGATGCCTTCGTCTCCCTCGAAGAAGATCGCCAGCACCAACCACAGGCTGGGGACAGACAATGCCACCGCTTTGGCCACGCGGTGACGATCGGCGGTACGACGGACGAGAACCACCAGGAGTGCCGCCGTTGACGCGGCCCATACGGTGAGAATCTGTTCAAAGAACAGGATTCCCCAGGCACCCAGGGTGAAAGAGGGCCACCAGACTGCGATGCTCATCCCGACAGCCACAACACCTGTCCGCCCGGAGGGCTTTCTGGTCGTGGTCCGGTTCGGTTCTTCCGGAGGAACAGCCACAGGGTGCCTTAGGCCATGTCGCCGGAGTGGGACCGGCGGCCCTTCCGGGCGGCGTCGAGCCGCTCATTCAGGGTAATGGCAGCATCGATGAGGGCAAGATGGGTGAACGCCTGCGGGAAGTTGCCCAGCTGCTCTCCTGTGGCCCCGATCTCCTCTGAGTACAGCCCTACGTGATTTGCGTAGGTCAGCATTTTCTCGAACGTCAGCCGCGCTTCATCGAGCCGGTCCGACCGTGCCAGGGCATCCACGTAGAGGAAGGTGCACAGGGAGAATGTCCCCTCGGAGCCGAGCAATCCGTCAGGGGACGCACTGGGGTCGTAGCGGTACAACAAGCTGTCCGAGACCAACTCTGCATCCATCGCGCGGAGGGTCGACTGCCAGCGGGGATCTCCCGGCGATACGAAGCCGACCTGGGCCATTTTCAGCAGGGAAGCATCAAGGACAGTGTCACCGTATTGCTGGACGAAAGCCTGGCGTTCATCACTCCATCCTTTGTCCATGATCTGGTGGTAGATGGCATCCCGTTCAGCTATCCACCGATCGAGTGGAGCAGGCCGCCCATGCGACGTAGCCAGTCGGATGGCGCGGTCAAAGGCCACCCAGCACATGAGCCTTCCGTACGTGAAGTCCTTGCGTCCGCCCCGGGTCTCCCAGATCCCTTCTTCGGGCTGATCCCAGTGATCTGCGAGCCAGTCAAGCAGGTCGCAAATAGCGAGCCATCCGGGGTGCCCGATCCCGATACCTACACTGTCGAGGTAGTAGACGGCGTCCATCGCTTCGCCGTAGATGTCCAACTGAAGCTGCCCTGCGGCCCCGTTCCCGATCCTCACCGGGCGCGATTCGCGGTACCCTTCCCACTCGGGCAGCTCCTCCTCGTGCAGATCGGAACTCCCATCGACCCTGTACATGATGTCCAGCGGGCCGGAATCGCTCCTGGTGTCATCACCCCTGTGCTCGATGATGCGATCGCGGAGCCATTGGCTGAAGGCGATAGCCTCGTCGACGAATCCCATCCGGACCAACGTGTGCACCGAGAAGGACCCGTCACGAACCCAGGTGAACCTGTAGTCCCAGTTTCGTTCCCCTCCGATCTCTTCAGGCAGCCCGGCGGTGGGAGCCGCAACCAGTCCACCTGAGGGCGCATACGTCAGGAGCTTCAGGGTGATGGCCGAGCGCTCAAGTTCCTCGCGCCACCGTCCTGTGTACGTGGATTGGCTCAGCCAGTGGTGCCAAAAATGCGCGGTCTCATCAGCCAGCTGCTGAGCCTGGACCGGCCGCACCAAGGCCGGGACAACGTCCGGGCCGGTCTTCAGGACAACCCCACGCATTTGTCCTTCTCCCAGATTGAGGGAGATACGGATGTCACCGTCGTCGGTGGCCTCATATGATCCCAGCTCTTCATCGTCAGCCTCCTTGATGAGGCTGAGGCTCAAGCGCGTCTCACCAGTGTCGAAGAATGCCCCCTCGGGACTGACGCTCACCTGGTGACTTTGCCTTCCGTAGTCGAAGCGGGGAGCTATCTCAATGTCGAATGAGATGCTCCCCCGCACGCATCGGACCATTCGAACGAGCCGGTGCTCCTGGCTGGGGCAGTGCCTTTCGTCGGCATGAAGTCGATGATCTCCCCTACCCCCGCCTCCGTCAGGAAACGCGTGATGAGGATCGCTGTATCGGGAAAATAGAGCTGTTTGGTAGCAAACGCATCGTCGCGGGGGCGCGTTGTGAAGTGTCCGCCCTTCGCATGGTCCAGCAAGGACGCGAAAATGCTGGGCGAATCAAAGCGTGGACTGCAGAACCAATCGATGGTGCCGTCCGTGGCTACCAGTGCCGCCGTTTGGAGATCACCGATCAGGCCGTGGTCGGCAATCAATGGGTACTCGTTCATCCGGACGACCTCTTCCTTGGGGTTTGGCGGGCGTGGGCAGCCATTGGATCCATCATGCGGGCGCCATGGCGGAGGGTCATCATTCCCCGGGGATGAACTGGTACCTGATGACCCGTCAGGCTGCCCGGAAAGGCTGCTCCCACTCAGCCAGAGGCAGGGTTGAGCCCCTAACCGAGGCCGGTAAGTCCCGGACAGCGACCTAAAGCATGAACCCGCCTCTCGCGATCCGGCCGTCTGGTTACCCCAACCTCACCCTGTGGGAATGATTTGCCGAGGCTTTGCGGCAACTAGCTTGGGTGTATCCCGGCGCGGATTCCCCTCACACCAGAGAAAGCAGCGGCCCGATGGAACTTGCGGCAACTTTTACCCCGGACTTGATCGTCGCGTTCGTCACGCTTTTCATCCTTGAACTGGTACTTGGCATCGACAACGTCATTTTTCTGTCGATTCTCGCAAGCAAGCTACCCAAGGAACAGCAGCCGAAGGCCCGCAATATTGGTCTCACCTTGGCCATGTTGCTTCGGATCGTCATGCTGTTTTTCGCGACTTACATCATCGGACTGACCGAGGACCTCTTCACCGTTTTTGGTATTGGCTTCTCTTGGAGTGACATGCTTCTGCTCGCTGGCGGTGGATTCCTCATCTACAAAGCGGTTACCGAGATTCATCACAAGCTTGAGGGCGAGGAAGACCACCTGGACAACACAGGAACAACCGCGACCTTTGGAGGCGTGCTGGTGCAGATCATTCTGCTGGATCTTGTGTTCTCCCTGGACTCGGTGATCACCGCCGTCGGAATGGTGGACAACATCTGGGTGATCGCCACCGCGGTGCTGGTTTCCTTCGGGGTCATGCTTTTCGCATCGAAGCACATTTTCCGGTTCGTCAATGCCCATCCCACCGTGAAGATGCTCGCTCTGGCCTTTCTGGTCATGGTGGGCGGCTTCCTCGTCTTCGAGGGTTTGGGCGTGCACGTCAACAAGGCAGTGATCTACACGGCCATGGCGTTCGCCATCGCTGTGGAGGCCCTCAACTTGTCGGTCGCCGCCCGTCGGAAGCGGCGGACTGGCAAGTCGTCACCGCCGGTCGCACTCCGTCCGGAATACCCTGACGTCGACGAGACGGCCGCCGTGCTGGCAGCCACCACCAATGGTTCAGGCTCGGTCACGCTGTCCTCCCGCCCCGTTGAAGGGGACGCCCCCACGGGTGCCTCCGAATCCCGTCGCGGACTTGGCTAAAGGAGACTGCCATGACCACAGAACGTGGTTCCGACCCCGGGCAGCCGGAAACGTCGAGCCTGGTCATCCTCGGCGCCTCCGGGGACCTCACCTCCCGGCTGCTGCTGCCTGCCCTCGGCCAGCTCCTGACCGATCAGCCAAAACGTCGGGTTCAGCTCCTGGGCGCAGGGGTGGAGCCTTGGACGGACGATCATTGGCGTTCTGTGGTGCGCACCTCGTTCGGCGCCCGGGAAGCAGCCGGACCAGCAGTGGAAACGCTGCTCGACGCCACCGTCTACTTCGCAGCAGACGTCACCGACCCGCAGGAACTGACAACAATCCTGAGCGCATGCATTGGGCGTCCGGCGGTGTATTTTGCGCTTCCCCCGATGGTGTCTGCGCGCACCATTGCTGCATTGAAAGAGATCGAACTGCCAGAGGGAACCGTCCTGGCGCTGGAGAAGCCCTTTGGTAGCGACCATCAAAGTGCGGCTGCCCTCAATGCACAGCTGACCCGGCTCGTGCCCGAAGACCAGATCGATCGGGTGGACCACTTTCTGGGAAACTCAACGGTCTTCAACCTCGTAGGGTTGCGCTTCGCCAACCGGATCTTCGAACCGCTGTGGAACTCCCAGCACATTGAACGCGTCGACATCGTCTACGACGAGACCTTGGCCCTTGAAGGCCGCGCGAGGTACTACGACAATGCCGGCGCCCTGAGGGACATGATCCAGAGCCATCTGCTTCTGGTCATGGCGGTTCTGGCCATGGAGCCGCCGTCGAGGATCGGAACCGGTGACATCCGCGAGGCCATGGGCGCTGTACTACGCGCAACCCGTCTGTGGGGTGACAGCGCGGCTGTTTCCAGCCGGCGTGCAGTATACGACGCCGGTACGGTGGACGGGCGCCCGATCCCAGCCTACGCGGATGAACCGGGAGTCAATCCCGCCCGGAACACTGAAACGCTGGCTGAGGCGACATTCGCCATTGATTCCTGGCGCTGGGCGGGCGTTCCGTTCACATTGCGATCCGGAAAAGCCCTCGGAGAGAAACGACGTGAGATTGTTGTCCGGTTCAAGCCGGCCCAGCACATTCCCATAGGCCTCACCGGGGCCGCTGAACCGGCGAAGCTGCGCATCTTCCTGGGACCGGATGCAATGTCGCTGGAACTCAATATCAATGGACCGGGCGATCCCCTCACGATCGACAGAACCGAAATGACTGCCGAGTTCGGGCCCGGCGCCCTCCTTGCCTATGGCGAAATTCTCGCGGGCATCCTTGACGGAAAACCCTCCCTGTCCGTGCGGGGCGAGGCGGCCGTGGAACTCTGGCGGATCGTCACTCCCATCCTTGATTCCTGGGACCGGGATGAAGTGCCCCTGGAAACCTATCCCGCCGGGTCGGCTTGACCCGACTCGTGGAACACCCTCGGCTAGAAGGACTAAAAATGAAAGGCTCGACTTCCTCGGAAAGCCACAAGCGGCCAAACCTATCCCCGCAGGCCCGGGAGCTGCACAGCGGCTCGCTTTCCCGCGCCAAGGCAGCGGGCAAAGCGGCCCGCGGAACCATGCCCCGCCGGGACCATGCCGCCTTCAAACCGGAGCCGCGCGACGCCGTCGAGATCCTTGAAGGCCAGCATGCCAGCCGCCTGCCCGAACTGGTTCCCGTGAGAATAGGACGGATGCTGGAATCTCCGTTTGCGTTCTACCGCGGGGCTGCGGCCATCATGGCGAAGGATCTGTCCCATGCACCAGTGACGGGCCACACCGTCTTGGCCTGCGGCGATGCCCATTTGTCCAACTATGGATTCTTCGCGAGTCCCGAGCGTCGTCTGATCTTCGACCTCAATGATTTTGATGAAGCTTTCCCCGCTCCCTGGGAATGGGATATCAAGCGATTGGCTGCAAGCGTCTGGGTGAACGGACGCAATGATTCGCACTCGGAGGAACAATGCCGCACAGCCACGCAGGCATGCCTCCGGCGCTATCGTGAAGCACTCCAGCAGCTGTATCAGCACACAGCCGTGGAGCGATACTTTTTCCACGTTGACGCAGATCTGCTCCGCAGCACCAAAGCCATGCGCGGCCGGCACGTGAAATCGGCCGGAGAAAAGGCACGCCAACGCACCTCCGAGCAAACCCTGGCCAAGCTCACCCGGGAAACGGAGGCGGGCAATCCGAGGATCGTCGATCAACCACCGATCGTGCGCCACCCGGAAGTCATGGATCTGCCCCAGATGGAAAATCTCGTCTCGCTCTATCGAACCACGCTACGCGCAGATACCGCGCTGTTGATGAGCCAATTCAGATTGGTGGACTACGCACTGCGAATCGTAGGGGTGGGAAGCGTGGGAAGGCGGAACTGGGTACTGCTCTTCGAGGGACCAGCGGGGGAACCTTTGTTCCTGCAGGCCAAAGAAGCCGGGCCGTCAGTGCTGGAAAGCCATGGAGGTGCAGGGCACCATCCAGAACGGATTGTAGAGACACTTGCAAAGGGGGAAGGGGCTCGTGTTGTGGGAGCCCAGCGTATCCTTCAAGCACAATCAGACCCGTTCCTGGGTTGGATCAGTGATGTGAAGGGCTCGGACGGCTTGCTCCGGGATTTCTACATCCGGCAGTTCCGCGACATGAAGGGTTCCTTCATCTTGTCGGACCTCAAACCGCGGGAAACCGCAGACTATGCGGGCTTGTGCGGCTGGATGCTCGCCAGGGCCCATTCCCAGAGCGCCGGCAGCGCCTTCATCCCCGGCTACCTGGGCAAGGGTGAGGCCTTCGACGAAGCCATAACCAGCTGGGCCAAACGCTACGCCGACCAGACCGAACACGACTACGAACAGCTTCAACAGGCAGTTCGTTCCGGGCGAATGACAGCTCAAATGGGCGTATGACGAACGCCTTCTCTGAAATGCGAGGAGCAAAATGAATATTTTCGAGATCATTTGGTTTTCGATCGGAATAGCACTGTACGTCTCCTACCTGATCGTGCTTTTCCACATCGTCGCTGACTTACTCTCCGATTCCCAACGCCCGGGATGGGGCAAAGCCATCTGGGTGGTCGTCATCATCTTCCTGCCGATCCTTGGTGGACTTGCTTATCTGATTGCCCATGGACAGAGCATGTCACTGCGGAGAGCTGCCAAGGCGGACGTAGCCCGGGATGACTTCGCCCGCTACGTCCAAACGGTCGCTCGAACGAATGTCCCCCAACAAATCGCCGAAGCCAAGACCCTCATGGACGACGGCGTAATGAGCGAAGCGGAATTCATTGCCTTCAAAGCACGGTTGCTGAAATCATGACCAGGCCCAAAGAATCGAAGAATGAAAATGCAACAGCTGCCTCTGTGGACGGGCGCTACTTTCAACTAGCCGGATCTGCCGAAGCGGTCTTCGAACCCGGCTCATACGTAGTCCTCGAAAGACAAGACGGCAGAAGAGTCTTGGGCCAGGTGGACGATCTGACGTTCGAAATGGGCGGTCCTTTCCAGGGTGCGGGGAGAATTTTCGGAGTTGTCTCCGACAACGGTCACGGCCTGGATACCCATGAAGTGCGTCCCTTTGCGTCCGCGACGGTTGAGCAAGCGGATGCATCCACTATCGAGCTCCTCTACTCAGGGACCCCAGCGACACTCACCATTGGCTCGTATGGATCAGACAATGCAACGGCGAGGCTCCTCGCTAACCGCTTCAACAGACACACGTTCTGGTGTGGGCAAAGCGGTTCAGGAAAGACCTATGCACTTGGCGTTGTCCTCGAGCAGCTCATCCTCCACACGAGCCTCCCGATCGTTATTTTTGATCCGAACGCGGACTTCGTGAATCTTGGCGGACGGCCGGAGGGAAACGCCTCAGGGATGGAGGGACTCCCGTCCGACCGGGACATTCGGGTTCTTCGCCCTTCGCCAGCCAACACCCGTGCGCTGGTGGTGCGTTTCACCGACCTCCCGTTGCGCGCCAGGGGTGCCATCCTCCATCTCCACCCCCTGAACGACCGCGAAGAGTACAACGAGCTTATGAGACTCGAGGAAACAGTCGGGACCTTGGATCCAGCGAATGTTGTGCCTCGGCTCCGGGATCGGGGAACGGAAGCAGCCGAGGCGTTGGCCGCCCGTATTGAGAATCTGAGGGTCATCGACTGGGCCGTCTGGTCGGGGCCACGGGAAACTGCCACGGAGATCCTCCAACACCGTCCCGACGCGACTGTCCTTGACCTTGGTGGCTTCGCGAATCCGGATGAGCCACTGGTGGTTGCAATGGCCGTCCTTGAAGACCTGTGGGCCAAACGGGAAGAACGCAAGCCGCTGCTAATAGTCATCGATGAAGCCCACAACTTATGCTCCCCCGAAGGAGAAAGCCCCCTGCACGTGGCCGTTCGGGAGAAGATCATTCAGATCGCGGCAGAAGGGCGAAAGTTTGGGCTATGGCTGCTTCTATCGACGCAGCGCCCGTCCCGTATCCACCCCAGCATCATCTCCCAGTGCGACAACCTGGCCCTCATGAAAATGGCCTCACCGGTAGACCTGAAGGAGATCGCGACAATTTTCGGTTTTGTACCCGCCGCCATGCTGGAGCGCTCTCCACTCTTCCGGCAAGGCGAAGCCCTCTTCGCCGGCAGCTTTGTGCCCGCCCCGATGCTGGTAAAAATGGGAAACCGGCTCACCCCTGAAGGCGGCTCCGACCTTCACGTCCCCTTAAGGCCATAGGTCAGCTGGATCCACAAATCGTTGGGCACATCCCGCAGTTCGTCGTTGGATCGCCTAGCCGCAAAACGCTCCGTACTGTTTGTGCCGTCCCATTCGGGTCCACGCGGATCGTTTGCGAATCGAAAGCATATACCCAGGCCAGTCCCCCGCATTGCCCCTGTGTGGACCCCGGTAGAAATGCAACAACTGTGGCCAGCCGTAGAAGCAGTTCCAGGTTTGGACAACGCACAACGGGCCCCTAGGCGTAGCAAAGGATCCACCAGCCAGGGTCCTTGTTGCGGGAACGAGCCGGAGCCAGGTGATCCCGACGCATGCTCTCGAAGTCATGCAGCGCTCTGTCCCCTCCCCATGAAGAGGTGTAGGCCAACCACGACCTACGCGACGAACCAAGAGGAGAACGCATACACCAAGCTCAGAGCACGCGGAGGGCCCACCAGCCAAGGATCCCGGACCTGCTCCCCCATAACTGAACAGACCAACCGGCGGCCAGGCACAAGCCGGCACCACACAACAGAGACTCGTGTCCACATCTGTACACACGTCAAAGCAAAAACGCCCTCTGACGAGGGGGTATGCCGTGCCCGGGGTGGGACTCGACCGGGATTCAGGGCCTTGTCATTGCTGGGAAGTGGCGGAAACATGCGGAATCCGGGCCAGTTCGGCCGCTGTATGAGGTAGTCCGGGGCGAGAAGTGTGGACATTGTCCACACTTCCTTTTTGCCGCCTTGAATTACCGGACCTCCAAGGCCAACGCATGTCTACCGTCTGAGATTGAAGGCCTCGTTAGTGCGGAAGTCATGCCGTAGCCGTTGATCCGAGGCGTCCTCAATCTCGAGGTACTCAGTCACCCATCCTCAGGCGCGTCAAAAGCTCGCGTGATGGCTCATCACGAATCCAGCCCCCGCCGATCTCAGGACCGCACCGGCGACGCCTGCAGCACCAACTCTGCACCCGGAGCCACGGTCAAGGCTGGGTCAGAGGCATGTCCGGCGTTACGGGGCGATCGAATCGACGCCCGTCATCCTTTGACGGCTGGGCTAGGAGAAAGAGAAGGATCAAAGAGCCAATGAAGGGAACCGCTGAAAAGAAGTAGAACGGGCCGGGAAAGTTGGCGTCGTGCAGGCGACGCCACGACAGCGCCAGAAAAGGAACCACGGTAGCGAGGAAGAGCAGGGCCAAGATCGCGGCCCCAACGAAGATGAGAACAGCAGCGGTGGGATTCTCGAGAATCCCAGGCTGGGAATGGCCGAGAAGGGTCTGTGTTCCGTTGCCGTTGTTGTAGTAGACCGGCTCCTGATTGCTCGAGGCATAGGAGACTCCGATGACAACACCAACACTCAGGACGACGGCCGGAATTAACGACAGTGCTGCGTGGGCCAGGGCGACCCACCAGAACTCGCTTCTCGACGCACGCCCGTGGAAGACCGTGTACTTGCGGAAGAAGCGACTAATTGCTTGCCCAATTCTGGCACCATACAGCGGCGCGGCTACGTCGTCATTCTGCGGCGGGTGAGGGTAATTCGGGTTGGTCATAAAACAATCTTCCTTTTGAGGGCATGCAAAGAATCAGCAGAACACTTTGTCCAATGAAGAGACTAACGCATAACCGGAGCTGAATTTTGGGCAAGACTTGACAACATGAATCCATCACTAACGCAATTCCGCATCCACTAAGCAGTCACAGATCCGCCTGCACGCGCGCCGTATTGGAGTTTGTAAGGTCACCTTGTATTCGACCTACCACGTAGTTCGTTTGTCGCCGGGACAGATAATGACGGCGGCGGTGCTTATCTGATCAAGCCCTTCCGGCCTCGACGGCTTCGTGAGCTCGCGCTGCAACTTAGCCCCCAGGAAAGTCACCTCGGGTACAGTCCCAGCGCACGAAGGATCTAACAAGTGAAGGTCAGATGCACGCAGCTCCTCACCAACGACGGACGGGGAACACTGGAATCCAGTCCATGGCTCACTCTCGACGCTGAATACCATGTGGTCTCGTTGCTTGCTTACCCAGGCGGGCGTGTATTGCTTCGGCTTCTCGCCGATAATGAAAACGGCCTTGCCTTGTTCGACTCCACAGCGTTCATCACCGTGGATGGCACCGTGCCTGATAGCTGGGAGGCCCGCATCCGTGAGGGCGGCACGCTGGTCTTCGCACCGACCAGCTGGCTCGTGCCCGGCTTCTGGGAGGACTACTACGACGGTGACCCCGCAGCCGCAGAGGCGGTCAGGCAGGAACTCAACAAGATCATCGGTGGCGCACCCTTTCCGGATGTGCGTGACTTGCATGGCCCCCTGACCTCACTGGAACTGCGCTCCGCTGCAGCGGTCATCGCAGAGGCAAAGGAAACAGACCCGTGGAAAGCCCTCATGCTGGTGCTGCTGCACTTCATCAGAGAAATTTCATTGCCGATGGAGCTTCAGCCGGTTCTAACCACAGCTGACGCCTATTGGATATCCGGCAAGGGAACTCCGGACACCCTGGAAACAGCCAAAGAAAAATGCTGGGACTATCTGAATCAGTTCGAGATGTCCACGCAGTTGGAAAATGCCGGTACGAGATTCGCCCGGGCCCTGCTGTGCGTGCTGGAACCGCTGGGCGACGAGGAAGCCAGATCCGACACAGCCGACAGGTTCGCCGGGGTGGTTTGGGACATCTGGTGACATCTGATGGATAGGCCAGGCACTCACTCCGGCAGCTCGCCGGCGGCAATACGCTCGGCCGTCAGCTTGTACGCCTCAGTGATGTAGTCCTCGACATCAGTGGCAGCAATGCGCCACACGCTCCGACACCGATTTGGATACCGCGAAGGTCTCCTGCTTTCAGCAGCGCTCTGATCTGGCTCACGGAGACATTGAGTTCCTGGCGACCTGTTCAATGGTCAGGAACCGGTGCTTCTTGATTTCATCGGACATTCGTCCATCCTAAAGTCATCCGTCTGCGTAGACCCTCAAGAGAAGCAATCAGCGGTTATGCTAGTCGTTGGATTTATTGTTCGCTGTGGGGGACGTGCATGGAGATTGCTTTTGACGATGGCGCAGCTGATGCGTTGATCCGTGCCGCGGACTCCGCCGACGAGGTTCTGCGCGCTGAAGGAGGCTTCCTGAACGGAGCTGTGGAACAGGTACTGGTGGACTTCAAGGGCGGCTATGCACGCTTGTTCATCGAGGCCTGTGGCATCAGGTCCGAGGACCGCGGCCAGCTGGCGGGCATTCTGGCAGCCCTTTCTGAGGACGTTCGGGACGCCAAGCACAGGGCCCAACAAGAGAAGTCCCGGCTAAAGAAACTCGCCGCCTGGCAGCAACGGGACAATATCCGTAAACAGGAACTCTTGTCCGGGGGTCTTTTGCACAAGGCTGTGACCATCGCAACGATGACCGTGGACCCGATGCCCGAGAGAACGCCGGTCCCAGCACCGGCTGTTTCAGCTGTGTTTTCCCCGCGGGCCCGGACTCGGTTCCCCGGCGGACCAGGTACCGGAACCACCTCGGCAGATCCGGGCAAGCTGCGCGGCTTCGCGTCGGTGTCCCGGACCGCCACCAACACCCTGAACTCACACTTCAGCAGCGTCAGGAATGCTTGGAGTGGATTCACCGCGTCGTGTTCGTGGGTGAACATCGAGAATGAGTCGTTTGTTGCCGGTTTTGAGCGGCTGCTCGCTGCCAACGCAGCAGACGCCGATTGGATAGAGCAGGTCGCCACCGCGTTCGAAACAGCCGGCATCGGTTCTTTGGCTGACACAGCGCTGAACGGGGCTCTCATACAGTACGCACCACCCGGGCAAGTAAGTTTGAACGACCTCGCGGCCCTCAACGGGGCGCAATTGAAAGCCTGGCTCGCCGTCCCCGCGAACAAAGACCGACTCAAAGGACTCCTGCACCAGCAGGAATACAACCCTGCCGTGACCACAGCATGGTGGATCAGCCTCGGTCACACAGTGAACACTGACACGGGGAAAGTCACCGTCGGCGAGACTCAGTTGCTCCTTATCGAAGCCTTCCCCGGGATCATCGGCAACCTCCAAGGCGTAACAAACACCGCCAGGGACGCCGCGAACAGAGTCGAGCTGAAGCGACGAAAGGACCTGATCGATGTATACAACAGCAATCACGGTGACCGTCCGGGGGGCATGAGTGACGCGGAGATGGCCGCCGTCATCGGGGTCTGGGACACGATGACTTACAACGGGCAATGGAAGACTGAGCCGCCTCGGCAGTTGATCAGTTTCAACCCCGCCATACCCGGTGCCGCGATCAGTTTCGGTGACCTGGACGCGGCGAAGTACACGACCTACCAAATCCCCGGCCTGTTCAGCAACGTCGCCAAAGGTATGAACGACCGCAATGATGTGGCTCAGGCCCAATACCGCGAGCAGCGGTATTTGCTGGCGGGCAGCCCTGACCACAACCGGGTGGCGGTGGTGAACTGGATGGCGTTCGAGCCGCCGTCGAAGTCGGAGGACATCACCAGTGACAGTAACGCGGTTTCCGGTGCCGGGTTCCTTAGCAAGGACATAAATGCGCTCAAGGCCGTGCAAGCCAGCCTTGGCAACACAGCTCGGAATAACATCGATGCGATCTCCTATGGAGCGATTACGACTTTCGAAGCGGCCCACAAGGATGGCCTACCGGTCGACAGCATCACCACCCACGGCAGCATAGGTACGCCTTATGACGTGGACTCGGTCAGGGACCTGAAACTCAGCCCGGGTTCGGAGGTCTACCAAACTGTATTCAGCGCCGACGATCGCGTGCTGGGAGGTAGAGCAGTCCGGTCGCTCGTCGCCCAGGCCGGGAATGGACCCCCAACGATATGGCCTCGCGAACAGCACTCAAACGCCTCGCAAACCTTAGCTGGAGCAACAACCATAGGTTCCGACGGCCAGGACACTTTGGCTCCCACCACAAAGCACGGCGCGTTGAAGGGCGACGGCGACGCGAACGGTTACAGCGACCTCGGTACGGAATCAAGCGTGAACCAGGCTAAGATCAGCCTCGGCCGAACCGGAACCCTGACCAATTCCGGCAAACCAGTCACCCCAGGACACTGACGATGAAACCATCCCACCTGCTCGCAATGTCTGCCCTGACTGTTCTGCTGCTCACCGGCTGCACACCTGTCACCGGTCAGAACCCCCCTTCCTCAACCTCCGGAGTACCCGCCGTGACCCCAGAAGAAGCCCGCGCCGAACTCATTGACCTCATCGCCTCGGTCGAAGCCATAATTCCCGGCCAGTGGGAGAGAGACAAAATACCCTACGGCGAGTCCTGTTCACTGCGTGGAGGGGCCGAAGGAACCCACTATTACGGCGATAGCTTGGGTCCGAAAGCGTCGCTGGACGAAAAATACGCAGCACAGGAGAAAGTGAAAACGCTCCTCGAATCCCGCGCCTACCGGGTGGAAGTCACCCACGACCCGGGCGAGGGACATGTCATGCGCACCGTCGGCTTCGGACCAAACAAGATCACGATCATCTACACAACAGGCGACCTTCAGAACGTTGTCGGGGGCAAAGCCAGTGCGTTCCTGACTCGGAGGGAAAATATCGCTGAGACAGCATCAAACTATGTCTCCCTTGGGCCCACGGATAAACTGACCAATTCCGGAAAGCCTGTGGAGCATCACGAATGAAAGTAACAACATTGTTGAATCGACGAACACTGACGGCAGCTGCCCTTTCAGCCAGTGCCGTCCTGATGTTGCTGGTATAGGTGCGCTTGCGAACGGGCGTCATGTCGCTCGGGCCCTCACACGCGATGAGTAGATGTAGGCCGAACAAGAGGGAGGAAATGGCTGTGATCAGGCTCAATAAAGAAGATTTAGGTGTGGACAATGTCCACACCCCCTTTGGGCTGACAAAGCTCTCCTGAGTCAAGCCTCTTGACTCCATCAACGAGCCAAAACCAAGAATCTTGCCGCAGGATCTCGAAGTCATGTTGCGCTCAGTCCTCCTACCGATGAAGAGGTGTAGGCCAACCACGACCTACCGGACGAACGCAGAGAGGACTGCATAGCCCCAGTTCACAGCAGGCGGAGGGCCCACCAGCCAAGACCCTGAACCCGCTCCCCCACAACTGAACAGGCCAGCCGATGGCCAGGCGACAGCCGGCACCACATCAGAGGCTCCTGTCAACAGCTGTCAACACGTTAAAGCAAAAACCCCCTCTGACGAGGGGGTATGCTGTGCCCGAGGTGGGACTCGAACGGGATTCCGGGTCTTGGATACACGGGGAAGTGGCGGAAACATGCGGAATCCGGGCCAATCCGGTGGGTGTACGGGCCAGTCCGGGGCGGAGGGTGTGGACATTGTCCACACCCGGGTTCGGGTCGCAGTCAATGCGGGGAGCGTCAAAGCAGGCTTCACCTTGAAGAGCGGATGATAGACGCCCGACGAATCGTCCGGCTGGGGCCCAATGACGGGCCGGCACAGACAACGGTCCGGTCTCGAATCGCCGCACTGGCTTGGGCAACCTCCAGACGGCTCACTGCTCAAGCGATGGGCGCCGGCCTGCCGCGCGGACTCGCTTTGAAGGGCAACTCCGACAAGAGCTTGATCATGACAGGACCCAGCCCCCGCGACGCTGCAATCATTACGGAAAAAACCATGGCCAGTGCGAAGGACCAGATCCCAATGAACATGATGATGCCGACATGCAACAAGACGCAGGCGACGAACCCTGCGGTCTGCACGATGGGTCGCCTGCTAAGAAGGGTTCCTGCAATGACGGCTTCCATAATCATCGTTCCCCAACTAAGTGTTAGGGCAACGATAGGAACGGATGTAAGGAAGAAAACGAAGCTTTGAAGAAAGTTCGCAGTTCCAAAGAACTCACCGCGAACTATGTAGTACAAGGCGCTTCCCTCGCTCCAATTTTCAACACTCAGTTTTGCCAACGCACTGTGCAGATAGATATACGCAACCTGGATCCTAAGAGCCCAATGTGCGGCCCAGGAAATTCCTTGCCACGCACCGAACCTGGTAGTGGACCGTGAGTGGCCTTGCGACCAGTGCCAAAGCCGGTTATCTGGTAGAGAGATAAACACGAGGAAAAAAGTAGTGAAAACCAATACCGTGTCGCCACCGTCAGGTAGGGCAACTGTATGGGCAAATGAGTAGGAAAGCCAAAGGTGGAGAATTGACGTAAATCGCGGAAGAAACCCGGAAGTCACAACGATTAGACCAATAATCATCAAGACTTGCACAACTTCATCCGAGAGCTCGCTCGCAATGCAGAATAACGATACGTTCTCCAGTGCACGGGTGCACTGTCCGGTTGAAGGCTGTCCCAGAATCGGAACCGAGTAGAGGTAGGGTGCTGGTGTCAGTAGGAGTGTCAGTACCTGGGAGAGCGCCAGACCGCTCCTGGCGACAGCAATGATTCGGGATTGTGGATTGAATGACCAGATGTCATTTTTCAGACTGGATATTATTCTCATCGCGCCTTGCATCTCGAATCCACAACCGCACCTTTAACTTCAAACCGGGCTTCTGATTCAAATTCCCGGTAAGCCCATGGGACTGCTTTGGTCTGAAAAATTACTATCCGGCCGCAAACGGAAGCAACCGGTGAGTCATTGTCGACGATCTGGGCTTCCAGGGATCGCACCCTCTCGAGGCATTCCTGTCGACCGCCGTCGGGGCTGCAATCGGCCCATTCCTTTATGGTGTTACCAATCACGCCCAGCTCCGGCCCCTGCGACCTTTGTTTACGACTTAGTCCGAAGTAGTTTTCGGGCCGGGTTTGTGGAGTCTGCATCAACGACTCTACGGATCCGTCATCTCGGAGCTGATAGACGGCGTATTCCGGATCGTTGGGCGGCTTGGTGAAGAATGCCCACGCTTGGGGTGCAACTGACACCAATGTGCGGCGAAGGGACTCCCCCTCCTTCACGGCTAACACATTGCTGGGCATGGCGTAGAAGATCGTAAGCGCGAAGAAGGCGCCAAACAGTGCTAGAGAAATTACTCCCGCAAGCACCGCCATTCTTGATCTCTGTGACGGGTCATGCAGGGTCATGGCAGGTCTGGGCAGGTAGCCAGTTCAGGGATAGGAGTGACGAGTTCATCGCAGCGCTCGTGTGAGTTCTGCAATCGCGGTGTCCCGCCCGATCTCTTCCACACCTGCCGTTGTCATGTAGTCCTTGTTTGCCAAATAGCCGGGAACTACTAGCAAAACCAAAACGGCGCCACCGGCGACGACCACGAAGGTCGCAACCGCTACGTTGGCATACAAGGCGCCGTTTGCCACTACGAAGGCAGCCACCGCTGCACATGTCCATGTCACGCCGCACCCATAGGGCGTGACTTGCTGCGCATCCTGAGGATCGGTTATCGCCTTGCGGTAGGCCAGGTAGTCATAGAACTTTTGCGTGAAAGTGGCCAGGCCAGCCTCTACCGAGCGGGGCTTTCCGGAGCGGAGCTTTGGCAGTACTTCGGAACTAAACTCAGGGTAATAGACCAGGAAGTCCTGAACGATCGGGTCAACCTCGGCAAGAGTTGGGACCGGACGATCTGCGGCAAAACCCAGCAGGCTAAGCAATCGTGGGTTACTTTCGGCCAATGGTCCGATACCAGCCAGGAGAAGCCGGAGCGCATCTTCGGAGCTGTAGTTTCCTCGGAAATCTGTTTTCTTCGTTGAAACAGTGGTAGCTACAGATGCTTGAGCGGACGAGATACCAACCGGGCCGAGCAGAAGAGATAGCAACATAGCCACGCTGATGCGAAACGTTCGACTTGACGAACTATAAAACACAATATCCCCCAATATTAATGAAAAGAAATTTAGTTGTAGACTGATTACCGCTTTGGATTATTCATCGCCCTCAGTAATGCGTCTAGCCAGCGAATCAGCTTTGTAGTACATGTGCATGAGCAGGGCCACCATGATGGCCGTGAACCCCATACCCGAGAAGAAGATCCACGGAACACTTGAATCATCCTTAGGTAGTACTGCGAATATGACCCACAGTGTTGCCACAAAGCCGATGAGCATCACCGGAATAGCTTTCAGGGCACCTAGCGCCGAAGTGTGTGCAGCGTTCCATGCACGCTCAGACGACAGAGTAGCCTTTGAGCGGATGCCAAACGTATAGTTAGGCTTCGAATCGCCGGACTTAACCTGCGATGCCAGCATTTGAAGTAGGCCTGCTACAACCAAGAACGCAATCGTGAACATTGTCGTGCTGAAAACCGCCCCCAAAACGATCCTTTCACTGTTACGTACTCGGACGACCGAGGAAACTCCAGATTGAAATGCCACGCTAACATCGGCCGTAGCCCGTCGCAAATCACAGCCGCTGATTTGCTTTGGCTCCGACCACTACCCGCCTTCAGTCAGTAGTTATCACATGCGAAATAGGGAGAAGACTCGTCGGCGGAGCTGCATTCGTCTTGCAGGGGTCGGAACGGACCCACCCTGGAGATGGCCTCAGCTCCGCCGACAAAGCCGAGGTCTATGCCCTCGTCACTGAAACCGGGGCCGAGTACTAACTTGATCACGGCTGGCTCACTTCCAACCCCACAGTCTTCACCTCAGGCAAGGTGGCGGGCCGGCGGCTACCTGCTTGAACTATTAAGACTGTGTCGGCGCCTTGTTCTCAGGTGGGTGCCGGCGCACACCCATCATCACGATGACCGCGGCGACAAGCCAGAATAATCCAGCGCCGATCAGCAGTACGATCCTGCTTCCGAGCCGGTCCGCGAGCACACCAGCCAACAACGGGCCCAGAACGATACCCACGCCGCGGAACGCTTACATCCGGGCGATGGCTGTCATGGGCCCCAGCCTGGCTTCTGGACCTCGAGCACAAGTAATGTCATCGCTGGACCATCGATCACAGACACACAGAGGCCACCCCAAGCAGCACCAACAGCCCGGTGACGTCGGACGTGAAGGCAATGGCAATGCCGATGCAACCGCGCAGGGTCTACGTGGTTGCCAGGATCTTGTGGTCTCGACGCGGTCAAGCCACGGGCGACAAGCGGCCCCAGGACGACACCTGACAAGAGGCTAAGCACAACAACAGAGCCACAGTCCACGTTTAAGCCCCGGCCGCCTGGAAGGCCAGCATCAAAGCCACTGTCGTCATGGACGCGCCCAGACTAGACAGGCCCCGGCTAAATGCCAGGAGGTTCAACTTCGCACCGTTACCGGTCCGGGATTTTGGGACTTCCGCTCAATCTCAACTCTTTCAATGGGTGACCCCTGAGCCGGCCTCTACTGTGCCCAAACGAAAGAATACGGCATGAACACAGCCGACAGCCGCAGTCGGTACACCGCCATGACCTTGCACAAGGCGCCCACCCAAGAGCGAGGCCATGGTTGGTGTCCTTGACGTAGGTTCTCGAAGTCATGTTGCCCTCAGTCCCCCTACCCATGAAGAGGTGTAGGCCAACCACGACCTACCTGAAGAACCAGGAGAGGAACGCATAACCCCAGTTCAGAGCAAGCGGAGGGCCGACCAGCCACGACCCTAAACCCGCTCCCCCACAACCAAACAGGCGACCCGCGGCGCCAGGCACACCCCGCGGCCAGTGTCAGAAGAACCTGACCACCCAGAATGTACACACGTTAAAGCAAAAACCCCCTCTGACGAGGGGGTATGCCGTGCCCGAGGTGGGACTCGAACGTGATTCCAAGCCTTGGAAACGCTCGGAAGCGGCGGAAACATGCGGAATCCGGGGCAATCCGATGGGTGTACGGGGCAGTCCGAGGTGGAAAGTGTGGACACTGTCCACACTTCCTTTTGCTCGACCGACCACCGAAAATGAGGGCCCTACTCATCCCCTGTGAAATCGTATCCGGCGCTTGAGAATTGGCGTTGATGCCTCTGGCAATTGCCATATCGTTGGCACCCTTTCGGGCCGGTCGAACAACCCAACTCCGACCACACTCTGCCCGCCGGAACGATGAAATATCCAACACAGTGACTGCCCTCCTTCATCAAGAACATGGCGGAGACGACACCGAGCATCACGACAGGACCGGCGGCCGACCCGACGACAGAACATCGATTATCGGCGTACAAACTGCGGAAGTGGAATTAGCTGCCTCCTCTAGGATCACGCCGCCCCTGCAATCCCAGAGACCCACGAAGGCATATCTCACGGAACTCCTATTCAACGCCACAACCAAGGCCAGGACGCCCTTGACCAGCCCGGCGGTCATATCGATGGGATAGGTAGGGGCCGAGGCAGCCTTTAACGTCTCCCCGCCCTCGTCCGCCGGGCAGCAGAAGCCAGCGGAGGGGTGCCTACCTCATCCAACTGGTCGAATACGTCCTTGGAGGGATGCTGAAAGAACTGCGGCAACAGAGCTGAGTAACCCTTTGACCCACTTGAACGGCGCTTAGTCAGGCCGTTCAGACCGGGGAATTCAAGGTTTGGGGAGACCAGCTGTCGTTGCGACCTCTACAGCTACAGGTTCTGCGGGGCGTTGCACTCGCGAGGCACTTCGGTCGACGAAGAAGATAATGATCCCCGTGATCGTGAAGAGTGCAGAGATCAGCAGAAACCCTAAGTCGGTGTTTCCAGTAGCGTCCTTGATGGAACCCATCACGAACGGTCCGCTGAATCCACCGATGTTGCCGACAGAGTTCACGAGCGCTACGCCCGCCGCGAAGGCAGAAGCTTGAAGGACCTTCGGGAGGATCGAATAGACGAGCCCGTTACTGGCAAGTGAACCGATCTGCACCAGGCAAAGCGCCACCAAAGCGAGGACAGGTTGATGCACGGCGAAGGCCACCGCAGCGCCCGTAGCGCCCGTCAAGGTGATTATGAGTACGTGCAATCCGAGCCGTCCGAAGCGAGCAGTCGTCCAAGTCACGACGATCATGGTTACGGCGGTTGCGATTGCCGGAATCGAGCTAAGCAGGGCTATCTGGGACGAGTCCAATCCTGCATTTGAAGATTTCGACAGCTCCGTCAGGATGGTGGGAAGGAAGAACGTAACCACGTAACCCGAGAACGGCATTGAGATGTACGCGAGGCCGAGTAGCCATGCTCGGGGACTCCGGAGCCCGTCCCGGAAGGTGTGGCCACCTTTTACGGGAAGGTCCTTTGCCAGATCCTGGGCAACCATTTCCTTCTCGCGCGGATTCAGCCATCGCGCCGTTGCAGGCGACTCTGGCATCATCCGGAAGAGCAGGAGGCCAGCGATAATGGGGAGGATTCCGGTAATCAGGAACATAAAGCGCCAGCCTGACAAGAAGCCACCCAGAGAGTGGCCCAAGTTGATCAGAGCAACCACAGCTGGTCCTCCGACGACTGACGCGACGACTGTCATCATCACGAAAATGCTAAATGCGGTGGCCCGACGGGGACCGGGAAGCCAGCCGCTGAGGTACACCATCACGCCTGGTACGAAACCGGCCTCTGCCAGCCCAAGCAGCACGCGCAGTACATTTAGCCAAAACCCGTCCGGAACGAAGGCAGTCAAGCTCTGGACGAGGCCCCACGTTATTATGATCCGGGCGAGCCACATTCGCGTGCCGAACTTCTGAAGAAGATAGTTGCTGGGCACTTCGAAAAGGATGTATCCGACGAAGAAGATCCCTGAAACAAGCCCGAAAGCCGTGGCGGTCAGATTGAGCTCCTCGTTCATCCCGTTCGGAGCGGCATATGCGATTGCCGCCCGATCCGCGAACGCGAGTACTTGCAGAAAGCACACAAAGGGGAGGACATGCCAGAGTATCTTGGCGTAGAGCAGACGGCGTGGTCGATCAAGCATGTTACGGATCCTTCTGACATCTGAGTAGATGGGGAGTGGAAGTTCATATGTTGGAAGGGGCTGCGCGGCGGCGCATCGGCCGGCACGGCGATTGGTCTGGCTGAGGGTTTGTCTGACCAACTCGATGGTGCCGCTTCTTTCAAAGTCCTGGAATTTCCGGCGGGATTACGCTGCCGCCAAACGCCTCGATGACGGTCACCGGATTTTGCCACTCAACAAATTCGCAGACTGCACCGTTAGCGATCGTGAGCCGCCCACATAGGTGTTGCTGTAAACAACACCTGAGGGCAGTAGGCGCATCGTAGATTTCCATTCGGCGTACACAACAGAGGCGTCACGGTTGATCGCGTTGAGTTGAATGTCATGAAGCACTGGCGATGCGGGGTGGACTTGCTCCGCTCCCTGTTTGATCATGCTGACGAAGCCTAGGAAATCGGATTTCCCCACAATAAGCTGTGGCAGGCCTTGTGGGGCATACGGCATCTTATAGCGCGCATCTTCTGTAATTATTTCGCCGACTATATCCGGGTCCATGGTATTCATCGCAGTAAAGAACTTTGATGCGACTGCCTCACTTTGGAGGTATTGATCGGGTGTACCCATGAAAGTGCACTTTCTACTTTGGGGTTGGTCGAGTGTGGTCATGGCCTGGAGGAGGAAGTTCAGCCAGCTGGTACTCGAGGTGTACTGCGCATTCGCTACGAACAAAACACCGACGCTGGGCTTTAGCCGTGCTGGAGCGCCGGACTCAGCCATGATGCCGGAATGTTCGTTAGACTTCAATAGATCAAATGTACTTTCGTCTAACGAACTGAAAGTTGGCCCAATCGCCCGGTCACCAAGAATCAAAAGGGGCGGCCGCGACCAGAGGGGGTTGTTCGACCGAGTTCTGGCGTGCGCCGGGACGATCGCGGCCGATGGGCCTAGGCGAAGACGAGCCGCTTCAAGCCTTCGTCTCCTGGCGCCAAAGCGCGAGAAATCCTTCGGTAGACGGACATCAAGTGAATAGACGTTAGTCGGATACAGTATAGGCATGACTTCTCATCAAGTCCTGACCCTTCGACAGGAACAGCAGGCAGCTACACGACAGCGGCTACTGGACGCGGCCCGCGAAGCGTTCGCGGAGTTGGGGTTCGCCCCTACTACCGTCGCTCGGATCGTAGGTGCGGCGAACACTAGTAGAGCGACCTTCTATTTGCATTTCGGCAACAAGTCCGAGGCCTTGCTCGCGACATGGAACGAGCGTGAACTTCCCGAGGTTAACGCCCTATTCCAAGCCCTTGACGAGGAGGGCGATTTTTCGGGGTCAGTCATCCGCGTTTGGGTAGAGAACGTCGTCAAGCACTGGGAAGAACGCGGACGGGCAGCCACCACCGCCATACAGGCCCTGGCACTTGAGCCGGAGTTGAGCGGGGCGTGGATTGAAGGAATGACCCGTGTCACCGAAGGCATGGCAAATTACCGCCGCGCAGTGGGCGGGGGTGAATTTGCAAGCGCCCTGGTACTAACGAGACTGATCGAACTAGAGCGGGTGCTCTATTTCTGGATCAATGGGGGCCTGCCGATTGAGCGCGAACATCTACTCGAGGCCTTGACTGCTTCCTGGCGCATCGACTGACAACGGCGATGCTGGCCGCGAGCTCCCCTCGAAAAGCGATGTCGGGAACCAACTTCTCCTCTTTACTAGATGCACGTCTAGTGGATAGACTAGTGTTTTAGAAGCGCAGAGTAGCGCAGCCAGAGCGCCGAGCGCTCGTCGGGAAAGGCAAACAATGGCAGAGAACGTCGATGGTGACGCCCTAACTTCAGAAGTCGTGCGGAGCTTCTCGTCCACTTCGGACGAGCGGCTTCGGCAGATATTGACAAGCCTGACCACTCATCTGCACGCCTTTGTGGTGGATGTAGCCCCCTCCATCGAGGAGTGGGAACAAGCAGTCGACTTTCTGTCGCGCACCGGTCAGGCCTGCACCGATGTGAGGCAGGAATTCATTCTGCTTTCGGATGTGTTGGGCGTCTCTATGCTCGTGGAAACCCTTAACGGCCAGGAAACGCCAGAGGCGACCGATTCTACTGTGCTGGGACCGTTTCACATGGTCGAGTCCCCGGCCCGTGAGCTTGGGGACGATATCTCGCCCGAGTCGGAGGGCCCACGTTGCGTGGTAAGCGGAAGAATCCGTGCCGTTGACGGAACTCCTATCCCGAATGCCGCCATCGACATCTGGCAAGCGGATACCAAAGGCTTCTACGACGTCCAGCAGCCCGCCATTCAGAGCGTCGGAAACGGCCGCGCATTGTTGCGTTCAGATGCCGAAGGGCGCTTTCACTTCAGATCCGTAATCCCTATGCACTATCCAATCCCTACTGACGGACCAGTCGGCGAACTACTCAAGGCCACCAGCCGGCACCCCTACCGCCCAGCACACATCCACTTCCTCGTGACTGCACCGGGATTCCGGGAATTGACCACCCACATATTCATTGCGGGAAGTGACTACATCGACTCTGACGCCGTTTTCGCGGTGAAAGGGTCACTCGTCAAAGACTTCGTTCAGGAACAGGACGGCCAGGAAGCCGAACGCTACGGCGTCCCTTCACCTTTCCGACACGGTCACTTCGACATTGTCCTGCACCCCGAGTCCTAAGAGGAAGACATCCATGTCCAATTCGTTTTTCTATAGTGCCCTGCCTATGCGCGTCAGCTTCGGCGCCGGCTATCGGTCAAAGCTCGCGGACGAGGTCAACAGTCTCGGCCTCAAGAGAGTTCTCGTCCTCGCCACGGAGTATCAAAAAGATCTGGCCCAAGAGATCTCCGATTCTTTGGGTGAGCTCAGCGTCGGGGTCTATGCCAAGGCTCAAATGCACGTCCCGATCGAAACGGCCCGCGATGCTCAAAGGTACGCCAACGAGGCCGGCGCCGACGGCTGCGTCGCAGTAGGCGGAGGCTCCACCACCGGCCTGGGAAAGGCCATCGCCCTCGAATTTGGCACGCCGATCATAGCCCTGCCCACCACGTACGCCGGATCAGAAATGACCCCCGTCTGGGGACTGACCGCGGACGGTGTGAAAAAGACGGGCAAGGATTCACGAGTGCTCCCCACCAGCGTTATCTACGACCCCGAACTAACGCTATCCCTGCCTGTTGGCATGTCCATCACGAGCGGCTTCAATGCCGTCGCTCACGCTGTCGAAGCTCTGTACGCCCCGGATGGCTCCCCCATCATTTCCCTCATGGCCGAGGAAGGCGTCCGTTCGCTCGTGGGCGCTCTGCCACGCGTCGCTGCAGACTCGGACAACATCGACCATCGAAGCGAGGCGCTATACGGAGCCTGGCTCTGCGGAGCCACTCTGGGCGCCACGACCATGTCACTTCACCACAAGCTTTGCCACACCCTGGGCGGCACGTTCAATCTTCCCCACGCCGAAACCCACACAGTCGTTCTACCCTACGCCTTGGCATATAACGCGAAGTCGGCCCCGCACGCACTCGCAGCCCTGCAACGGGCAACGGGCGCCGAGGACCCAGCCGCCTATCTAAGGCAACTCAGCCTCGACTTGGGGGCTCCTGCCTCCTTGCGTGAACTCGGGCTCAGGGACGAAGAAATCGCGACGGCTGTTGATTTGGCAACCCGCAACCCCTACGCAAACCCGCGCGAAGTAACCGCAGACGGAGTTAGGAAACTACTCACCGCTGCCTTGAACGGAGATCCCGTCCCTGCGTGACCTCAGCAACTTGTCCCATAGAACCGATCACCGCGAGAACCGGGCGGAGCTCCTTCGGTCAACCAACTATTAAAGGTGGCAACAATGACGTACACCGTCGAATCAATGCGCAAGGCCCCCGAAACGTATGCCTGGAGCCGTTTCGGGCAACCTGAATATACCGACTGGCTAGATGAGAGCCTGTCATGGAAAGAGACCTGCTACATAGGTGACTGGTCTTTCCTCTGGCAGCACCGCTTCACTGGCCCGGACGCGCTGCAGCTCTTCTCTGACATTACGGTGAACAGCTACACGAAGTTCGAGATCGGCCAGTCCAAACACGCGATCCACACCAACAAAGACGGCAAGGTAATCCACGAAGGAGTCCTTACCCGGTTTGGTGACGAGGAATTTGTGGTTCACGGCCGCGGAGGGTTCTGGGCTGCTTTCAACCTGGAGCGAGGAAACTACGATGCACGTGTGACCCGTGAGGACTGGTTCATCTTCCAGGTCTCGGGGCCAAACGCAATCAAAGTCCTTCATGAACTGACTGATTCCAAGGAACTTTTGGAAGCCAAATACATGTATGCCGTACCCGTCACAGTTGCGGGGCACAAGATCCACGCGCTGCGGCAAGGCATGGCCGGAGAAGTTGGTTTCGAGCTCCAAGGCCCGAAAGACATCGCGGAGGAAATCTACGATGCGGTGCTCACAGCAGGCAAGGACCACGGCATCCGAAAACTCGGCGGAAGGGTGGCCCTGATCAACCATCTTGAAGCCTGCTATCCCACCATCGCCACGGACTACATCCCTGCCATCTTCGATGAGGATATGTCTGACTATCTTGAATATTTCCGATCCGCCATGCCGGCGTTTGCGCAGCCGGCGTACATCGCCGGCAGCTATCACGGTAAGGAGATCAGCGAGTATTACCGCAGCCCAGTGGAGCTGGGCTGGGGAAAGGTCATCAACACCGATCATGAATTCTTGGGACGTGTTGCCTTGACTGCCGAAAAGGCCTTCCCTAGTCGCGTGATCCGAACCCTCGAATGGAACGGCGAGGATGTCGCCGACGTCCAGGCATCCCTCTTCCACGATGGGGACCACTATGACTTCATGGAAATGCCGCGGGATCAGCGGGGATTCATGTGGGCCGATCGGGTCGAGATCGATGGCAACCTCGTCGGTGTTGCGACTTCGCGCGGGTATTCGTACTACTTCCGGAAGATGCTCTCCCTGGCGACCATCGACGTCGCTCACGCTGAGCCAGGCACTCAGGTGACAGTCATCTGGGGTGCCCCTGGACACCCCCAAAAAGCAATACGGGCAGTCGTCCGCCCCGCCCCTTACAAGACCGACAAATCACGAGGTGATCTTCTTGCAAACATCTAGCTCTACCCTTCCGGCCAAGGCAGCCACGACCAACGGAACCAAAGACATCGGCAGGCTGGTGGTGAGCTGTCCCGATAAGCCGGGCATCGTCGCGCAACTGACGCAACTACTCGGGGAACATGGGGCAAACATCATTTCCCTCGACCAGTTCACCACCGACCCCGAGAACGGCACTCTCTACCAGCGCACCGTATTCCACCTTCCCGGTCTCGCTGCCCGCCGGGAAGGCCTAGAAGCGGACATCCAGGCCACACTCGCCGAGCCATTGCAAATGGACTGGAAACTTACCGATGCGTCCAAACGCAAGCGAGTAGCAATTTTCGCTTCGAAGACAGACCACTGTCTGCTGGACCTGCTCTGGAGGCACCGGCGAGGGGAAATTCCGATGGACGTCGTCATGGTCATCTCCAACCACCCGGATCTAGCCGACCAAGTCCGCCCTTTCGATATCCCCTACTTCTATGTCCCGGTCAGCGGAGACAAGAAGGACGCGGAGCGGAAACATCTGGAGCTGCTCAACGGCAACGTTGACCTCGTGATTCTGGCCCGCTACATGCAGATCATCTCAGCCGATTTCCTCGAAGAAGTGCAGGTCCCGGTGATCAACATCCACCATTCCTTCCTGCCCTCGTTCATCGGCGCCGGCCCGTACCAAAAAGCCAAAGACCGCGGCGTCAAGCTCATCGGTGCCACAGCCCACTACGTCACGAAGGACCTGGATGAGGGACCCATCATCGAACAAGACGTCATCCGGGTATCCCACCGCGACTCCACAGGCGATCTGATGCGCTCCGGCGCTGACGTTGAACGCGGAGTCCTGTCCCGAGCCGTCACCTGGCACTGTCAGGACAAGGTCATGCGCGACGGCAACACAACGATCGTCTTCTGACATGGTCGCTCAAATCATCGACGGCAAGGCACTTGCTGCCCGCCTGCGTGATCAGGTTCGAACCGAGGTGGAGCACTTCAAGCGCTCCACCGGTCGGCCCATCGGTCTTGCTACGGTGCTTGTCGGCGACGACCCGGCCTCCGAGGTCTACGTCAACAGCAAACGGAAACTCTCACGGGAAACCGGAATTCAGGACCACCACCGTCGCCTGCCAGCAAACGCCACTCAGGAACAGGTGGCCCAAACACTCGATGAACTGGCGAACGACCCGGCCGTCTCGGGCATCCTGCTCCAACTCCCGCTGCCCGCCCATCTGGATGCCAAAGCACTGATCGACAGGATTCCCTGGAACAAAGACGTCGACGGGCTCACCACCACCAGCGCAGGCCGACTCGCCAGAAACATCGAAGGACTCATCCCCTGCACCCCAGCCGGAGTGATGTCACTTCTGGAAGATGAAGGAGTCCAACTCCAAGGCGCCCACGCCGTGGTCGTCGGACGCTCCGACCTCGTCGGTAAACCACTGGCACAACTCCTTCTACAAAAGAACGCAACCGTCACCATCGCGCACTCCAAAACAAAGGACCTGGCAGCCACCACACACCAAGCCCAGATCCTCATAGCAGCAGCCGGTGTTCCTCATCTGATCGGCGCCGAACACATAGCCCCAGGAACCGTTGTCATCGACGTCGGCATCCACCGCACTCCCGAAGGCCTCATCGGCGACGTCGACTTCAACGCCGCTCAAGGCAAAGCCTCAAGAATCACACCAGTTCCCGGCGGTGTGGGGCCAATGACCATAGCCGAACTGCTCCGAAACACACTCAAGGCGGCGTGGCTCCAGTCATGACACCTTCGTACCCTCACCGGAGTGCGCCTTAAACCGAGGCTCGGAAGGAGAACCCTCGTGCATCAAGATAGCCAAAACGGAAATGCAGCCAGTGACGGTTCAATTGCGGCCACGGGATATCCGGCGTTTCAGGACGAACTGATTCCTGTCAGAGACTGGGCTCACCTGGACAGCGGACAGATAGTTTGGACCCGGAAAGCCGGATGGCCCGATACGCGTGGACGAATCGACCAAGTAACCCCCGACGGGGCCATGGCCTGGATCGTTTCAGATGGTGCTTCCCGCCGTCTCTACCATCGTTCCGATCAGCTGGAATTGCTGATCGAAGATGATCACGGGTCTCCGCAGCACCCGATCTGACGTCGATTCCGCGGGGACGCGCAGACCGGCAGAAACCGGCGGCGTGTTCCCCGCTCTTAGTGGACACACTCAAAGTCGCTCTACGGGCACGCAATCTTCGGCGGCCCGGAGCCTCAAGCTCGAATGGAAACCAATGACTAATGAACCAAGCCTGCCGGTCGCGGTCGTAACCGGCGGAGGACGAGAAATCGGTAAGGCGTCGGCTCAACGGCTCGCTGCCGACGGATTCCATGTCGTCATTCTGGAATTGGATGAGACCACCGGAAAGTCTGCCCAAGAAGAAATCGTCGCCAAGGGCGGCAGTGCCGAATCACACGTTGTAGATGTCACTGATCGCGGACAGGTGTTCGCCGCCTTCGCAGGGGTGCTGGAACGAACTGATCGGATTGACGTCGTCGTTAACAACGCCATGTGGCTGCGCTACGTACCGATTCAAGAAGTCGACGAAGACTTATTGGACGGCATGCTGGCCATCGGCCTCAAAGCAGCTTTCTGGACAATCCAGGCATCCTATGAAGCCATGAAGAGCCGCGGAACCGGAACCATCATCAACATCTCCTCACCTGCTGCTGATCGCGGGCCATACGGCAGCAGTGTCTATTCCGCGGTCAAGGGTGCAGTGAAAAGTCTGACACTCCAGGCTGCCAGAGAACTGGGCCCCCAGGGGATTCGTGTTAATGCCGTGGTACCAGGAGCTGTGCCAACCGTGGGGGCGAAGACAGTAGTGGATGACGAGGGCTACGAGCTGCGCAGACAACTCAATGCCCTCAAGAGGCTGGCCCAACCAGAAGACATCGCAGCCGCCATTTCATTCCTGGCCTCCGAGGACGCGTCGTACATCAACGGTCACCTCCTGGCCGTTGACGGAGGTCTGTGACGCCATTCCGTCCCTCGCAGGAAACCGCAAGCGGTGCCGGATGACGTCTCTGCCGCGAGAGCGAGATGCCGCTAACCATCACGACAATAACGGTCAATGCCCAAATGAAGTATTTAGATCCAAATTCATCCCCCTCACCGGAGGCAACTTTGTCGATAGACGCCGCATATGAATCGAGCCTGCTGGCTTCCGTCCCTACCGGCCTGCTGATCAACGGTCAGTGGCGCCCGGCCGGATCCGGAAAGACCTTTGATGTTGAGGACCCGGCAACGGGTAAGGTCCTGCTCAGCATCTCCGACGCCGGTGCTGAAGACGGCGCCGCTGCACTGGACGCCGCTGCTGCCGCCCAGGCTGACTGGGCACGCACCGCACCGCGCGAACGCGGCGAAATCCTGCGCCGTGCCTTCAAACTGGTCACCGAGCGTGCCGAAGACTTTGCACTGCTGATGACACTCGAAATGGGCAAGCCCCTGGCCGAAGCCCGTGGTGAAGTCACGTACGGTGCCGAGTTCCTGCGTTGGTTCTCCGAGGAAGCCGTGCGCGTGTCCGGCCGCTACTCCGCAGCTCCGGATGGCAAGAACCGCCTCCTGGTGCAGAAGAAGCCGGTGGGTCCCTGCCTGCTGATCACTCCGTGGAACTTCCCGCTGGCCATGGCCACCCGCAAGATCGCCCCGGCCGTGGCTGCTGGCTGCACCATGGTGCTCAAGCCCGCCAACCTGACCCCGCTGACCAGCCTGCTCTTCGCACAGGTCATGCAGGAAGCCGGCCTGCCCGCTGGTGTCCTCAACGTCATCCAGACCTCCACGGCCGGTGCCGTCACGGGTCCGCTCATCAAGGACGACCGCCTCCGCAAGATCTCCTTCACCGGCTCCACCCCGGTGGGTCAGGCCCTGATCCGTGAAGCCGCTGACAAGGTCCTGCGCACCTCCATGGAACTGGGCGGCAACGCCCCGTTCGTCGTCTTCGAGGACGCTGACCTGGACAAGGCCGTTGAAGGTGCAATCGCCGCCAAGATGCGCAACATGGGCGAGGCCTGCACCGCAGCGAACCGCTTCATTGTGCACGAGTCCATCGCCGATTCCTTCGCGGAGAAGTTCGCCGCCAAGATCGGTGCGCTGACCACCGCCCGCGGCACCGAGCCGGAGTCCAAGGTTGGCCCGCTGATCGACGGCAAGGCCCGCGACGGCGTGCACGCCCTGGTTTCCGAAGCCGTAGCAGGAGGTGCCACAGCAGTCACAGGTGGTGCCGCCGTCGACGGTCCCGGTTACTTCTACCAGCCCACCGTGCTGAAAAACGTGGCCGCTGACGCCCGCATCCTGAAGGAAGAAATCTTCGGACCGGTGGCGCCGATCATCACCTTCTCCACCGAAGACGACGCCGTTCGTCTGGCCAACAACACCGAATACGGCCTGGTTGCCTACGTCTTCACCAAGGACCTCAACCGCGGCCTGCGCATCAGCGAACGCATCGAGACCGGCATGCTCGGCCTCAACGCCGGTGTGATCTCCAACGCTGCTGCACCGTTCGGTGGCGTCAAGCAGTCCGGCCTGGGCCGCGAAGGCGGCTCCGAAGGCATCGAAGAGTACCTCTACACCCAGTACGTAGGTATCGCGGACCCGTACGCCGACTAGGCTGCACAGGATCCGGTCCGCCGCTCTCGCAACAAGAACGGTTGACACACGCGAGGGCCCGGCCCCGGAACCACAAGTTCCGGGGGCCGGGCCCTTTGTGCTCTTGTCTTGATCGGTCAGGGGTCCTGCCTTTCGACCAACGCCGCGGGTGCTGGAATGCTGGCAGCGGTGACCGCCTGCCTCGCTCGGTCAGAGTGCCGCCGCTACCGCCATGTCAGACAGTCGTTGGAAGCGCTCGATGTTGTCGGCTTGCGGTAATAGCCCCGAGGTCAGCCCCACGAAGACCAGGTCCAAGGCCGGATCAACCCAAAAGAGGGCGCTGCCGGCACCGTAATTACCGAATGTCTCTTCACTGGTCAGAGTTCCCAGCTGCGTGTTGACGATGCCCTGCCCTCGAACGTTGAATCCGAGGCCAAGATACGCAGGTGGGACCGTGTAGTCATTCTGCAGGGCCACCGTCTTATATAGTTCGTTGGGCATGTCTCCGGTCCAGTTCCTGCGGGCAAGGGCGAGCATTCGAGGGGAGACAATTCCCTCCCCACCTCGCCGAAGCATTTCGGCGAAGCGCATCAGATCCATGGTTGTTGAGGCCCCGCCCGCCCAGGTCGCTTCGTTGGATTCTGCGACGAACAGTCCTGAGTCGCCCGGGGCGGTTCGTGACAGCGACTTGATGGGCACAACGCCTCGCATGTCAGGCACGATATGGCGGTCGCGCATGTGAGGTTTGATACCGAGCGCCGTATCCTTCATGCCCAGTGGAACGAAGATCTCCTCGTCGAGGATCTGCGCGATGGTGCGGTGCTGCGGATCAGTTCGGCGTATCGCCTCTGCGAGCAATACGTGGGCTGCCATTGGAGAGTAGTCGCATCTCGTACCCGGTTCTGACGTGCCTCGTACGTACTTCACAACGGCCTCTACCGCGTCATCCAGCACGTCCAAGTAGAGGGCCGGCGCAGGCTCCCAGACTCCCGGCAGACCTGTCGTATGCGTGAGGAAATTGAAGATGGTGGCACGGTCGCGGGGCGGCCCGGAGAACTCCGGGACAAGCTCTGACATTCTGGTGGTGAGGGCGAACCTTCCACGCTCGATCCATTTCAGGGTCAGGACGTTGATGAAAGCCTTGGTGATAGAGAAGACGCTGAATACCGAGTCTGTCCGGAGGGGGACAGTCCGTTGTGCGTCGGCGTATCCGACGGCCAGGTCGAGTACTAATTCTCCATGTCTGGCGATCTTCAGTGCTGCCCCGTGATAGCTGCCCTTGTCAGTGTCCTCAGTCACGCGTTCAATGAGGACACGAAGTCGGTCTGCTGACATGGTGTCGGAACAGAGGATGGCGGTGGCCTCGTTTGTTGAGGAAGTCATTTTGTACCTTGGCTACTCTGTCGTTGCTCGAGTCGTGGATAGCGTGGCCCGTTCCAGGACGTAGCGCGCCACTTCGGTGTGGTCAGCATTGGGGGGCAACTCGTCAAGGATCTGTGACCACGAATCAGCGACGGCCTCTGCCGTGGCGCTCCTTAGCCCCAACGCCTTCGCGAGATTCACTGCGATGGCTACGTCTTTCACCATCAGTCGTGCATCAAACCCAGAGTTATAGGTTTCCGTGAGCACAAATTTTGGCCACTTCACCTCCGAGGACCCGCTGCGGCCGCTGGAGTGGTTGATGACGTCAATGAAGGTCCCCGGGTCAATTCCGAGCCTCGTTGTGAGCGCGACCGCTTCACTGGTGAGCAGGAAGTGGGACGCTGACAAGAGGTTGTTCAGAGCCTTGGCAGCATGCCCGGCACCCGTCGGACCCACAGCGTAAGCCTTGCCCATGGGAGCCCACAGCCAATGAAGGTCTTTTACGCTCTCTGCATTCCCTCCGCACATGATGGACAGATTCCCGGACTTCGCACCCATCACCCCACCTGAGACGGGCGCGTCCACGAAGAGGACGCCAAGGTCTGCGAGTTCTTCCGCAAGTTCAATGGTCCGCAATGGTTCGGACGAACTCATATCGATGACTGAGCCGCCGGCTCGCAAGGCTCCCGCTTCTCGAAGCTCTGAAAGAACCGAAGCGACGACAGCGGAATTCGGGAGCATGAGGATGATGGTCTCGGAGGCCGCAGCCGCTTCAGATGCGGACGGGTAGACATACCCGCCGGCTTCCTTAAGGCGCGCAGCGGCCTCTTGGCTCAAGTCGAAACCATGGACCCCTATTCCGGCAGCCAGAAGCCGTTCCGTCATCGGCGTTCCCATGTTCCCGAGACCAATAAAAGAAACCGATCTTGTGTTGTTATCCGTCACGGTCTACCTCCGCGAACACGTTTTCTGCGATGCGGAAGGATTCCAGCGACGCGGGTACACCCACATAGATGGCTGTCTGCAGCAGGACCTCTTGAATCTCATCCCGCGTCACTCCGTTCGTAAGGGCTCCTCTGACGTGAACAGCCAACTCATGGGAACGGTTCAAGGCAGTTAGCATCGCGATATTGATCAGACTGCGTGTCTGGCGAGGTATGCCAGGGCGTCCCCACACGGCGCCCCAGCAGTATTCCGTAACCAGTTCTTGGATCGGTCGACTGAATTCGGTCGTGTTGGTCAAAGACCGCTCGACATGCTTCTCGCCAAGGACTGACTTTCTGATGGCCAAGCCGCTCTCATACGTCTCGGCGTGGGTCTCGTGCTGTGGCATTGCTACTGCTCCTTTGTGTTGGGTTTTGGGGTTGTTTTCGGGGAGGGACTCAGCGAAACGATGAATGGCGACGAAGTAGCGCCCGCCCCGTCGAGGACTTTGGGGTCATGACCAGGAATTACCCGGCTGATGTCGCCACTTCGCAGGCCTTCGCGGATGACGTCGTAGCTGCTGTGGGCAGCCACCAAATCAGTCATGTGCGCGAAAGGGCGGCCCTGCTCCAGCTCCTCATAGAAGTGCACGGCGTCGGAAGCCAACAAGAGGACGCCGTCAGCTGTTTGGACCGAGGCCACCAGCTCGCCCGGAGTGTGTCCACCCAGTGCTGTCAGGCGGATGCCAGGGGCAAGGTCGGTCGTACTGTCGACTTTGGTAAGGCGGCCTTGCTCATCAAGGCGTCGCAGCTCGTCAATTTCGGCCGCTTCAACCAGATGGGCAAACGTTGCGTGTCGAGATGTGGGACCAGTCCAGAATTGAAATTCAGTCGAGGACATATAGAACTGTGCCTGCGTGAAATAGTCGACGTTGCCTATGTGGTCGTAGTGGCCGTGGGTGAGCACGACGTCGATCCGTCCTTCGCGGGTAGACCCATTTCGGCCAGGAGCTCCGGTACGGATGACAGTACCGTTCGCCCTCTCCGGGCACCGACTGCTTCATCAAATCCGGTATCGATGACAACTGTTCGGTTCTCGTTTCGGATGACCCAAAAAAAGTAATCAAGGGTCACCGGCTCATCAGGCTCGCCATAAACATGGAAGTTGAGGAACTGCCGGTCCTTGGAAGTCTCGAGAGTGCCGTAACGTGCCGCGTACACAGCGTACTGTTCGTCCCCGCTGAGGGGCGCCAATTTCTGACGCTTCTGCTCACGGGACCGCAGGCCCTCGTCCGCCATCATCCTCTGCATTCGTCCTCACAGTTGGGTTGCGTGCTTATGTTCACGGAAATTGCGATTGGCTTCTCGCAGACCGAGGACTACGAACCGTTAGGTGCCGAATAAGGAGCCCTGGTGATCTCTGAAGGATCCCAGGCCCCCGCGCCGCCCGAGGGACGCACGCTGTTAACGATGGAAGCACCGCCGTCCACAGACAGGATCTGCCCCGTCATGTAGGTCGAGGCGTCACTGAGCAGGAAGCCCACTGCGTCCGCAATCTCAGTGACGTCCCCGCTTCGACGCATCGGCACAGTGCCTGCTCGTCGTTGCATGTCCGCCCTGATCACTGGATCCATTGGAGTGGGGATGATGCCTGGCGCGATCCCGTTTACTCTCACGTTCCACGGGGCCGCGTCCATAGCTGCTGCCTGCACAAGACCAACAAGGGCGTGCTTTGAAACCTGATAGGCAATCAGATCGCTGCTGGCGCGAAGCCCATGGATCGACGTTGTGACCACGATTGACCCCGGAAGAACGGCCGTTTCCAGCCGCCTCATGGCACCGCGGATACCCAGAAAAGCGCCCCTGACGTTGACGGCCATGACCCTGTCAAACTCTTCAACGCTCACGGTGGGCAGTCCACCGAGGCTGCTGATGATTCCCGCGTTCAGGTGGTGCATCTGGAGGGGCCCGAATTTTTCGGTTCCCTCGTCCAGGTATCGTTCAACGTCCCTTTCCCGAGAAATGTCCGCCTCGACAACAAGGGATTGGCCGGTCGCAAGACTCGCTGTTTCCTCCGCGGCATTGCCGTCGACATCCACCAGCACAACGTTGACGTTCAAGCTGGACAGGTAAATGGCTACTGCGCGGCCAATGCCAGCACCTGCACCGGTGATCACAGCAGAGCGCCCTGTGTAAGAACTCATTATTTAGCGTTGCCCTTCCTATAGTGTGCGGTGCCCATTACATGTAAGAGCCGCCGTTTGGCGAGACGGTCTGACCGGTCATGAACGCAGCGTCATCGCTGGCCAGATATACGATCGTCGCTGCCAATTCGTCAGGTGTGGCAATCCGTCGCAGCGGTGAAAAGTCTGCGGCGAACTTGCGAAACTCCGGATCGGTCGGAACCATGGCGGTGTCCGTGGAGCCTGGAGCTATTGCATTGATTCGGATATTGTCCTTGGCATACTCGTGCGCCAGAGTGCGGGTAAGGCCGAGGAGGCCGGCCTTGCTGGCAACGTAGGGCGCATGAATGGAGACGGCCATCAGCGCGCCCACACTGGAGATGTTCACGATGGAACCTCCCTGAGCGCCGTTCTTCTGTATGAGAGGAATCGCGGCGCGGATCACGTAGAACGGACCGGCAAGGTTGACTCTCATCACGAAGTCGAAGTCGTCGTCGGTAACTCTGGTGAGGTCAAATTCAGTGGGAATGCCGTGCCTGGGGTGTGCCGGTACGCCGGCGGCATTGACAACGACATGCAATGCACCGGACTGATCGGATATCCGCGCCACAAGTGCGTCAACGCCAGCACTATCGGTGACGTCCAATGGAGAAATGTTGGCGTTAGCTACACCCTGGTAGGCCTCCTCAAGGGCCTCTTGGCGCAAGTCCGTCGCCCACACTGTTGCCCCGCGGTCCAGCAGCCGCTTTGCCGTTGCAAAACCGATGCCGGATGCGGCCCCTGTCACCAATGCAACACGCCCAGCGAATATTTGATCAACCATGATCGTTTCCTTTCCAATCAATGCGGTTTATCCACTCAAGAACCGGCTTGATCGTTTCAGCCGAGTTACGTTCAAAAATGAGGCCGTGGCCGTTGCCATGAATGCCGAGGTCTTCCAAGGCCGTATGGTGTGCGTGAGCCCCGATCTCAACCAAAAACTCCGTGACGGACGCCGCCGCGGGGGCCATGAGCGAAGCTTCTCCGCTGACGACCAAGACGTCCAGACCTGCCAGAGCTGGCACAGTCCAACCGCCCCGCGAACGCGGCAGATCTTCGACGGGAAGCGGCGGGAAACTATCCATGGGTGCGGCGGTCAGTCCCCACGCCAGGTGTCCGACACCCGGAACCGACGCGAATGGCGGCCCCGCCGGTTCGATTGCGACAATCCCGAGAACCAGTTCCGGGCGACGTGCAGCTACCAGCCATGCAGCACAAGCACCAGCCGAGTGTGCGACCAGGACGGATGGGCCCACCCGCTCGAGGAGCTCGACGATGCGTCGGGCGTCCAGGTCTTGGGATTCCGCCCAGTCCGCCAACAGGTAGCCTCCGGAGGCCACAAACTGATCAAACTCCCTGTCCCCCGGAGACCTCCCCCAGGGCCACTGGGAATGGTCAGCGGTCGCACCAGGACCAGCGAACACGTAGGCTGCCCCCTCGTAGCTCGCCGGCTGCCCAGGGTTCCCAAAAACATCCGGGTGGGCAGCCGAGCGGCCATGCCCAGGGCGGTCGACGACATAGACGGTGTGGCCGGCCTGGCGAAAGAGACTTGCCCACCCGGGACGCTCGTCCGGAGTCGTTAGCCAGTCAGTGCCTTGACCGCCACCCCCATGAATAAGGACCAACGGCATGCCGGTCACGTTCGCCGGTTCCTGCCAGTCAACGAAGAGCGGACCGCGCTGAAAAGTCCCGGAATCGACTTTCAGGACGTCGCCTGCGACCCAAAACATTCCCCGCCTTCCTTCAAAGGTCTCGCCTTTGGGAGGTGCTCCTTCTGTCACCGTGCTGCCGCCGTCAGAGCCGGGCTTCTCATGGCGTCCAATCCATGCAGGAATTGGCGTTGTCCAGACTCGGTCCCCGCCAGCTGACGAATCGGCGCTATGTGCTGCTCAAGCAGTTCCGGTGTTGAGGACTCATACAGCAAGGTCTTCAATGACGAGGCGTTGGGCGAGGTAACCTCACGGAAAACGCGCGAACGCTCCGCCTCGTAGTAATCAAGAGCGTCCTCGTCGGCGCCGTCAAGGACAGCGCGCAGAGTCTCCTGCAGAAGCACCACGTCATACAACCCCGTGGTCAACCCAAGCCCACCCGTTGGGTTGGTAAGGTGCGCCGCGTCGCCCGCCAAAATGACGTTCCCCGAGCGGAGCTTTGTGGAAAGGCGCTGGTGCATCCGGTAAGGATTGAAGGAAACAACGTCGACATCCCGACCTCCCGTGAGTTTGTGGAAGTGTTCCGGAATCCGGTCTTCGACGGTTTCAACGGGAAGCGATTCAGGTTCCTGGTAGGTGACCCTCCAGAGTCCGTCGCTGTTGATTCTCGAGATAATGCAGGCGATCTCCGGATGAACGTACATGTTGGAGCCGAAAAAGCCCATGCTCTCGAAGGGGAAGCGGACGTTCGTAGCGACGAAACGGTCGGTCCAGGTGAAGCCCTCGAGGGTTGCTCCGAGCTGCTTACGGACAAGGCTCTGGCCTCCGTCGCTCCCGACCAGATAGCGGGCAGTAACGTCATCTTCTCCCGCAACCTGGACAGAAACCCCGTCTTTGCTGTCAGCAAAGCCCGTTACCTCAGAGTTGAATCTGAGCCGCACGTTGGGCATGTCCATGAGCTGCGCGATGGCCAGCCGGCAGTACTCCCCCTGCCCGAGATGAACATTGAAGGGATAGTCAACCTCCCCCTCCAGCGCCGTGTTGGGGATGCTGATGAGTTCCCCGGTGCTGGCAAGGTGCAGATTAAGACCTTCATGATCTTCATACCCGACGCCTCTCATCGGATCCAGCATGCCGATTCCAGCCAGGTCGGGAAGAAGCGAGTGTAAGTAGACCATCGCCCGGGGGGCTTCATTTGGACCCGCTTCACGTTCCAGCACCGTAACGGTTCTGCCCGCCCTCGCAAGAAACAAGGCCAGGGTCAGCCCGACCGGCCCGGCACCTGCAACCACAACGTCAACCGTATTTTCAGTCTTCAAAGCATCTCCTTTGATGATTGACTCATCAGTTCGGCGTCTAAATATTGTGAGTAGACGCGCATCTAATGAATCAACTATAGTTCATTATGAGCTTGGTCACCACAGACGGTAGCCAGGCAGATGGAAATTCAAAGGAGAATCCCCGCCATGGTTGACGAAAAAGGACCAGTCCATACCCTCGCTCACGTGTCCAGCGTTCCGTTCGACCCCACAGTCTCGCGCTATGTGATCGAAGGTCTGGGACTTGAGCCCGACGAGTATCGAGGATGGGAAATCGAGTCCAGGGCTGCTAAGTCCACATGCTTTGTGGGCGACTGGACTCCCGTCCTTTTGCACATGCATGTTGAAGGCCCGGATGCCACGCGCTTCTTCAACTCCATCGCAGTGAACAGCTTCGAGAACTACGGCGTCGGCCAAGCCAAGCACCTGGTGCTCTGTAACGAGCAGGGCAAGGTCATGGGCGAAGGCATCCTGATGAAGCTGGGCGAGAATGAATACCACTACACGAGCACGCCTGGTGTCATCTGGGCCAACTACCTATTCCAGAAGGGCAGTTACGACGCCGTCGCTACTGACCTGACTGGTCAGCGGTTCATTATCCAACTCCAAGGCCCAAGCTCGTTGGCGTTGCTCAATGAAATTGTGGACGAAACCGTCGCCGGCCTGCGGTTCATGCGGTTCGAGGACCGACAAATCGCCGGGGCAAAAGTACGCGTGCTGCGCCAAGGCATGGCAGGCGAACTTGGATATGAACTCCACGGAGACATGAACGATTCAATCGGCGTGTGGAACGCCATTCTGCAGCACGGGGCCAAGTTCGGGCTTGAACGGCAAGGCGCCCGCGCCCGCATGATCAATCACGTCGAGGCCTCGTTCCCCACGCCCGGCGTTGACTTCATCCCGGCCTGGGTAGACCACGGCAACGAGGAATTCGGAAATCTGATGAGTGACTCGGTTATCTGGTCGTTCCTGACCAAGACGCACGGCAGCTATCCCACGGCCGGACCGTCGGACTTCTACTACTCCCCCTATGAACTCGGGTGGGGACGCAATGTTGCTTTCGACCACGACTTCACCGGACGGGCAGCACTGGAGGCCGAAGCCGGCCGTGAAGGACGCAAGCATGTCACGCTTGTCTGGGATTCCAAAGACTGCGCGGAAGTGATTTCGTCGCTGTTCGATGAAAACCCCTACGAGCCCATGCAGCTGCCTCGGGGTGGTCTTGGCCTTTTGCGCGTGGATGCTGTCCGGTCAGGTGACGAACTTGTCGGGGCGTCCGTTTCCCGTTGCTTCAGCCCGCACTTCCGGCAGATGATTTCTCTTGCTGTCGTTGACCCTGACTTTGCAGACCCCGGCACCGAGGTGACTGTGACCTGGGGAGCTCAAGGGGAACGGCAAAAGGAGATACGGGCAGTCGTCGCAGGCGCCCCGTACAAAGAGGACAAGCGCCGCCTCGATACTGCTGCAACCGTCTAGAGCGGTGGGCTCCAATGTCTGAAATCCTGAAATTTGCCATTTTTGGTGCCGCCTCGGGCGCCATATACGGTCTCTTGGCTCTCGGTGTGAACGTCGCCTATCGGGCGTCAAGAGTCGTCAACTTCGCTCATGCGGCCGTCGCGATCTGTGCCGCATACTTCTACAACGAACTGCAAGCAGCCCTTCCGACGTATGTCGCGATCCCCCTTGCCGTGATCGGTGGCGGACTCGTGGGGTTGCTCATCGAACTGATCACGATGCGGGCACTTCGCAACGCGAGCGTACTTACGCGAGCAATTGCCACCATTGGCGTACTCCTCATCATTCAGTCCATCTTGAACCTGCGATACGGCCACCTCGCACAAGTGGTACCCGCGTGGCTTCCATCCGGGTCCATCGGCGAAGGTGACTTCACCATAGGGGCAGACCGGGTCATTGTCTTCTTCATTTGCCTCGCTCTGACAGTCGGCCTGTATCTCCTCTACCGCCTCACCTCATTCGGGAGAGCCACATCAGCGCTAGCGGAAAATCCCCGATCACTGGCCGCGCTCGGCCGTTGGTCACCGCAACTGGTAAGCGCTATCAACTGGACGCTGGCGGGAATGCTCGCAGGCCTGGCCGGAGTGCTTCTCGCCCCTATCAGTTCCCTCAGCCCAACACTGTGTGTAGCACTCATTGTCCCCGTGCTTTCGGCGGCTCTCCTGGGAAAGATGTCGTCACTGTGGCTAGCTTTCGTAGGGGCCATCGGCATCGGCATGGCACAGGGAGTCATCGGACGCTTCAGCACCGTCCCCGGCATCCAAGATGCCATTCCCTTCATCGTGATCGTCATCATCTTGGTTTTCCGCGGACGATCATTGCCTGCACGAGGGGAACTTGCCGAACGCCTGCCCTCGGTTAGCCTTGGAGTCGTCCCGCGCCTTCCCTTGCTTGTTGCGACGGTCATTACCGGAGCACTGGTGCTGTGGATTTTGCCTGAGCGCTGGGTCAGCGCGGTATCGGCCGGCCTCATCTCCGCGATAATCCTGATGTCTCTTGTCGTGGTTACGGGGTACGCCGGCCAATTGTCCCTTGCCTCATATGCACTGGCAGGGGTGGCCGCCCTCGTCTCTGGCCAACTGGTCGCCAACGCCGGATGGAGCTTTCTCCCCGCAGCCCTGGTCGGAGTCCTCGCGACACTCCCCGTCGGACTCATCGTTGGCCTACCAGCGGTGAGAACCCGCGGAATCAACCTCGCCATCGTCACGCTGGGCCTGGCTGTGGTCTTCCAAACAGTCGTTCTGGACAACCGCCTGATAACAAACGGTGTCGCAGGGCTGGACGTCAGCAACCCGGAAATCTTCGGAATTCCGATCAGTGCCATCGAAGAGCCCCGACGGTACGCTGTCATCGTCCTGATCGCCGCCCTGCTGACCGGCCTTGCCGTTCTCAACGTACGGCGATCCACATGGGGGCGCCGGATGGTAGCCGTTCGAGCCAACGAACGAGCCTCCGCTGCCCTGGGAATCAACGTGGCTTCAACCAAACTGACCGCGTTCCTCATTTCGGCCGTGATCGCCGGAACAGGGGGTGTCCTCCTGGCGTTTACCAACTTCTTCATCGTCTTGGGCAACCCGGGCGGACGCTTTGACCCGTTCTTCTCCCTCAACGCCATCGCCGAGATAACAGTGGGCGGTGTCGGATATGTCAGCGGCGCCCTCCTTGGGACCATAACCGAGCCGAGTTCAGTTGTAGGACTGCTCCTTCTGAAAGTGGCACCCGGAGCAATCTTCGGACTTGTGGGCGGCATCCTCCTCATCGTCACGGTGATCGCCTCACCCAGCGGTGCAGTAGCCAGCGCTATCCCGGTACTACGGAAAATCCCGGGACTTCGGGGCAAGCCGCAGCAAATTGCCGTTCCCCCGGAAAGTATTAAGCGTCCGGCAATAGAGCCGGCGTTCTTAGAGGTCAGCGGCTTCACCGTCCGGTTTGGATCTGTTGACGTCGTCAAGTCCGTTGATCTGAGACTCACCGCAGGCCGGGTCATGGGAGTAATCGGCCCGAACGGAGCCGGAAAGACTACGCTCGTGGATGCAATCACAGGGTTCGCGTCACCCAGCAGCGGGACGATTTCACTCGACGGTGAAGACCTCAGCAAGGCCTCGATCACCGCACGAGCCCGCCGAGGCATCGCCAGATCATTTCAGTCTCTCGAACTTTTCGAAGACCTCACCGTCGCCGACAATCTGGTTATCGCCGCAGAGCGGCCTCCAAAATGGCGCATCTTCCTGGCAGCATTGTTCCCCGGAAAACCACAGCTCAGCCCGGCCGCGGCCGCTGCGATCCGCACTTTTGATCTCACCGACAGGCTCAATGATCTGCCCAGAGACCTTAGCTACGGCGAACGACGACTCCTCGCCATCGCCCGGGCCTTGGCCGGCAACCCGCGGGTCCTGCTTCTTGACGAACCCGCAGCCGGACTCGGCATGCAGGAACGGCAAGAGCTACGCACACTGATCCGACGTATCGCCGACGACTGGAATGTCGCGGTCCTGCTCATCGAGCACGATGTCGACCTGGTCATGAGCGTCTCCGACGACATGGTCGCGCTCGACTTCGGTGCCATCATCGCGACGGGCACTCCCTCAGACGTCCGCCGCGACCCTGCCGTTATCGCTTCCTACCTTGGCGGAATCGAAGAAGAGCACGAGATGGAGAGCACCAATGGATAAGAACCTACTTGAGCTGAACGGTGTGGCGGCAGGTTACAACAACCGGGCCATCGTCTCCGGAGTGGACCTAGCGATCAACCCCGGCGAAATCGTTGCTCTGTTTGGGGCCAACGGAGCCGGGAAGACCACCACACTGCTCACCGTCGCAGGCGCACTGCGGCCCATCTCCGGATCAATAAAACTCTTTGGAGAACCGCATCCGGGATCCCTCTACAAAGCAGCTCGCGCAGGATTGGCGGTACTCACCGACGACAAGACAATTTTCGCAGGACTAACCACCAAGGAAAACCTCCTGCTGGGCAAAGGAACCGTGGAAGCGGCACTGACCTTCTTCCCCGAACTTGCGGATCACCTTCACATTCAAGCGGGTTTGCTTTCCGGCGGTCAACAACAGATGCTCGCCCTGGCGCGCATCCTCGCTTCCCGCCCGCGCCTCATACTGGCCGATGAACTCTCACTGGGTCTGGCCCCAAAAATCGTCCAGAGGTTGCTGAACGCTCTGCGTCAAGCAGCCAATGACGGTGCTGCAGTCCTTCTCGTCGAGCAGCACGTGAACGCGGCCCTGTCGAAGGTCGACAGGGTTTGCGTACTTGCCCAAGGTTCGCTCGCGCTTGAGGCACCAGCACACGAAATAACACCGGCTGCCATCACCGATCTGTACCTAAGCGCCGCATAACAACGGCCAAAGATCTGGCACCACTAACCCCAACCATCACTGCAAGGAAGCAAAGATGAAGCTACGTACACCCCTCGCGATCGGCGCAGTCGTCGCAACCATCGTTTCTCTGGCGGGTTGTTCCGCCGGAAGCGGCTCCGAACCAGGCCAACAACCGGCCGGAGACTCACTAAAAGTCATGGTCTTCGGATCGTTCACGCAACCGCCCTTTCCCCTGAAGCAGATCCAGACGGCCGCGGAGGCCGCCGCCGATGAGATCAACGCAAACGGAGGAGTCAACGGACGCTCAATTGAGATCGTCCCCTGCGACGATCAGGGCAGCCCCAATGGGGCAACAAACTGCGGTCGGCAAGCAGTCGACGATGGAGTGCTGGCCGTAGTTGGCGCCTTCACGTTGTTTGGCGACAACATTGTGCCTCAGCTGGAAAAGAACGGAATTCCGTATCTGCTCCCCACCGCAGTCAGCCAACAGGAGTCGACCAGCAAAGTCTCCTTCCCGGTGTTTTCTTCGGGTGGCCCATTCGCAGCCGCTCTTTATGACCTCAAGCAGAGAAACCTATGCACTACGGCCGCCCAGATCTCACCGGAGAGCGCCAGTGCCGACGGTAACTTCACCAACTTCTTCAAGCCCGTAGCTGACAAAATCGGCATCAATCTCACCAATGTACTCTTCCCCGCCACCACGACCGACTTCTTGTCAGTAGCGTCACAGATGACTGATGCAGGCAATTGCGGAATATACGGCGTCGGTTCTCAGCAGGCCGCAGGAATCCTCACCGCCCTCAGCCAGAGTAACGCGAAGTACACAAGCGTCATGGGAAGCACCCTCGTGCTCCCGGAGCCAACGCTGGCGCAGCTCGGCAAAGCCGGCCAGGGCCTGTACACCTACTCCGACTTCTACTTCCCTTCGACGGGCAAGAAGGCTGTTCTTGACGCGGTCGCCGCCATGAAGAAGAAAGATTCGAATGTGGTGGTCGACGAAACAGCTCTGAACTCATATGCCGGAGTCCTTGCCTTCGCCCAGCTCGCCGGCAAAGTAAGCGGAGAGGTCACGGGCCAGGCCCTTATCGATCTTCTCAACACGCCCGGAACCGTCATCGATACGGGCCTATTCCCGCCCGTCGACTTCACGAAGGACGCCGGGTACTTCCCGCTGAGCCCTCGCACCGCAGTCAGCACGTTCCAACGGTATGTGTCGAAGGACGGTTCCTACGTACCTGACGGAGAGCCCTTCGACATCTCGGGCAAGCTCGGCTTCTAAACACTAAGTGACGTGGTCCTGACAGCGGCCGCACTGGCAGGACCACGTCGCCGGTCATCACATGTTGCCTCCCGCAACTATCCACGGGCGCATTCGTGTGATGGTTAGGTATTTGTTTACTCACTGGACAATCGTTAGGGTTGGTGACATGACTTCGAATGGCCGGCTCACTCTTCGCCAGGAACAACAGGCCGACACACGCCGCCGGCTGCTTCAGGCAGCCCACGCCGCGTTTACCGAGTTGGGGTTCACCGCAACGACTATCGAACGCATCGTCGACCGAGCCAACACGAGCCGAGCCACGTTCTACATTCACTTCAAAAACAAGACCGAGGCACTGCTGGCTACCTGGCAGGAAGTTGACCTGGCTGATGTCGGCCAGCTATTCCGAAGTTTCGATGAAGCCGGAGACTTCTCGCAGCCTGCGGTGTGTGAATGGTTGGACAAGTTCATCGCATACTGGGAGCATCACGGAGCTGTAGGGCGCACAGCACTGCAGGCTATGGCGTTCGAACCCGAATTGAACTCGGTCTTCCTTGCTGGCATGGTGAACGTCGTGGACGATATGGAAAAGTATCGGTCGACGTTCGAAAACGACGAACTGGCCCGCGCGGTCGTTCTTACCAACATTATCGAACTCGAACGCGTGCTCTACTTTTGGTCCAACGACCATCTCCCGTGTTCACGGGAGACGCTTATCAATGCACTGGCCCGTAATTGGGTGGTCGCCTAAGGGATCTCTCCCGGGCAAGGCCCGTGCCTCATCGATTTCTTCGAAATTCAGTGAGGGTGCCACCTTAAACGATGTTTCTAGTCGCGCCGCTACGGTTTTGCTGTTCCGTGCAAAGTAGGGGTGGCCCAGAACCTGCAGCGTAGCCCGCTGTTGGAGACTGGCTATGCCAACAGCCAAAGTTCGCCTGGTGCTACTCGACCGCCCGGGCATTGCCCGTGTCTAGTGCGACGTACTCCCCCGACCTGATGACGAGTACTCTTCGTACCTACTCAACAAAACACTCGTGTGTTCGAAGATCCCCTTCGGACTGAGACGCCGCTCCGGCCGTCCTTGCCCGCCCCCACTGCGTATAAGTAGGCTGCCGCCGGCCGCAACCAAGGGCCGATGCCGTAACTGATCCCGCCGTAGACCGTGGTGGAAGTGACTTCAGCGCCTATGCCACCGGCGCGGATCTGCACGACCCCTGCTTCATCGCTGAACCGTGCCAGCGGGAAGCGGGCCCGTTGCCCGCGCGAACGTGCACGTCCCGTCGACGACGACCCAGGACTAAGTCAGTGTGCGGGAAATAATGCTGGCATCGCCGTTTGGGGAGACGTGGAAGTCGTCGGCGGAGCCTGATCTTCTCGAGCTGCTGCGGGGTCCAAGTGGTGATGGTACTTCGTCCTGCTACGTCCCCTGCCGCTGTAGTCCAGGAAAAGGGGCGCGCTCGTTGTAGTCGACGTGTTGCATCCCGCGAAGTGCGGCCGTCCAAGGTAGAGAGGACCGCATAGGCTGCTTTGTCGTCGGCGATGAACCAGGTGCCGAGCCCGAGCCATGGGGATCTCGACGCCGTTGGCCAGAGTGTCGCTCTCGCTGAGGATGCTCATGCTTCACTTCCTTAGCTGCAGTTTTCCGTACTCCTCGTCGGTGACGGGCTCGAGCCATTCGTTGCTGACGTTCTCGCCCGGGGTGATGAAGGCGACGTGGGAGAACCACGAGTTTCCCTTCGCCCCATGCCAGTGCTTCGTGCCGGCCGGGACATGAATCACCGTACCCGGCTCCAAGCTGACGGGGTCTCCGCCCTCTGCTTGGTACCAGCCGCTGCCCGCGGTGCACAGCAGGATCTGGTCGCCTCCACCGTCTGTGCCGTGGTGGATGTGCCAGTTGTTGCGGCATCCCGGCTCGAAGGAGACGTTGCTGACCGGCACGCTCCCGCCAGCGAGCAGGGCCAGGTAGCTCTGGCCGATGAAGTACTGCGCGTAGGCGTCGTTCTTGGCTCCGAGCGGGAAAATCTGGTCGAATTCATTGTCAGTCATTGTGCTTTCCTTCTGCTGCGATCAGCGGTTGACAAAGGTCATGTGCTCGGGGTTGTAGCGGTCTCCGTGGACGCCAACGCGCTGGGCGAGTCCGTCGAGGTCGGCCCGCTCGTCCGCGGAGAGTGCGATCTGGGTGGCGGCCGCGTTTTCTTGGATGCGCTCGGTCCGGCGGGTGCCCGGGATCGGTACGATCCACGGCTGCTGCATCAGCAGCCAGGCCAGGGCAATCTGCCCGGGCGTCGCGCCCTTGGCCGCTGCGAGCGTCTTCACGTGGTCGACGAGTGCCTGGTTTGCCGCGAGATTCCCTGCCTCGAAACGCGGCACCCGGGAGCGGATGTCCCCCTCGGTGAAGCTGGTTGATGTGTCCACGGTGCCGGTGAGGAACCCCTTGCCCAGCGGGCTGAACGGTACGAATCCGATTCCGAGCTCGGCAAGGACAGGCAGCACCTCGGCCTCGGGGTCGCGGGTCCAAAGCGAATATTCGCTCTGGACAGCGGTGACTGGGTGCACGGCGTGAGCACGCCGGATGGTGTCCGCGGAGGCCTCAGAGAGGCCGAAGTGCTTGACCTTGCCCTCGGCTATGAGCTCGCCGATCGTGCCGGCGACGTCCTCGATCGGCACGGCGGGGTCAACCCGGTGCTGGTAGAACAGGTCGATCACGTCGGTACGCAGCCGCTTTAGCGATTCCTCTGCGACGCGGCGAATCTGGTCTGGCCGGCTGTCGAGGCCCACGCTCTTGCCGTCGCGAATGTCCCAACCGAACTTGGTGGCGATGACGACCTGGTCGCGGATCGGCTCCAGAGCCTCACCAACCAGTTCCTCGTTGACGTAGGGCCCGTAGACCTCTGCGGTGTCGAAGAAGGTGACCCCTTCGTCGACGGCAGAGCGCAGCACGGCGACCATCTCGTCCCTGCTGCCCGGGTTGGGACCATAGCTCTGGGACATGCCCATTGCGCCGAGTCCGAGTGCGGAGACCTTCAGGCCCTGGCCGAGTGTTCTGGTGTGCATGATCAGTCCTTCGTAGTGGTGTCGAGTACGGGGCGCGACTGCGTCGCGGTTACTGTGGCGGCGAGGCTCGCCAGCAGCTGCAGCCGTTGCTCGCTCGCCGAGCCGGGCTCGGCGGTGTAAATGAGGAACGAAAGGCCGGGTTCGGCGGTGAGCTCCAGACCTTCGTACGTGAGGGTGAGGTCGCCGACCTCGTGGTGGTGGAAGTTCTTCGTGCCGGAGCCGTGACGGCGGACGTTGTGCGCACCCCACCGAGTCCGGAACGCATCGCTGCAGGTGGACAGTTCTCCAACAAGGTCGTGGAGATGTTTGTCGTGAGGGTCGTGACCGGCTTCGGTGCGAAGGATCGCCACGGTGACATCGGCGGCCGCCTCCCAGTCAGGGTAAAAAGTTCTGCCCCGTTCGTCGAGGAAGCAGTATCGGGCGAGGTTTCCTTGTCCGGGCTCGTCGAAGACCTCGTCGTAGAAGGCGCGACCCAAAGTGTTGGTGGCCAAGATGTCCATCCGGCCGTTGCGTACGAACGCCGGGCCGTTCACGATCACGTCCAACGCACGGGTCAGGCTCTCCCTCGCAACCCAGGTCTTCGGCTTGCGCCGCCGTACGGACTGCGCGCTCCCGTTTGCGGCCCGGGCGAGATCAAAAAGGTGCTCTCGCTCGGCGTCGTCGAGCTGCAGGGCTCGGGCGAGCGCTTCCAGCACGGAGTCGGATACCCCGACGAGGTTGCCTCGCTCTATCTTGGCGTAGTATTCCGGGCTCACGTCCGCGAGCATGGCGACCTCGCCCCGCCTCAAGCCAGGCACGCGACGGTGCCCCGAGACGGCCAGTCCGGCCTGCTCGGGGCTGATATTCGCACGACGGGACATAAGGAACTGGCGTGCTTCGTCCCTGGTATTCATACAGACAACGCTATTCCGCCCAAGGCCCCAGAGGGAGTCCCCACTGGTACACCCTTCACTGGGGACTCCCTCCGCTGCCGCCGTGGCGGTGGAATAGAGGCATTCGAACAATGAGGACGGAGGAGAAAGACTATGAGCAACGAACAGCAGAGCACCGGTTGGAGCGGCGGGAAGAACGCCTTCGGCGACTTCGCCGAGGGCTTGGTGCACTACACCGACCGGGTCCTCTTCGATGAAGTGTGGGAACGCGATGATCTGTCCAAGAGGGACCGCAGCCTGATCACAGTCGCGGCGCTGACCGCCATGGGCAAGATGGACCAGCTGAAGTTCCACCTCGGTTTTGCCCGCCAGAACGGTGTCACCGACGAAGAACTCAAGGAAGCGCTGCTGCACTTGGCGTTCTACGCCGGCTGGCCCAACGGTATGGGCGCAACGACCGTGCTGAAGAACGTCATCGAGGACGAGAACTGAGCCAATACCGCTGCTTGGTATGACCAGACTAAGCCGTCGGAAACTGATCTGGGCGCCCCTGCCCGTTCCGGGGCAGGGGCGCTAACGCGCGCTTGAATCTAACCGCCAGATGCCCATTCCGACTCGCTCGGAGAAGTACCCGCTGCACCCCAGAATTGTTGTCAGGAGAGACATGAAAGATCCGCGCACACACCGCTTCCCGCACAGCCCCCCCCGGCTCGATGGGATTCTGGTCATCCACGTGCCGAAGATGCTTCTTCTCAGGTGGCTCCTAGTCGGGGTTTAGCTCTCCTTCGTTAAGTTCTGCCCATTCGAGGGTCGCAACCAAGTGTCCTTCGTTGGGGAGCGCTTGTCGTTCCGCCGGGGGGAGTTTGTCGTAGGCAGTGCCCATTCTGTATCGAGGACGACGCCAAGCGCGCCGTCCACGCCGGAGCTTCCCAAGCCGACATCGCCGAAGTCGTCATGGTCGCCGCCGCCCTCCGCGCCGTCGTGGGGTCACTCACCGATCGAAGACCACGAAGAGCATCGCGGAAGATGACTAGTAACTTCTCCGGAATAGCTGGGGACCCGATTCGTGAAACCGAAATAGCCCAATCCGGATCACTCCGAATCAGCTTCGCTAAATCATGTCGTGCCCACCCCTCCCATTCATGAAGAGGTGTAGGCCAACCACGACCTACCGAACGAACCACGAGAGGAACGCATAGCCCCAGCACAAAGCAGGCGGACGGCCCACCAGCCACGGCCCTGAACCCGCTCCCCCACATCTGAACAGGCCAACCGGCGGCCAGGCAACAGCCGGCACCAGATCAGAGGCTCCTGTCAACAGCTGTCAACACGTTAAAGCAAAAACCCCCTCTGACGAGGGGGTATGCCGTGCCCGAGGTGGGACTCGAACGGGATTCCGGGTACTGGTAACACTGGGAAGTGGCGGAAACATGCGGAATCCGGGGCAATCCGGCGGCTGTACGGGGAAGTCCGGGGCGGAAAGTGTGGACATTGTCCACACTCCTTTTGATCCTCTCGGTGGGTGCCGGAACGCCATCCATGGCCCAGAAAACGCGACGTACGGCGGTGAGGACGCCAAGTCACCGTGGCTACCGGAAGTGCCGACTGGGATCGTGTAAGAAGCCTTCATCAGACTTCCTCCCTTCACACCTTAATACGGATTTGGCCCACGGGCGACATGACATTGCAGAACCTCGCGAAGGGGCTCGCAGCCTGGGCACGACGCGACGCTCCTCGGTAACGGACCTTGCTCAGCAAGCAGTCGTTTGTTGACCGGGCCTCACATTGTCCTCGGGACAGCCCCGACGCAAGACCACCCATCATCAACTTCTTGTCCTCGACAATCTGCACCCACGTGACTGCGTTGTTCTTGGGATGAAGACACTGCTCCGACTCACTGCGAAACCAAGCCCATAGTGCGACGGCATTCTCGAACGATTCCGAAACTAATAGCTTCGGAATCTCCGGACCGGGCATCAAGTCTTACTCGGCCACAATAGATAGTCTTTCGCGTTCCGCTGCCACAACACGTCGCGCAATCTCAACCTCAGAGACGTCTACCGCGTCGGGAGCCTGCTTAGCGATAAAACTGTCCCGAGCGAACTCGTCAAAGAGCTGTCTCTTGTCCTTCAAGATGTCGCGGATGCGCTCGTCGACGCTATCTTCCGTAAGCAAGCGATGCACCTGAACCGTGTCGGTCTGACCCATGCGGTGAGCTCTCGCGATCGCCTGTGATTCCATCGTGGGTTTGATCTGCGGCTCGCAAATAACAACGACTGACGCCGACTGAATATTCAAGCCGACCCCGCCCGCAGTAATCTGCGCAACCAGGACGGCACCGTGCCCTGCTTGTGAGAAGCGGTCAACGAGCTTTTGGCGTTCCGCTGCGGGGAGAGATCCGGTGAGAGGGCCGAACACCTGACCTGGTAATAGCCCTGCGACCTGGTTCAGGACTTCTCGGAAGTATGAAAAGACGATAATTCGTCGTCCATTCGCTTCGGCCTCTTCTGCGATCTCAAGAAGTCGGCTTACCTTCATGGATTGCTCTGACATCATGGCGGCGCGTCGCATTAACATGAATTGGCCGTCCCTTACTGCCCCGCCGTAAGCCCGTTCATCGGAGGGTGTCATCCCCATCCAATCGTCTACCTCGACTACTTCGGGAAGTTCCGTGAGCACATCCTCCTGGTTACGACGTAGGTAGGCAGGGGCGACATGCTTGCGAAAAGCCGTGGCGAGATATTCAGGCGCTTCCTCCGCCAGGTCTGGGCGGATAAAGCCGATCAGGTTGCGGAACTCGGCAACGCTGTTTTCCAACGGCGTGCCAGTCATCAAGATCGCGTACTTCGTGGAACCGATGATCTCAGCGGCTGCAAGCGACCGCTTCGCCCTGGGATTCTTGATGTAGTGTGCCTCATCGACAATGACGCCCCCCAGCTCGATTGCGCCCAAGTACTCCTTGGTCCACGGCAGCAGATCGTATGTAGTGACGGCAACGCCGCCGTTCTTAACCCACGCCTTAGCCGCCTGGTTTCGCTCCCATAGTGTTCCGTGGAGGCGTGCGGCCTTCAGCGTGGTATGTCTTGCTGTCTCGCGTGTCCAGTTACTTACAACCGCGGCCGGACAGACAACGAGAAAATGCGATTGACCCCGTGCACGGAGGTGGGCGAGAACAGCAAGTGCTTCAACAGTCTTACCCAGCCCCATCTCGTCACCGATGACCACCTTTTCCTGTACGAGCGCGAACCGCGCACCGAAGCTTTGATAGGCGCGAAGCGAGGCGGTGAGATAGTCCCTCTTGAGTTCCTTGTGGCGCACTGCTTCAACGATCTCCTCCGGGAGATCGCCATGCATGCTCTTCTCGTCCTCGGTCATGAATCCAAGTTCAGTGAGCATGCCGAAGTAATCAGCGGGCCGGGAGAGGAAGTCGGTCCAAATGCCTGAAATACCGAAGGGAAGAAGGGTACGATTCAGCGCGTCGTTTAACACATCTGAAGCGGCTAGCGTGCCTAGATGAACCTCCCCTTCTATGATCACCAGAACCCCGACAGGCGCATGGCTACTCTTTTTCTTGAGGAATCGAGACAAACCCCGTGCCAGCGCCACTTCATCCTTGGTGGGACTGAACTTCCGTGCGTTGTCCCATCGTGCGAGCGTCTCTAGGAGGGCGGCAGTTGCTTTTCCCTTACGCTTCACATCGATTCGGACGGGTGTCTCCTCTCGCACAGCTTCGAAAAGACGTAGTGATGCCTGTGCGATTGTCTTCGCGGAAGCTTCACCAAGGCCGGGCAAAGACTTCAGTGAATACTTTTCTTGGAAGCGCAAAACGTCCCAAACATTGTTCAGCTCGTAGTCCTGCAACGGAGCTGTCCGAAGCGACCGCTCCGGAGCTGCTTTGCGTAAAACATCGAGATCCATCGCCTTCAGCGCATGGCTCACGTCTCGAGCTCGGACTTTGTCTGCCGCTGCGCGTGCCGCGGCAGCTGCCTCTTTGGTGGCATTCTCAGCGTTGATGATGAACGGGAGCTTCTCCCAAGCGTCCTTTAGTGATTCAGGAGGGAGCGTCTCGACGATCGTGTAATGGGCGGGTAGGTAGCTTTTAAGCCCAAGGGAGGTATCGAGTAGCTGATTGGGGTCAGTCGACAGATCACCGAGGTTGATATTCAGTCGGGAAAGTTGCGCCCTAACAAAGTTGGCAGCTTCGTACGCCTCCGGAATAACTTGGTGTGCGCGTTCGCATTTTCCTTCGCCGCCGCACTCCCATTCGGAGTTGAAGCCGTCAGCAACCGCCGCGACGACCCGGCTAGCCAATGCGACGGTTTCAGCCAGGAACTCGTCGTCCCTTTGTGTGAGAGCAAAGTCCCTAAGGACTAAGAGGCTGGGAACCAAGACGCCACTGCTCTCTCGCAGTGGAAGCAACCTCATGGCTGCGCGGCTGAACTTAATGGAGGCCGAGTCCTCAATCAGTTGCTCGACTGTAGCCTTCGCGTTGGCAAACGCATCCGTGCGGGTGTCCTGAATCTGTTGCACCAGTTCCGGCCAGACTAGGACATCTTGGTAGAGAGCTTCGACCTTCTCTCGCTCGTCCCTCAGAAGATTATCTACGCGCTCACGGGCCGCTATGAGCGCGGGCCCCTCATCTGAGGCCAACAGATTCGTGTGAGCCTGGCTCAGCAGAGACGCAGATTCATGGGCCGCTTGGCAGCCGTCCGAATCGCATGAGTTCGGGTCGATGAGGCGCCTAGCCTGCGAACCATGCTCTTCTTTGAGGTTTAGGACCGTCGCCGCAGCAGTGCTCTCGACCTCTGAAAGGCAGCCGGTGCGTGTCAGGGGCAGATGCTCCGCGACGTGCAACGCAACTGACGCTGATCTCCCCCACTCCTCAACGTCCGCCAATGCCGTGCTCAGCTGCCTCCGTTCATCCTTTATCTGTTCTTGTATGCAGTCACCGGCCGCGATAACTGCTTCCCCACCGCCCGAAGCGCACAAGTCCAGATATGCCTCATTTAAAAGCGATGCAGCTGCGTGAACGCCAGCACAGGACCCAGATTCACACCATGAGGGATCAAGGAGCTGACGTACCTCATGGCCGTGTTCAGCTACCACTTCTCGAATGGTTGCCGCCGCCATTCGCTCTCCTTCGGTGAGAGCGAATGTCTTCGTTACCGGAAGGTGCGTGGCTCCGCGCATAATGGCTGAGGCCGACCTGTCCCAGGATTCGAAGTCATCCAAGACCCTGCGAAGTCGCTTCAGCTCCGCGGATCGTGCAGTCTGAACCCGTTCGGCCACACTGAGTATGGGGTTCGTTTCTTGGGCGGTGAGTGAGGCGTGCAAAGTTGCCAGTCGGGCTGTTGCTTCGTGAGTCTTCGAGCACGAATGGCTTCTGCAACTCTCCTCCGCTGCGACGACGTCAGAATCCCCAGCATCTGAGTCGTAAGTCTGGATCAGAGCATCCATCGTGCGCGATTCGGACTCCGACAGCACCACCGCAGGACCGATCGTCATGTGCTCTGCGCTGAACTCGGCCTGTCTTGCGGCTGCCCGCCAGACCGCCAAATCTGCAAAGATCTGCGGAAGCCGGGAGCGCTCACGAGCAAGTTGAACAGAAACGCGGACTGCGGCAGCATTGATCCGCTCTTCAGTCCCGTTCTTGCGCCCTACATTCTGCGCTTGAAGCAGGATGGCAGTGGACTTGTGGGCCTCACCGCAAGCCCCAGCCGCACACCAGGACGGATCCAGCAGTTTCATCGACTCTTGGTGGTGCTCGAGAAGAAGCTGGACTTGAGCCAACCCAGCCTCACGTTCGTCAGCTCCGAGGGCCCCGTCTCGAGTGATTGGCAGATGAGACGCGTCGTTGAGCATCTGTGACGCCTTGTTTCCGGTTACCGTTAGCGAGTTCAGAATTCCGGCGAGATCGACGCGTTCAGCGACTCTGCGGGCTGTCAGTTCTTTGTGGAGCTGCTCAAGCCGTTGCGGGCCGCCGATCGAGCAATACCAATCCCGGAAGTAACCGAGTCGGGCAGTGGCATCCTGCGCGTTTCGGACCCTCTTGACGCTCGTGAGCCAGGTTGAGTGTGTTAGACGGCTAGCCTCGTCGAGATCGCCAGATTTGGCGGCCTCCTCAACCCTGGTCAACAAGTTCCAGTCCTCGTCCGCCAATTTGGCCGGCCCGGAAAATGGCAAGTGTTCAGCAAGCTGCCGGACTTCTTTGACCCACTGAATCCATCCCTGCACTTGTTCGATCAGCACGCTTATTTGTTCACGCTCGGCGCGCTTCATCGGACCCCCTGGCTGTATTCTTCAAGATGATTGAAGGTCCGACGCGAACTGGGCCGGTTGGATAGCATGTTACGCGAAGCTGGAGATAATCAATTGAAGTTAGAGGACTTGGCGCCGGGCCTGCAAATCACTGGCGTAGTGCCTCATGAGGTCGTGCAGGTGATTTTCGGCCAACCGCATGGTCGGGACGCAGTTGAGCTGACGTACAAGACATCGTCCGGGGGCTTGGGGCAGCGCGTAATGTTCAGGCGTGACGAAGAAACGCTTGCGATCTCAACTTCAGGAAGCCGCCCCTTCGACGCTTCTTCAATCGACTTCAAAACCGTCGCCGAGGCACAGCGAATAAAGCTCGCGGGCCTGTACGATCCCATGCTCGCTGTCGCGACGAGTAACGTACAACCACTTCCTCACCAAATCCGTGCCGTATACGGCGAGCTGTTGCCGCGCACCCCTTTGCGGTTCCTGTTAGCCGACGATCCAGGGGCCGGGAAAACGATCATGGCGGGGCTCTTCATCAAGGAGCTGATTCTTCGCGAAGACGTGCAACGGTGTCTCATCGTTGCACCAGGCGGCCTCGTTGAACAGTGGCAGGACGAGTTGTTCTTCAAGTTCGGTCTGTCATTCGAGATCCTGACCACGCCGATGATTGATACGAATCTGGGCCATGACATCTTTGACAATCACCCGCTCCTCATCGCGCGCATGGACCAGCTCGCACGCAACGACGACCTCCAGCAGAGGCTACGGAATAGTCAATGGGACTTGGCCATCGTAGATGAGGCGCATCGAATGGGTGCACACTACTTCGGCAACAAGTTGGAGAAAACCAAACGGTTCCAACTAGGTGAGCTGATCGGCGAGGTAGCTCGGCACTTTCTTCTCATGACCGCGACACCGCACTCGGGTAAAGAGGAAGATTTCCAACTTTTTCTAAGCTTGCTCGACAAGGACCGCTTTGCCGGTAAGAACGGCATCTCCGTGGACACCAGTGACGTCATGCGCCGGATGGTCAAAGAAGATCTACTCACGTTTGAGGGCCGCAAGCTCTTTCCGGAAAGGGTCGCAGAGTCTATCCCCTATGAGCTCACTGAAGTGGAGAATGACCTCTACGAGCTGGTGACCGATTACGTTCGTAACGGGATGAATCGAGCAGCCAAGCTCGACGGCAAACGTCGTAACACCGTCGGCTTTGCATTGACCGTTTTGCAACGGAGACTTGCTTCGAGCCCCGAGGCTATCCACCGCAGTCTGGTACGTCGAGCACAGCGGCTGGAGCTCACTAAGCGTGGCATTGAAAACGGCACCTATCGCGAGGACCGCGATGCCCTCAGACCCGACCGCTACAAGTACCTAACTTCGGATATCGATTATGTCGAGGTGTCCGCTGAAGATGTTGAGGAATTCGAAGAGAACCTGGTTGATGCTGCGACGGCCGCAGAGACCATCGTCGAGCTGGAATCAGAGATTCTCGAGCTCGAGTCACTAGCAAAGGTCGCGATGGAAGTACGCAACCGCGGGGAGGACAAGAAGTGGTCAGAGCTTCGCTTGATCCTCGAGGACAACGTCATCCCACTGGATTCCAATGGGAAACCACGCAAGCTCATTATTTTCACCGAGCACCGAGACACCTTGAACTACCTAATGGAGCGCATCACGCAACTGATTGGCCGCCCGAAGGCTGTCGTCGCGATCCATGGCGGCATCCGGAGGAACGATCGACGAGCGATAACCGAGGAGTTCACTAAGAATCCTGACTGCCAAATAATGTTGGCAACGGACGCAGCTGGCGAGGGTTTGAATCTCCAAGCTGCACATTTGATGGTCAATTACGACCTGCCGTGGAATCCAAACCGCATCGAACAGCGCTTCGGGCGTATTCACCGCATCGGACAGACTGAGGTCTGTCGACTATGGAACCTCGTTGCCGCAAATACGCGGGAGGGTGAAGTCTTCACGGCCCTACTTAACAAGATTGAAGAGCAGCGAAAAGCCTACGACGGGAATGTTTTCGATGTCCTTGGTTCGGCTTTCGCAGACACCCCCCTTCGGGAACTGCTGATAGAAGCCATTCGCTACGGTGAACTACCTGAAACCAGGGCACGTATGCACCAGATTATCGACAGAAGCGTCTCCGAAGGGTTGGAAGAACTGCTCAACGAACGTGCCCTAGCCAGTGAACACCTGTCCGACGCCGATCTTGCCAGCCTCCGAGCGACGATGGATGCAGCTCGAGCTCGCCGCCTTCAGCCTCACTACATCGAACTGGCGTTCAAAGAGGCCTTCACCCGATTTGGCGGCAAAATAGCAAGGCGAGAGAAGGGCCGCTACGAGATCGCTTATGTACCGTCCGCGCTTAGGAACGGCAAGTACGGCCCCGTCGCCTCGAAATATGAGCGCGTGACTTTCGATCTGAGCCGCGTACACAACGAGGGGGGAACCACCGATCTGCTGGCACCGGGTCATCCTCTCCATGACTCAGTGATGGACCACGCAGTCACCACTTTGGCCGGCGTCCTCAACCGAGGCACAGTACTCGTCTCCGCTCGAATAGAGTCGCCTCATCTCCTAGTGGGAGTTGTCGAAGAGATCGTCGACTCACTGGGCGCATCGGTCGCTCGCAGATTCGGATACGCCTACGTGAGTGAGGACGGCAACGTAACAGCCGCAGGTCCCGCTCCCTACCTTGACTGCACGGCGGCCCCTGACATTGCCGCCGTTCGACAGGCGAAGGCACTACCGTGGCTCCACAGTGCAGAATCAAACGCAGTTAGCTGGATCATCGAAAACGAACTGCCCAGCTACCTTACTTCTATCCAGCCTCGCCGATCGGCTGAACTCGACAAACAACGCGGGTTAGTCGAGGCACGCCTCAAGTACGAGATCGAACGACTTCTCGCCGAGGCGGTAGCCGCAGCCGAGCGGGAAACCCTTAGGGAAAAGCCGAAAGAATCCTCGGAGAGCTTGAGCAGAAAGGCCACGGACCTCCATACACGACTCGAACGTCGGCTCGAACTCATCGACCAACAAAGCAAGATGTCCACCAAATCACCACTAATCGTCACAGCGGCGCTTGTCCTTCCCGCGGCGATGCTCGATTCCGATGTTCCTTTCGAGGACAGAACAACAAGCGACCTGCCATCAACGTCTGTTCAACGTCGCAGCATTGAGCTCGTACTCACGCAGGAGCACGCAATCGGGCGGGTCCCAGAACCGCAAGAAAGCAACACCCATGGCTACGACATCTTGTCAACCGACCGTCTATCCGGTCAGACCTACCGCATCAAGGTCATCGCGCATGTCGCTGAAGCGGTCGAATTCTGGGTCACACACAATGAGATCGTCACGGGTAAGAACGCAAGCCCTCACTATCGCCTCGCTCTCGTGCGACTTGATCCAGGCGCTTCAACGGGCGGCGACGTCCGCTACCTCGACGACCCCTTCGCAAACATTGACCTAAACGATTTCCAGGCAACAGGGCATGCCACGGACTGGAACCGTAATTGGACGAACGCGAAAGTACCTTTCTGACAATTAAATAAAGTGGAACTCAACTGGCGCTCCGTTTTATATAGGCAGGAGCCGTACTTATTGGGAGCTCTTCAGCTTCGTGGCAAGTCCCTCACTCAGTACGTAAAGGAAGAAGGCCGGGACCTAAACCGGCGGTTGCGGCCGCAGCACTGTCTAATGCAGTTTCGACGACCAGACTCACGGAACGGGTCGGCCGGCCTGGCGCAAATAAACGGGGTTAGATCGTTGAACTCACTTGGGTTCCTTCAAGGATCCCCTGCTTTTAGAACAGAGTCTGGGGCCTCGCCTACTGATCCACGAATTCAGGGACTTTCTCACTAGAGGCAGACGTTCCCGCACGTTCGGGCGCTTCGTCGCCTGGTGAAACATTTGCCGGGGAAGAATCGGCGTTCTCATCCTTTTCAACATCCCAGCTCTCCGGCGCAGGCCCGAGAACTTTCCGTGCTGACTTCACCACGACCCAGCCAAACAGGCCGTTGCCCCCGCCACCGATGGCCGCTCCGATCATGAGCGGCACCTGCTTGCCGAGAACGAGGATTCCCTGCTTAGTGCCCCACTTCGTGATGAAGCGTGGACCGAGCACCTTGTTGGCTGCATCGATCGCCGCCATTGGGATCGTCTGCACAACCTTCTTCCCCCAGTATGGAGCTGCACGCCCGATGACCTTCTCAAGAACTTGCGTCGATGCCGAGTTTCCTACCAGTACGCCCGTAACGAGCAGTCTGCGTCGCTCGATGTCTTCCAGGTCAAGCCGGTGAATCTCTGCGACAGAAAGCGTGTAAAGCACAGACGCCTCGAGGTAGGTCAGCAGGTCTGCCAGTGCCGCCGGCACCTGCACGAACCCGTTCGGAACTACGGCCGCCGCTCCAGCACCGACTCCGGCGGCGGACACCGTTCCGATGTACCACTTGTTCATGTAGGCGATCAGTTCCGCAGGCGACTTGTCCGGATGAACCCGCCGCAGGCGCGCCACGTTAGCCACGGCAACCGGCTGCTGACTGTCGAGCGCCTTGTTGAGTCCCGCTTTGATCAGAGCCTTCGGATCGAACTTCTTCATGTCTGTCACAAGAGGATTATCCACTATCACGATCATGCTGCCGGAAGACCACCAATCTTCGTCTCCAGTGTTGCTTCACGGGCCGGAGAGCTAAGCAAGGCCGCCGAGGTCGCCCGTAAGCACAAGCTCAATTACCGCCTCAGCTTCGGTACCGAGATGGATGCGGGGACCAGCTTAACAAACCCGACTTGTAGTCATCGCGAGTACCAAGTTCAAGGCCATTCTTCGAAGCCCAGTGCTCCCAGCGCGCCCGTCCATGAACCGCAACAAGGCAAGGCGATCACCCGACCCGCGTGTTCGTTCTTGGGGCTCGCCATCGGACATCATGACCAATGCGGGAGTTAGGACTTTTGACTGGTCCGCATATGGACCTCAATCAAGATACATGTCCAGAAAATCAATGATGCAGAGCTGCCCTGTCCTCAAAAGCGCTTTTTTCTGACGTAGAGTCAGCAGCGCGGGTACAGCGGAGGATTCAAATGCCACCGAAATCTCCCTCTAAATCCTTCGAATGCACATTAGGGTCATAGGCATAGCTGACAACTGTGGCATTCCCCTCGCTGTCTTGTAACCCCATACCTTCCAGTTCGAAGACACCGACGCAACCGCTAATCCCCTCACAGAAACGGCATTGCCCGCCAATTGCTAAACCGTCGAATAGGCCCTCCCTACCTAGCCACAGTCGCTTGCAATCCGTGGGGCTCCAGACAGGTCGATGAGTTCGGCAAACTCGGAGTTGGTGAGCACAGTGAGTGCGAACTCCTTGGCTTTTTCGCTTACTGCGTCGTCCCCGGTCACAACACACCACTGCGGAGGCATGAGAGTCTGGTCGTCGTGCTCCTGGCCCTCCAAAGCGCATGCAACGACCAGCGGATCAGCGTTACCGAGATTGGCGTAAAGGTTTATGAGGCGCGTGTCGGCCGGGGGTATAGACGCCATAACTTCTGCCAGTATCCGGAGCACCCGCGGGGTCGTTGGATGGACGTTGTTTTGCAGCGACTTGATGTCAGGGAATCCCTGGGACTCTTGCAGCACCGCCTCTGGTATGACTGCGTTCTCTTGGAAATATTTGCTGGCTCGTCGCTTCCGTCCAAGTTGGCTAAGCGCATTAGTGTCGATGACGTACCGTCGCCCGAATGCACTCATCGGAGCACCCTTCTGAGGTCGTCGATTTGAGATGGTTTGAGATGGTTCAGACAAACCGCTCGGCAGAACTCCCCTGGTGAGATGCTACGTTCGTCAAGCGCGTCCAGCATGCGTCGATTGAGCTCCCTCCCGTTGTACTTGTTAACGGCATTCTCAGGGCGGATCTGGTTTCTGGGGCCGCCTTTGGGGCGGCTCCGGAACTCCTCTCGGAACTCCCCAAGGTATTCATTCGCTGTAGCTGGGTTGATGATCCCCAGTCGCATTGCGCGAACAGTTGCGGCACTAGGTGTTACCTTGAACGTCTCCGAGGCGTTGTGCATATCGTTGAGGGATCTTGGCCCTAACGCTAAGAATCGTTCGCCAGGCATCAGCATGGCGCCGGCGATATCGTACTCACGCCCAGGCTCCAAAGCGGCGGTGCCACCATCCCAAGTCATTGGAGCAAAGATTCGTCGGGCTATGAGTACGGTCAGCAGCGCAAGCGTGAAGATGGTACGACCTGCGGTTTCCTGGTCGTCACGGTGATCTCCACCCGCCAGAAAAATGTATGGAACTTTGTTGTCTCGAATCGTCAGGCCACTGAACTGCACGTGCGTCAAGCGCTGCGGCATGTAATGCTGAACACTCCGCGAAACCAACACTTGGTTGGCCTCGAGACGCTCAATCATCATTTCTAGCGCCTTGTCCTTCGTCCTGCACGCACGAAGCGATTCATGTGTGAGGCCTATAGCAGACATAAGTCTGCCCGCGTCCGCCTCCACGGATGAACCCGCGTCACGGAGCACGCCCACGATTTTGTTACGTTGAAGAGACTTGTCGTGTTTCCGAACTAGCTCCTGCTTTCGGATCAAGTCCTTTACGATCAGCTCAACGTCCCGTAAATGCACCTTAGAGCGAGACCCAATCGAGAAAGTGTCTTTGCTTAGTCCTGCAAGCAGCTTCTCGGACTTCTTCTTCACCTGGTCCTGTACCAGCTCGTATGGAGCGAAGAACAGCGAATAAGGGATTTCCCCCTTGTCGGCCAGCCAAAGGAGGTCCTGGAACTTGATTCGTCCAGAACCAAGGGCTTTCTCAAACCCCTTGTAAGTTCCGGCTACCGAGTTATCGAGAAGTTCCCTGAATACAGCCTCTTCAATTGGAACGGCATCGCCATCCAGCAGGACTTCAATCGCCATTACAGGGCGCCCCGCGCAGCCACGACGCCGGGCCGGGCCTTCGGACCGGCATGGAAGCGGAGTTGCAATTGCCAGCACGGCGCAACCCTTTCATGCCGCGAATAGCCTGACAGAGATTCCGGTCGCCTAGGTGCCTGCTCACAGCACGCATTTCGCGGAAAGCTCTCCCTCAAGGTAGCTCGATGAAGCTGTCTTAGTTCCCCCACAGTTGCCACTCTTTATGACCCTCCTCGTTACCAAACAAATTACAAGGTTCGCGCCAATCGATGCGTGCATGACACCAGCCTCAGCTGCGCCTGGGTGAAAGATACAAATAGTCCACCCCATTGTGACTGCAGTGCGGACGTTTCACATTCGACTGGACGGCAAGGGATCCAATGGTCGAAGTGGTAAGCAACTGGCACAGCACTCGCGGCTCGGACGTAGTTTAAGGTCATTTGTGACTGAATCTTGATCGCTCCGAAGAACGACCCATGCATAGCTGAGTGCAACCTCGCCCGGTTGTCCAATTAGCAATCACAATCGGGGACGAAGCGCTTTACGACCAGCGTCATGAGCTTTCCTGGTGAGCCTTCGTGGACGCTCGCTCGCTCAACTGACAGAATGCGCTCATGGCCTCCGCTGCACCAGACCAGAACACCATTGATTCACTCCTGACATCCCGTTCCGCCCCGGACATGTCGATCGCCGAGGAGATTAGACCGCTGATCGATCAGATGCTCGGCGATGGGTACTCCATCTTGGATCCGAGCCTCCGGATATGGACTCCGGAGAACGCCGAAGAGATCCGGGCACGCGTCGAGGATAACCCGATCGGCACGCGAGACAACCAGTGGGAGAAGCTGGACCAACAGCTGGCTGGAGCCTCCCGGGATGCAGTTCTTTTGGCCGCGGAGATGGTGTTCCTGCGTGGCCACGGACTCAGGACGGCCCGGCCCGAGTCTCGTCGGGCCAATGTGGAGCGTGTCCTTTCCTACCTGGAGGAGCCGTTCGAGATCACGGAGCCCATGGCATCCTGGCTGGCCCGGCCGGCAAGCACTGCTGGCTTCAATCCGGGCCCATGGTACAACCACCGTCTCTGGATACACCTGCCGTGGCTCTGCCACTTCGTCCGTCATTGGGCGTCACTCACTGAGGTCCAGCGGGACTCAGCTCGCCGCGACCCGTGGGAGCTGCAGCGCGTCATGTTGGCCTCGGGACGTGACCGCAGCGATATTCGCAACGCCTTGCAGTTCTTCGTCCGACCTGACGTCTTCGAGCCGATCTCCGCAGCCACCATGAAGCAGGCGATCCGGGCAGGGCTCGGAGCCTTGATCGGTGGTTCCACTGAGTCCGGCCCTGCAGCGCTGGACAGAGACCTCTTCTCCATCCGTGCAGCCCTCGCCAAGGAGGTCACCGAGCCCTTCCACTTCTGGAGTGAGGGCGTGCACGAGCGCTGGGAGCCGAAGTCCGGCTCTGTCGGGACGGATGAGCTGAATGAGCCGCGGCGCCGGCACTACTGGATCTACTCCCCCGGTGCGCGGGCCTCCGAATGGGGGGAGTTCTCTCAGACAGGCATCATGGGCATCGGCTGGGACAGCCTCGGAGACCTCTCCGATTACACCGACCGCGAATCCATCCGCGCCGCCCTGGACGTCGACGGTACCGGCGCTTCGAACAACAATGCCGTCCTTGCCGTGTGGCAGTTCCAGAACGAGATGACCGAGGGCGACATCGTATATGCCAAGCGGGGGCGCCGGGAACTTGTTGGCCGGGGCGAAGTCATCTCCGAGGCTACCTACGATCCCGACCGTGGTTCATTCCGGAACGTCCGCTCGGTTCGTTGGACTCACAACGGTTCCTGGCAGCACCCGGGCGACGCTGCCACCAAGACCCTGACCGACGTCACCGCGTATCGGGACTACGTGGCGAGGCTCGAAGCGCTATTCACCGACGAGGACGCCGACGAAGTGCCATTGGCCGAGTCCTCCGTCGAGCTGCCGCCCTACGATCGGGATTCCTTCCTGAGCGACGTCTACGTCGACGAGGCCCAGTACGAACGCCTGCACTCCGTGCTCACCCGCAAGAAGAACATCATCCTGGCCGGCCCACCCGGCGTCGGCAAGACCTTCACCGCCAAGCGCCTGGCCTACGCGATGATGGGCGTGAAAGACCCAGACCGCGTCCAGACCATCCAGTTCCACCAGTCCTACTCCTACGAGGACTTCATGATGGGCTACCGCCCCACAGAGGCCGGTGGTTTCACCCTCACCGAAGGCCCGTTCTACCAGTTCTGCGAGCAAGCCCGGGACGACAGCGAACGCCCTTACTGCTTCATCATCGACGAGATCAACCGCGGCAACATCTCCAAGATCTTCGGCGAACTGCTGATGCTCATCGAAGCCGACAAGCGCGGCCACCAGCTGCGACTGCTGTACAAGAACGAGACCTTCTCCGTCCCGGCCAACGTTCACATCATCGGCACGATGAATACGGCCGACCGCAGCTTGGCCGTCCTGGACTACGCCCTGCGGCGCCGCTTCGGCTTCATCGAGATGCGCGCCGGCTTCGAATCCGAGGGGTTCATCAGGTGGATGGCCAAGACCGAGAACCCCAAGCTAGGTCATCTCGTGGATACCGTCCTTGCCTTGAACGCGGTGATCGCCGGGGACCCTGGCCTGGGCGCCGGCTTCGTCATCGGCCACAGCTACCTCTCCGGCACCGCCGAAGACGCTCGCAATGACTCCTGGCTTTTCTCGGTTGTCGAGGATGAGGTGATCCCGCTGCTGCAGGAGTACTGGTTCGATGAGGCGGACAAGGTCGAAGAGTGGGCAGACAAGCTGCGGGCCTGCCTCGCGTGAGCAGGTCCATCCCCATCCGAAACCTGTACGTCATGATGGCGTACGCATTCAGCTCCCTCAGGAGCCCCGGGCAGGACCGCTTCGCCACCGAGGACTTCGAGTGCTTGCACGAGCTCTTCGCGGCCATCCTCATCGACGGCGTCTCCCGGCAGGTCAAGCGCGGCCTCCAGCACGGCTACGTCACCTGCCGTGAGGAACTCGCGACCGTTCGTGGCCGCATCGACGTCACCCGCACCGCCACTCAGAGGTCCCTGACCCGCGGTCGACTGGTCTGCGAGCACGATGAGTACGAGCCCGACACCGCCCACAACCGGGTTCTCAAGGTCGTCATGACCCTGCTAATCCGGCACGGTGCCGTCTCGCGCGGCCGCACGGCGGAACTGCGGAACCTCCTGCCCTACTTCACCGAGGTGCGCCTCATCGACCCAGCCTCCATCAGGTGGAACACCCTGACCTACCACCGCGGCATCTCCGGCTACCGGTTGTTGCTGGGCATCTGCGAATTGGTGGTCCGCGGCCTGCTTCAGGGCCAGACCGGCGGAGACACCATGCTCGCCGATTGGCTGAGTGATGAGAAACTGCATGACCTCTACGAGCGGTTCCTCCGTAACTACTTCATAGTCCACCACCCTGAGCTCAAGCCGGCCGCCACAGCCGTCGCCTGGGACCTCGATCCCGACTTCTCGCCCAAGTCATTCCACCTGCCGCAGATGAAGACGGACCTGGTACTCCGCGGCGCAGGGAAGACCCTCATCGTGGACGCCAAGTTTTACGGGAAGAACCTGCAGGTCAGCCGCTTCGGTAACGAGTCCGTCAGTAGTGCCAACCTCTACCAGATCCTCAGCTACGTCCGGAACGAGGAAGCCAAGACCGGCGGCACCGTCGGAGGCTGGCTGCTCTACGCCCGCACTGACGCGCCCAGCCAACCGGACTTGGACGTCACCATCCACGGCAACCGGATCCTCGCCAACACCCTGAACCTGAACCTACCCTGGGAAGAGCTCCGAACTCAGCTGGAGAACATCGTCACTGAGTTCTGGCCAGCACCAGCCACCACACCATAAAGGGCCCGGAAGCACCAGGCCCGATGTCAGTCACGACGCTGCCGCTGGGCTACACCCCAACCTAATGTCAAAACCGGCGAGTTTTGGCGTCAGGTTAGAGCCTTTCGCCTATGTCTGAAGGCAGACACCCAAGGTCATAGACCTCATCCTGACAGTCCGACGGACTCGAGACAGCACAGCCCTATTGCCCCTCGTCGCAGGATTGCAGATGCTCATCAGGACGGAGAACAAACGCGGGCACAGCAACATGGTTTTCGCCTTGTCATGTCGCTGAAGCCTGCGGTCGGAATGAACACGTGAAGGCTTGGCAGCGAGCAGACCGTGGTCAGAAACAAAACAGACTTAAGTGTGCACAATGTGCACGCCCCCTTTGGCCTTACAAAGCGAGTGGTCGGCACCTTGACGGGACGAAAACCCCGCGGCTAAAACCAACGAAGCAGAGATCTCTCCAAGTCATGTTGTAGCAAATCCCCAGCCCATGAACAGGTGTAGGCCACACCAGACCTACCGGACAGAACCGAACGAGGAATCGTCATGACCCCAGCTCAGAGCCAGCGGAGCGCCCACCAGCCAGGGCGCTGACCCCGCTTCCCTACTCAAACTAAACAGGCCGCACCTGGCGGCCAGGCACCATCCGGGATGATGAGGCAGAGGCATATGTCAAGCTTTGTACACACGTTAAAGCAAAAACCCCCTCTGACGAGGGGGTATGCCGTGCCCGAGGTGGGACTCGAACGGGATTCCAGGGCCTGGAAACACTCGGAAGTGGCGGAAACATGCAGAATCCGGGCCAGACCGGTAGGTGTATGAGACAGTCCGAAGCGGAAAGTGTGGACATTGTCCACGCTCTCTCTTCCATGTGGGGTGGTCGCCGCGGCGGCGTCCTCGAGCGAGGCAGAACATAAAGCTGCGCCGGCGGCGACGGGTGCATGTTGGTAGTCGGAAGTGCAGACCGGCATCGAGCGAGACACATTCATCAGATGCCCTCCATTCACACCTTCATGGCGGTTCGATCAGGAGGCGACATGACTTCACAGAACCACAGGAAGGGACTGCCGCCACAGATGCCGGGCGGCCGTACTTCCATAGTTTGGGGGTCACACCTCGCCGCCAGCACAGAATTTGAGCGATCCCGTCGTGTGTGGACGGCGGTCCGGTAACGCCGGCGGGTTCGATGGAGCGAAACTCTTGCCCTACTAGGTCAGCGAGGTGGCAGGAACTGAAATCTCGCCCGATTTTCTCGCCGTGAGAGAATGAAACCATGTGGACTGAAACGAGCGGCGTCATCGGAGTTGGTTACGAGGGCAAGGATCTGGCCCCGTTTCTGGAGGAACTGGCAGCTTGGAAGATCGGCACTGTTGTGGACGTTCGTCTGAACTCTATCTCTCGCAAGAAAGGCTTCTCGAAGAAGGCGCTGACGGAGGCGTTGGCCAGAGCCGGCATCGACTACAGGCACATGCCCGCCTTGGGGAACCCGAAAGACAACCGTGAAGGGTTCTGGGCTCCCGGTACTGCCGCTGCGAAGACTGCCGAGGAACGGTACGAATCCCTCCTCGATGGTGAAACTGCAGCTGCGAAGATTCGTGAACTGGCAGATATCGCAGTCGAACAACGCGTGGCCGTGCTGTGCTTTGAAGCCAGTGAACTGTGCTGCCACCGCAAGCACGTCCTCGCCCGGGTTAAAGTGCACTTAGCGACCCTGGTCCACGGCTAGCGAACACCGGCCGCATAGACACCTAAGACGCCAAAAGCTTGAGGGCGCTTCAGCTGGTTGCCCAGGAAGAACGCCGCGCCCCGGGATGGAGCACACATTTGGTCAAGGAACCTGGCCCGGATCGCCGCCTTGGCCGCCTCGTCTGAATCTCCCCTGTGCTTGCGTTGCAGTTCGGTGAACTCCCAATCCAACATGCCTTGCCGGTGGCCATTGCATTTTCTGCTGCTGCACCGATAGCGGTAATGACCCTCAAACCGTGGTGGCAACAAGATTGATTTGTCTGTTTTGGGTCCAAAGAGCGTGTCCTGGTTCAGGTGGGCTTCCATTTTGGCGAGCTGTTCCGGGGTCCATCCCTCAAACAGGCGTAGTTCCAGCTTGTCGATATCGGCAGGCACGACGGCGGCCAGGGACGGGCCTGCGGATCCGGCAAGGGCACGGGCATTGAGTTCACACGTGTCGAACGCCCCGATAAGCGGATCGACATAAGCATGGCGGGGCTTCCACGGATCGAGGTGCGATTCAATGCTGAGCGAGTCGAGAATCGGAGTGTAACTCTCCGGTCGTTTGTCCTTGAAGGCCGGTGAGACCTTCAATTTCACGATGTCGTACTTCTTGAACTTCGCATCCGCCTCCAAATACCGGAAGGGAATCGGGTAAAGCCGGATCCATTCGGGGCCATTGTCGGTGAGTCTCAACCCCGCCACGCAAACAGTGTCACCATGGTTTGTTGAAGGCTGCGGCGCGGCCTTCACGGTTATGAGGACTCTCGCCTCAGTAACTGCCGCACCTGGTTCTTTCTCATACTCAGGCCTGCCGTTAGCGAACAGACCTTCCCCGAACATCATTCCAACTGCCCCCAATTCACGATGCAAGATCCGACTACGTAAGAAGCCCGTCCCACAATGGCCAGGTTCTGCCAACTTGTCTTTTTCAGAAGGCCGCAGACTGATGCTTTGTGATCATAACCACAATCCATTTGTTGGAAGATGCTATCGGGTTGGTGTTCACTTGACACTACTTGCACCCGTCAATTCCAGCCCCATCTCGGAGCTTCCGACGCTTCGTGCCGCGAGGAACCGTGCGTTCTCATTGAACCGGACCGGAGCAACTGACTGAGCCCACGCCCTAAGGGCTGCCGATTCGCCACACGATCCTCAGCATGGCCGGACATGTCCAGTGGGGCGAACCCGCCTCACAAAGACAGCGATACAGAAATGAGGCAACGCCTTGAGACTTTTGAGGAACTGCAGGGCAATGCCCAGGACCTTATTGTGGGCAACGAAGAAGCGATTCAAGACGAAATCCAGCAGGTCGGTGATTTCGTCTACGAATAGACCAGCGGCAAGTTCGCAAGTCAGGTTGATCTTGTTCAAGATGCAGCTTCGGAGTACGTGACGCATATCGACTGAGAATCCGGGCAGGGTTCCCCAATAGAAGAGGCGCCCCTCGCATAGAGGCTAGAAATTTGGTCCCGCAGGGACACCTCGGCGTCGAGGTGCTTTGCGCATCGTTCCTATCGACTCAAGACGTCTAACACGCAGAAACATGCGGGACTGGATGTAGTTTCCGTCCGTAAACGCGCATCTCGCGTTGATGGATCGCTGGCAACAGCTGAGCCGACCTTAGGGTCCGGCTCATTGTTGGCCAAGGTCCTAAATCATTCACAAGAAACAACATCGATCCTCACCCCAGTGCTTCCAGCTTTTGCCAGAAAGCCATCCGCAAAGCCCGCCCGACACCCTCCAGAAGCATTTCCACTCAGGAATCCGTTTGACACCGGAACGATGGTACAAAGTCATCATGACTCCGAACGCGCCTCTCAGTCTCACTGTCGCCGGCAAGATGTACTCACTGGACGCGGCCATGGCGAAATTTGTTGACTACCCCGGCAAGACACCTCTGTTGTTCGACCTCCCAGGTGCAGGCGAGCACGACCAGCTCACCCTTCAGGAAGTGGCCCGCACCCGCAAAGTCAGCTCGCGTATCTCCCACAAAGAAGCGGCTTACTTCGTAGACACAGCTCAGACGGCACCATGGATCAAAACCTCGGCCGATCTCGAACACGCAGATCCTCGAAGCGAGACCGGCCTTTTCACAGCTATGGCAGAGCTCTTCGAACATTTCCGGGTACCGGCGCCACGCGGCGTCAACTTCGCCAAGATTTCAAAGGTCCTCCACCTCAAACAGCCTGGCCTGTTCCCCTTGCTGGACAGCCACATAGCCCGCGCCTACAAGCCTTCCGCGAAACAGCTTCGATCAGAATTTCCTGAGTTCGGATGGAGGCGGCACACATGGATTGCCGTCCGCAACGACCTGCTCGATGCCCGATCCTCGGGTGCACTGGATGAACTCCGGAATCGACTCATCGCCTATGAGTCCCAGGACCCAAGCAAACAGGAAGCCGTACGCCGACTCGACCAGCTGACCGACCTCAGGCTTCTCGACATCCTCGTCTGGTAGGAGCCAAACATTATTCACTCGTAGTCGGACTGTGTAGATGAGCAAACGCAACTCGCGCAATCGAACTTCAGGCGCGGCGTGCCAGTTCGCAAAGCAGATCCAGCTTCCTTGCGAAAGTCGGCACGTTGGGTCGGACCTCGACGGTTGCGCATGCGCAGTCCACCTAGGACAACACCCGCTACTGGCGGAACGGGATTTCGCTGTAGCTCACCGTGACATCGTGAAACCCCTGAAAATCAAGCATCTGTTTCAGGCTTCGAACGGCACCTGCTCCATACGGCGTTGGACCCACTCTGATCTCGCGAATGGGAAGCCGTCCTGGAGCCGTTACGTAGTCGGTTTCATATGGCTCTGTCTCCGCCCCTTCAAGGCTGGTCAGTTTCACATATGGAACAAGTCCGAATGGCCCGGTGCGGTGGAAGACAAACTTCCAGTCAGGGTTAAGCCAAACAACAACGCGCTTCTCGCGCTCGTCCTGAAAACCCACATTTTTAACAATCTCAAGGTCTTCGTTCATTAGGTATGGATATAGCCAAAATGTTCGCCTTGATTCCTCGCTCCGGCCTCTTCGTTCTTCAACTCCCGCGCGGAGATTGTTGAAGACCTTACCGATGAGTTGCTTCTGGTCGTCTCGATCGTATACGACAGATTTCCAGACACTACACTCGATCAAAACTCGATCCGGATCATCAACAACTACGGGAGCTCCATTCGGATGCTCAAGAACGCTTCCGTCAACGTCAACTTCATACATACCGTCGTAGTAGCCAGGAGATGGGTTCGGGTGTTGATTGTCGAGGCACCCGGCAATCGGAACCAGAGGAACACTCTCATCCAGTCCAACGGCGAAGCTCACGTGCTCTCGGCCGTAATTTCGCCACAATGTCAGGCTATCCCCGTCGGAAGAAGCTGATAGAACAAAGGAGTCCCTATCACGATTCCGGGTATCGGGGATGTACGCTTCCAGATCCCGCACCGTTTGTGAAGGGAGAGAGCTTCGCTGCTCTTCGAAATACTGCCGCAACTGGAGGCTGCCGCTCAGCAACTCGTTAGCGTCATTCATGAAAGCAGCTGAGCTGGCCCACAGTTCATTCTTCTCGAGGATATTCATTAAAGCGGCGCCATTGGTGTAGTGCCACACGAGGCCGGGAGTACTGACGGTCATATCCTGATCTTAGAGGGCAGTCCTGGAGGTCCGTTGTTCGGGCGCGCACTCAGGACTCGCCCGAGGACGTAGAGGTAAATATTGAGTAGGAGTCGCTGTAAGTATGCGCTTTTGGTACGCAATGCAAGGCCACAATTATCCAATAGCCATGGCTCAGAAGGCGCTGTGGACTTGTCCTAGGGCTGAAGGCAGAGCCTTGCGCGACAGCCGCTCCATTATTTTCGAGATGCAATCCGGCGACATCGTCTTTCATCACGCCACAGGACTTCTACGAGCAGTCAGTCAAGTCGCGAACAGTTATGTAGATGCGCAACGTCCGGCCGGCTATCGCCGACGCCCCGGCGAAAAAGACTCAGGTTGGCTGGTTCGAGTGAACCCCCTTCGCACTGATCTGGCTTTGCCCTACTCGGAACTTCATCGGTATATCAAACCCGGGCGCCCCGGACCGTTGAACACGGCATCGAACGTGTACGTCGGATTTCTCTCACGTTTAACTGAAGCTGATGGTCTCTCTTTGCTCTGCGCGCCCGAGATAAATCTCCCCGTGACCGACGATGCAGTACTGGGAAGAGGCCCAAATTACTGGTCAGAAGACGAGTCCGACGCAACTTCCTTCGGCAAGGTCCGGAAGGAGCAAAGACATCTGAGGATGCACCTTCTCGCCGGCCGACTCATAGCCCCCTGTTCCCTCTGCGGTAACGAACTGCCGTCGGGCATGCTCATTGCAGGGCACATCAAACCACGCCGCTTCTGCAGTGAAGCCGAGAGGTGGGATTTCCAAGCGGCAGCCATGCTCGTCTGCACCCTGGGGTGTGATGCTCTCTTCGAATGGGGCTATTTAACCGTAGGCAGTGATGGTCACGTTCAGGAAGGGCGCGTAGCTCCCACCATTGGTCTCGCAGAGGCTGTTTCAAAAGTGGTCGGACGTAGTTGCTCAGCACACCACGAACTGACTGCCCCTTACTTTGAAGAGCACCGCCGTCTTACTCTCGAAAAGACCCATAAAGACTCAATCTCGACACACCTGCGTGGCGCGCATTCAGAGCGGCGTCAGAGATCAACACAATGAATCCACTATCTGAACTGCTGGAGCATTTCAGCGATGACTGCGAAGACGGTGAAACCGCTCTGGCCTGCCTGGAACGACTGTACGGGGATTCCTCCTGGTTATGGCATGCAGCAGCGACGTTCCAGAAGCCGTAGCCGAGCCCCTGGGGATCGATCGCGCGATCTGCTTTGATCTGGACTTCATAGCCAGGCTCGGCAAGACCTCGCGGGCTAGGGTCCTGAACTCGTTGGCCTTGGACAGAGTGGAGAAACTCAGCTCCTCGTCCATCGGCTCAGCAGCCGGCGTTTTTTTCTGAACAAATCCACAGGATTCTGACTTTCTGATGGCTGTGTTGGCGGAACTGGGTACGCAGTTCTGTCCGCAGCTACCCCACAATGGCTGTTAGCTGGCCTCGCGAAGAATCCTCTGCTGGGCAACCAGATGACGCCGCAGCTCGTCGACTGACTCGTTGCCCGAGGTGTACAGCTGCGTCTTCTCGAAGTCGAGAATCAGCTGCGCGTCCAAACCATGCGCCCGCGCAAGCTGGCCGGTAAAGGCAAGAACCAGGCTATGCAGGGCTTTGCTCTTCTTCGAGTTGAAATCGACCTTGATACTCCGCCCCTCGGCGTCAACGTGGCCCACCATCGCATCAAGATCTGAAATCAGCTGTCCGACCGTCTCTGCGTTCAGCTCCCCCGCGCGCGCAGCCTTCAGGTACTCGACCAAGGCTGCGTTGTAGTTCGAGACGAGATCCGGGACCGATGCTTTGCTTGCCCGGTTCCTGACCGCAACGAACAGCACGGCACCGACGGTCACAGCAGCGACAGCCGCCGTTCCCGCAATTATCCAGCTGCCTTTATTACCGGATTTCAGCGCTTCCGAGGCGCGGTCTACCAACTTTTCGACCACGCTTGGAGATGCGGGCATGTCAGAACCAGCGGCGGTCACGTCCGACAGGAACGTAACGAACTGTCCACCCGCGTCGCGGATGACTCCGCCCCAGCGAAAAAGGTCCCCGCTCTCAATGCCTTCGAGGATCCCATCCGGAATCTCCAAAGTAACCGTCGTGGTCAATGTCATCCCCCCAAGCTAAAGCTTCCATCAAGCCCGCACGTCATGTCAGCACTTCTGCAACACAAGTTCCGGAACAGTAGTCCTAGTGCAGCGCCGGATCAGATTAGCACCGACTGCGGCAATGGAGAGAGCCGTGATGTCCGGTCAAATCCAGTTGCCTGAAACCCACGGCGCCACCAGGTTCATATCACTGCTTATTCGGCTGGATTTTCAGTTTTCGGGCGTGAACGGCAGACGTGCACCGCTCAAGAAAATGCACTACTCCAACAGTGATTGCAACTAATTGCCACAGTCGTGCGTTGTCGAGTCTGAGCGTGCAGAGAAGGCAGGTACAGCCGGCATTCCATTCTGCACGTTGATTTGGCATCGGACATCAACGACGAAAGGGCACAGTGGACCGTAACGAAAAGTCGAGGCTTAATAACTTCATTGGCGAGCACTTGGACGTGTCGCGCACGCGCCTTAAGGATTGGGAAGTCGACTTTCTGGTGGGCTTCATTGAAAACTACGACGCCGACTACAAAGGTGTCAGCGAAACTCTCCGGACGACAGAGACCAAGGGATTCGACCGAAGTGACACCTACAGACGTCGAAGCACCATCTCCTACGCTTTTACCGACGATATTGGCATCCATGAGGTGGATCGTGTTGAGTACGACGACGGCCAACGGGACGATTTCTCTGTCAATATCACCAACGCGCGGGGAGTTCTGGAGTGGTTCATGAAGCGGCGCCCCCACGAACTCCAGCGGTACAGCTGAGCCCTGGAAATTAGAGAACAGGTATCAGCACTGCAAGTGCCGGCCCTCTTGGTGCTCTGAACAAGTCAACGCCCGACCTGGCGAACCCGGAGGTAGGGCTGACCGCACCATTTCGCCGTTCGGTGCTACTCGCATTGCGTCGGTCAGTGTCTGAGACGCCCCGAGCGACACCGGTGCGTATCAAGCCGAATTTTCCTAGTAGCATTCAGCACAGCACGGACCGCCCGAGTTAGCTAGCGCAAGAATGCTGCCGCCACATGCCGATTGCTCCTTTAGGCAGAAGGTCTTCTCGCACACACGGCGATCCTGCCTCGTCAGGCCTGTTGGCGCATGTGGAGCGAGGAACTAAGCCCCGAACGGACCCCAAGCATCCAGTTCCTGGTCGAGGAACAGCAGGTCATCGTGAAACATGTTCAGTGATGAATCACCCACCGCTGCTGCAGCTGTGCTTTTAGCCGATTGACAGTTCGGTCCGCTAGTCCACGAATTTCGGTTGGCCATGGCTTTTGGGACTCTAGCGTTATCGCCATTTCACTGGCACAGGACGTGATGGTGCCCTTGTAGGCTACTCAGCTGGCCTTATCCAGGCCCGTAGGTCCTCTTTCGATCATGACATCGCAGTTGTTCGACTCGTATTGGGTGACGGCTTTCTGGAGTTGCTTCTTTGTTGAAGCGACCGTTCTGGACACTTGGGCTACGGTACTGGCTGGCGCATCAGAAGTGGATGATTATGCTGATGCTCCGACTGGTTCGGAGCCAATATCCTGTTGGGCGGGGCCAGAACAACCGGACATCATCAACATTGAAGCCGCGCCAGCGGCAAGCCCTGCCAGTTTAGGTAGTGTCATTTTCTTCTCTTGCACATCGAGAATCATATTCGCCCTTCGCAGGTCTACGAACTCTTGGGTCGTAGGTTCGAAGCCGATTCTTGTCACGACTTGCCTCGATATCTTGCAATATCTGTCAGACTTTGAGGATGAACGAAGAACGATGGGGCGAGCAATGGAAGATCGGTCAGCGGATCCGTTACAGCCATCCAGACCCTGACCGCAACGAGATTGTTGATGGCGTCATTAAGGACCGGCATTGGGGGCGAGACAAAGGCGAGCCTATATTTCATTTCAGCGTCCTAGCAGACAATGAAACAGATCAATGGATCGTTGACCCGAAGCATATACAGCCTGATGAGAAGGATGCGAGCTCTGGGGATACAGCAGATCATGACGTGGACGCAGGTCCGCAGCAAATCAAGCTGCCACCACCAGAGCTGAGCCCGGCACCCAAGAACCAGACATCCGCAGACGGTGGCTTTCCTGAACCGCGCCCAGAAAAATCCGGCTTTGGCCCCGATGACGCTGAGGAGGAGAAACAGTGGCGGAAGCGAAAGGCCGTCTGGGCAAGGGAGCGAGGCCTCTAGCTCGCTGGGGATGATCGGCTGGCTACTCTGTGTCCCGGAGAATCCTCTGCTGCACCAGGAGGAGGCGTCGAAGAGCGTCTACAGACTCGTTACCGGTGGTGCGCCCATTCGTCTTCTCGAATGCGGGAAGCAGCTTCCGGCCCAAGCCGTGCACTGTTGCCAATTTGGCTGTGTAGTCAGCGACCAGGCCGGCGAGGACATCGCCCTTCCTCGTGGTGAAGTCGAGCTTGCCGCGTTTACCTTCTGCATCAGCGCACTCGAAGACCACGTCCAGCTCAGCGATGAGCCGACCGACAGTGCCTGCTTCGAGACCTCCCTCTTGACTGCCTTCAGGTACATACTCCAAGAACTGTTGTAGTCTGCGAGAGCCTCAGGCACCGGAGCCTTGCTGGCTTGGTTCTTCGTCACGACTACATTGGCACCAATACTCGCCAGCACGACAGCTGCCGTAATGCCAGCAATTATCAGATTGCCTTTGGAAGGGCCTGACTCGATCGCAGCGGTCGAACGATACATCGGAGCTGCTGTGTTCCTGATTCTCTTTTCGTGTGACCGTGTGCTGTTCGAATCCGACCCGGTTCGCAGCCTAAGATCGCAGGTGTGACTGAACCATGGGTAGATGCGCCAGAGACGGACCGCCGCAAGGACAAGCTGGACCGCGGCCCTTTCGTCGATATGGCGAAAGACCTCATCGAGAACCTGGCCGACAGCAACGACAGCACCGTCTTCGGACTTGTGGGACCCTGGGGCTCCGGTAAGACGTCCGTGCTGAACTTCATCATCAGCGCTCTGGACCGATCCATTCACGTGGCCAAGTTCAATCCTTGGTCCTTCGATGAGGAGCGGCTACAGGCCGAACTCTATTCAGCAATCCTTGAGGCTTTTCCGCGTGGATCCCGTAAAACCCTCCGCAAGAAGGCCGTGGACCTCGCACGACGCAGTGCCCCGGCTTTGAAAGCGATCCCAATCGTCGGGACAGGGGCGTCGGAAACCGTTCGGGAATTTCTACCGGAGAAATCATGGGATTCCGCCTTTAAGGACATGGCGGAGACAATCAAAGCAGCAAGCGTCAAGGTTCTCGTCGTCGTGGACGATGTAGACCGCGTTCAGCCCAAGGACCTTTTGGTCCTGATGAAGACCATCCGGCTCTTAGGTCGCTTCCCCAGAGTCAACTACCTGCTTGCCTATGACCGCAAATCAACGATCAAGGCTCTAGCTTCCGGCCTTGGAAACGACCCTGTTGCCGCGCAGGTCTATTTGGAAAAGATCGTGCAGTATCCCTTGGACCTCCCAGAACCACAGCAGCACTTCCTTCAAGAGATAATGGATTCTGCGTTGGGTCCGACAGTGCGTCAAGCATCACTCGGAATATATAGAGGGCCGACACCGCAGTCCAGATTCGAATCCTTCTACACCGAACACATGACCACGACACTGACAACGCCCCGCGCGTGCCACCGTTACGCAGGCCAGGCCATAACCTTCCTGCAGCTTGCCAAAGGAAACGTCGACCCTGCGGACTTCTTCGCGATCACGTTCCTGCGAATCTTCTATCCAGATCTCTACGAGCGTTTGCCGGCCTGGGCGGGTGAGCTAACCAGGAAACAGGGCTATGACCGCAGCAAGCCCACATCCGAGGAAGAGTGGCTCCAAAGAATCAGATCCTGTGGTTACGACGGTGACACACCCGTTGACCTCATGGAGGCATTATCTTCATTGTTTCCCCACGCCTTCCCGGACAACATGTGGAGTACAGCAGGCGGGAAGTACCGAGCCAACGACAGCGAGTACTTCGACCGCTACTTCACAATCTCCTTGCCCACCGGCGACATGTCAGATGAAACCGTCATTAGGGACATAAATCGTATCCGCACCGGCGTAGTGCGCCCCGGAGACCGCTGCCCGGAAACGTTCGACCACGTCAATGAACAGATGCAGATGAAGGCCCTGAAGAAAGGCGCCAGAGACACCGATTACGATGTGGACGGTCGGCCCCTTATCGATTACCTGAGCAACGGGCTTTCAAAGCAGCCGTTGGATCGAGATTTCCGAGATTCTGCCACCCGCCTCAAAGAGGTTTGGCTGGCACGGCTGCTAAGTCACAACGGCCCATGGGAGGAGCCCGAGCTCAAGGCATTCGTCGGACGATTCCCCCGGCCTGAATCTCTGGGCCACTGCCTGAATCTCAATAATGCCCCTTCGGCTAGAGGATTCTCAGAGCTCGAAGCGATAGGACGGTCGTCACCAGTTACTGACGACCCAACTCTGACAGACCAGCTGATTCCGCTGTGGATTGATCAGGCAACACAATGGTTGATCGACGAGTGGCGGACCTGTGACTCGGCTGAATCCATCCACGAACAAATTGCCGTGTGGAACTACCTCGTTGCGATGGATGGGCTGCCCAAGCTGCAGGTCAACACGCTTGATGCGCTCAAAGACGATTCCCTCAGCCTGACAACTCTGGCTACAGCATTCGTTATGGCTTCCAAAGAGGCCGGAAGCTATGAGGCACCAGCCTCACAACTGTTCCTGTTCACTGACAAGCTTGAGAACACAATTCCGCCGGACATGTTGATTGAGTTGCCTTTGGATGAACCAGCAGAGGTCGCGCAAGCCCGAGGAGATGAGATCCCGTCACCCGCTCAGCGCATGAGATTTGCTTATGAAGAAATCTTGCGTTGGCGGGAAAGCAGGGCTAATCCACCAACTGACGGCAAGGACACACCAACGCCCTAGGCAGCATCCAGCAGATTTTACCCGCGGACCGGCTGCGGTTGCCCTGGTTACGCCTTCGATGGGGACTTCGACGTGGGGAGGTCGAGGTCCATATCGAGGACGAGTTTGGCGTGAAGTTCGTGTCCGCCGACTATGGCCATGGTGCCGAGTTCGTCGTAGCCGTTGAGGTTGGTGAACTGGTGACCTTAGCGTCCTGCCCAGGGAGGGCTTCGGTAGTTTGGACGCTGATGTTGGCTCCCGGCGTCCTGGCCTCCTGCCTCCTGCCTCCTGCCTCCTGCCTCCTGCCTCCACCATGCAACCTACGAAGAGCTACTACCCGGGTGGGAGTCCTTCCTTGGCAGATATGTGCCAGCGACCAGATATCGAGACCGGGACAGCGGACACCGCTACCGCCGACGCCTTCGCATCGGACGGCGTACATTCCTCGTAAATGGCAAAGGGACTAATACCTCAGCTCCGGACGCGCTGCCCCGTCGTAGACCGCTGACATCACCGAGCATCGCCGATAACAGCGCATATGTCGGGACTGGAAGTAGTCCCCGGCCGACCCGGCGCAGCGATCCCGCCAAGCGATGGCACACACCGAAAATTTCGCAGTTCACGTCATGGCGCCGCACATCAGCCTGCCCATGAATAGGCAGAAGCAACAACGCTGTTTGCCATTCTGATATCCCGATCATCGCTGGACGGTACTCCGCCTAACCAGGGCGCTGATGCGGCGGACCCGGTCCCCGGAGTTGCACTTCGGCCCCTATCAGAACGGCCCACTAGACCAAAGACGCAATGCACGCGCAAAGGAAAAGGGCAATGAATGCGCTCACCATCAAAGACCCGGCAGATCTACTGAGCTTCATCGGGCACACCCTCGGATTCTGGCCCCAAGAGAGTCTGGTCTGCATCACCCTGGACAAAGGCAAAGTCGGAGCCACCCTCCGCATTGACCTCCCCGATACCCCGGAACAGAACTCCCCTACGCGAGGACGGTCAGCAGCTACCTCACCAGTGACACCAACGCAACGAGCATCGTCTTCGCCCTCTACACCTCAGCCCACTGTGAACCCGGCCAGCCCAAACCACATGCAGCGACCATTGCCGCGCTCACCGGAGTCCTCGCCGAGAACGGCATCAGCATCCGCGACGGAATCTTCGTCAGCGACGAAACCTACTCCCCCTTCGACAGCGAGCCCGGACAAGACATCAGCCTGCCCATCAGCACCACTGAATACAGCCGCGTCAACGCCGAGTTCATTTACCGCGGCAGCACTATCGAACCCACCAACCAAATAATCCTCCCACCGGCGACCCACGAAGCGGACGATGCCGTCGCCGTCGAAAGCTGCATGCATGCTATCCGCGCCCAGGCACCTCAAGAAGCTGCGGTTCAAGCGAGCCAGCTGTGGAAAGCCATGCTCGACTCACACGGCTTTCCCACCGACGAGGACTGCACCGCCCTCATCGCAAACTTCCAATTCCCCCACATCCGCGACCGGCTCATGGCCGACATCCCAGGCATCGACGAACCACCCCAAAACATCCTTTTCGCGCTAACGGAGACTGCGCCTCAATGGTCGCGGGTCGAATGGGCCCAACAACTCCTCCTTCACGCCTATACAAGAACCAGCCCGCAACACGCAGCACCCATCCTCACCACGATCGGCTACATCAACTGGTGGGAAGGCCGAGGATCCAAAGCACACCAGTACATGCAACTCGCCCTCGACACCGACCCTGGTTACCGTTTCGCACGACTCACCGACCACATGCTCGGAGCCGGAATCATCGCCGGCTGGAACACCAACAAAAACACCGCCTACAAAACACGCTTTGACATGCCGTAGTCGGCGCCGTCGCAGACAGTAGCGTCCTTAGAGTTGCTCCGCTCTACTCGCGAGCCTGCCCAAATACCGGGGCATGCAGATTCTGAAGGCACGGATCCGGGCAACGGTTGGCGAATGACTATGCTCTAAACGCCCCACGTATGGTGCCTCTAGCAGTGGTCGGCATCAGGGTGCTGGACAGGCGGCGTTGCAACTCGGAAGTGAACGGATGTTCGCAAGTTTGGCTTGACTGCAGACGCTCATTGAGCTTTATGACTTCTCTCACCGCAGGTCCTCGAAGTCGATCCCACCGATCATGTCTGCTGATTGAGAGTCCTGGTGTCTGAATTGGCCAAGGCTCTCGACAACGCACGCGTCGACCCCGGGGTGATCGACTTACGGCCGGATTGTCGTGTCCTGCTGCTCGTGGTCGACGGCCTTGTTCCCCCGCAGCTGCAGACCCCGTGCCTCGGCCTGCCCAGGTCTTCGCCATTGGCGTCCGGAAACTCGTAGCGTGATCGCCAGGTTGTCGTACGGGTCGCTGGCAGGCTCGAGGGCCTCGGTTTGTTCAATGAGGAGACGGTCGCGCATGCTGCCCCAGCACCTGTGTTCCTTGATTCCCCACTGTATTCTCCGGTGGCCACCCGCGCGGCCCCTTCGGGGAAGGTGTTCGAGGAAACCCGAGTGCTTCCGGGGCGACGGCTTCGATCCGGCGACCGCGCTCTGCAGGCTCCCGACCCGATCAGTGCGTCGCGGTACTTCTTGAACCAGCGCCATAGGCCCATCGCAATGACGACATGGTTGTCGAAGCTTAGTCGTCCATGTGGACGGCGTGCTGGTGGTCCGGTGTCTCAGGCCGGGGGGCGTGGCTGGTAGTGGAGTGTTTCTAGATAGTTTTCGTCGTACTTCTCCTCCCGGGGTTCATCATTCGGGAAACCACCGGGAAGTGCACCCTGGTTCAGGCCATCCAGAAGGACAAGCTCAAGCCGAGGCACTGTGTTCATCGTCGCTGCCTGGACGGTCCCGGCGGCCAGAACCGGCATTTTAGCGTTGGCCATTTCATCGATTCCGGCCACGCCTGCTGCAACCAGGAGAACCGCAGCGACTGCCGCCAGCCCTGGAACCACTGTTCTTCTCCATGCGCTCACACCCTGATCATGGGCTCCCCACATGGGAACAGGGCACCGATTCCCTATGCAGCGGCTGTGAAGGCCAGTCTGCCCCGACGTTCATGCGTAGACGGACGCCGTCGGGAAGATCCACCGACCTCTGCATTGTGTTCTGCGCCGGGGCCATGGGAGCCTGGCGCTTGGCCAGCATGCAGAGCAAGAGGTCCAGAACGTAGGGTCGGGTGGCGTTCCTCGAGATCCTGATCAGGAAGCCCGAAACTCATCACACATCGCCAGTTGCTGACCGAAGTTGTGGCCAGCATAACGCCAAAGACTCCAACTACCCGCGCGTCTACATTTGCCTAGCTGCCCTGCCATAGCAGTCTAAACTGTTCCAGACCATGGGCGGCGGCGTGGAGGTGAATAGTGCAATTCGTTACTCCTGTTGATTGGCTTCATCGAGGCCATCTGGCGGTCGTCCGCAGCAACGACAAGGCTAAGAACCTTGCAGCGAGCGGAGTAAAAATTGCGATCGCTGACTACAACATTCCCGAATCCTTCGAGGGGCTCTTGTCTGCTGGCGACAAAGTGCTGCTTGTTTCGAGCAGTGAATTCCACCGGGACCGCGTGAGTCAGCACGGCTTTGTTCTCAACGCCGCAAAGGCTGCCGGAGTCGCCCTCTTCGCCTACACGAGCGTCTCGTTGCGTTCAGGAGAGCGTGGACGCAGGTCGCTGGGAGCGGCGGCGAGGGACAAATGCGCGTCGTCGGGAAGCCGGAGAGGCGTGAGCAATCCCATGCCTCTCCGGCCAGCCCATCGCTCAGCGCACGAACACCAGGTTCCAGTTGTGGTCGGTCGTGCCGTTGTCGATCCACTGCACGGCCGCCGCACCGTTGGCCGTCGAAGCACCTGCAATTCCCAGGACCCTCGAGCTGTAACCGTTGACCAGCTTGAAGCTGGTTCCTGTCGACGCCACCAATTGCCATTCCTGGTCGAGCGATCCATTCGAGGTGAACTGGACCGACTTTGCTCCATCGGCTGTCGACATGGCGAGCACCCCGAGGACCTTCCCCGACTTGACGTTGGTCAACCTCCAGTTGCCGTTCGCCAGCCGGGTCACCGTCCACTCGTGATCGGCGGTTCCGTTGTCGTCCCACTGGAGCGCTTCCGCATTATTTGCGGTCGACCCTCCCGTGATGCCCAATACCCTGCCGCTGTTCGCGTTGACGAGCTTGTACACGCTGCCGTCCTGGATGGCCGTGCCAGCACTTTCCCCGAACGTGATGTTGCTCGTGTAGTTGCCGATGGCGAACCGTCCCGCCCCGGCCGTGGTGACGACGCTCCCGTTGACCCGCAGATTCTGGAAACTAATGTTCTTAGTCATCTGAGTGGCGGAGTTTCCATAGATCTCGTTGTCGTACTCGAGAGATCCGTTGTATGAGAAGTTCTTCAAGGTGACGCCGTCGATCCCTCGCCCGACCGACAGGCCGTAGCCGGGGTTCTTGTAGGTGATGATGTCGAGGAACTTGCGCACCAGCACGTCCTCCCACCGGATGTCGGCGAGCAGCACGTTGGTGACCAGGTTCGAGTCGCTCGCCGTGAGTGACATCGACCGCACCTGAACCAAAGGGTTGTGGGTCAGGACGTCGACGTTCGTGACGCGGATGTTGTTGATCGTGTCGGGGACGTCGGGGTTGCCATGAGTACCCACGTTGATCGGGTGCGCGTTGCCCGGCATGAGCACCGAGTTGGTGACGTTGACGTTGTCAGTGCTGCCGACGTAGTCCCAGCGGGTGCCGTAGACCGCGATGCTGTCATCGCCGGTGCGGATGTACACGTCGTTCACGTTAACGTTCTTCGCGGCCATCATGTCGATGCCGTCGGACCACTTTCTGTAAGCGAGGAGCTTGACGTTGTTCACGGTGATGCCGTTGGTGCTGCCAATCTCGACGCCGTAACCGCCGTTGTTGTCGTTGCCGTAGCCGTTGATGATGATGCCGTCGACGGTCACGTTCGTCGAGAACTTGGCCTGGACGCCGACACCTCCCGGCTGGAGGAGGACGCCTCGACCGCGGATGACCACATTGCTCGCGTTATCCGTAAAGAACGCACCGCGAACCACGGCGCCGCCGGCGATGTAGACGGTCTTGCCGCTGGCAACGGTGGTATTGCCGGGGTTGTGATACCCGGGCCCATAGTAGATGACGTTGGGGTCGCTGGCGCTCGGGATGTTGGTCTCGAGTGGGTTCGCGAAGATCATGAGATCTTGGTCGACATTGTCGTTGAAGTCGACCACGAGCTTCGTCGGACCGCCGATCGTGAATGTCGCCGTATTGCCGCTACGGGCGGGGACGATCCCCTCCGCAGTCGGGCGCACCTTGACCGACGAGACGGTGCCGAGGTTGTAGGTCGCCCGGACCTCCACTGGACCGTTGGTGTCAAAGTACACGAAGGTGGCGAACGACGCGCGGGAGGGGCCGCCGACTCGCGCCTGATGCTCGACCAAGCCGACCCATGAGCCGCCTGGAACGCGAACCTCCACCGTGTAGTCGCTGCTGGTGGGATGACCGGTGGAAGTCGGGTAGGTCGTCAGCGTCGTGGCGGCGTAGCTCGGTGCGGGATTCGCGACGGCGAAGCCGAGGACGAGCAACAGTAACAGCGGAATAGCCACCAATGCCTTTAGCTTCTTTGAGAGTGGGAATGCGCGCATAGATCTTAGTGCCTTTCATCTTGGATCGTTCTGAATACTTCTGATGAGCACCGACCCGTCGTATGGCCACCCCGGACCAGGGGTATTCGACGCCGTTGTCGATGTCAGAAATCTGTTTGCTCTGTCGTACGCAACCACTGCGCGTGGCACAGGTCCGCCCCAGGGGCTAATTCATGGGGATGATTGACGCGGTTCGTTACTCGTGGTGATGAACTTCAATGAGGCCATCTGCTGCGTCCGTCAGCAGCAGGAGCCGGGATAGGCGCGGCATGGGGTATCCATCCACGGGTGTGAGGACCAGGCGTGTTTCCGCCTGGCCGTGGGTATTGAACGGCATCTCGCAAACTCCGGAGGAACCCGCATGCACCACCACGCCGCCTTCGTCAGCATGGGAGAGGCTGAAGGCCGCATCGCCATCGTCTGGAAGCCATTCGATGCGGATGCTCTGAGCCACCACCGTCCAGTCGCGCAGCAAAAGAGTCAGGGAACCGGTGGGGCGGAGCCACTGCTTTCCGTCCGTCGTGGTGCCGCGTTCCGCTTGCGGAGAGGTGACTTCATGGTCCAGCTCCGGCTGCTGTTCGCCAAAGATGACCCCGTCTACCACACGGGCTTCCAATGCCGTTGAGGCCCGGTCGAGCTCCTCAAGGGCGGCCCTGACCGCCTCGACCTGCGCGGGGAACTCTGCCACTGGCCAGGAGAGCCGGTATCGGGCATCGTGAATCCGGTGTAGGGGTTTCAGCGTGATATTCTCCCCGTCGGCCGTCCTGATTGTCAGCGTCCCATCCGCCAGGGGCCTGGCTTCCAATGCGGAGGAGACGAGAATTGGAGTCTCCGCCAGTGGCCTCAACTTTCCGGAGGCTATATGAGCGGTCCGCTCGCCCGTCGTCTGGTACTGCAGGGCCGGATCCGGGATCTCCTGCGCGTACACAGTTGGGCCGCGTTGAATCCATCCCCAGGCCGAGCCATCGGGGGCGGGGACCAAACGCAGGGTAGGTTCGAAGGAGACCTCAATGGTTTCCGTCCCATTCCAGCAGCGCCGCAGACGCCACCAGCCGTCGCCGTCGTCGACAATCGGTGTAGCGTCGGCCAGGCGTGCACCGGCGTTTGCCGCCCAAGGCGGTATCCGGATGGCTAGCGTGAATTCGTGAGGTTTACTGACGGTAACCTGAATTCGTGCGCCGGATCCTTTGGGCAGGTCAGAATCAATGGAGATGACAGCGCCGAACCCCGTCCAGGTTACTTCGCTCGCCAGAAGCCATGTGATGCGGAGCTCGTCTGCCTGTGTTGCATAGACGTGCGCGCCGTGACGGGCATGCGCCTCGAAGCCCGATCCCATACAGCACCAGAAACCGTCTTGTTCGGGCGAGTAGACCCGGTAGTGGCCCGGCCGGTGTGAGGTGAAGTAGACCAGGCCACCGTGCTCCGGGTGTTGGGTTGAGAGGACATGGCTGCACTGGGCAAGCTCAAGATAGTCCAAGTACTTCGTGTCGTCGCTGAGGAGATACAGCTCGGCTGCCAGCTTGACCATGTTGTAGGTGTTGCAGCTTTCCGGCCCCTCGCGTGAGAGGAACATGGGAGTGAAGTCATCACGACCATGAAAATGTTCCCGGACACCATGACCACCCAGTGCGCTGCTGCGCCGGAAGGCCACGTCATCGAAGAACCGCCGTGCAGCGGCGCCGAGGCATGCGGTTTCGCTGTCCTCCAACCTCAAGAGCCGGGCCGCTCGCTCTATGGTGGCGTAGCCCACCATCACGGGAATCTGAGTGTTGGCGTGCAACCCGGCGAGCGGATCTTGCTTCCCCTCGCCGGACAGCGATAGGACGCGCTCAAGAAGTTCCTGCCGAACAAATCGCTTGGCCAGGCCCAGATACCGTTCGTCTTTCTTGAGCAACGCCAACCGGGCGAAAGATTCAGTGAATCCCCCGAACTCGGTGACCAGAATGCTTTCCAACGCAGCTTGGTCAAGGCGCTCAGCTGTTGCCAGCCACCACTGCCCGAAGTCATTGAGGAGCGCATCGGCTTCCACAGACGGGACCTGCTCGGCAACGTCGATCAGTCCGGCGAGCGTCTTGTGCAGGTTATACAAAGGCACCCACCGGCCGTTCAGGGCAAAGGGCGAGGCCTCGATCGATCCCCGGGCGAGTTCTTCCCAGAGCTCCTGTCCGTCTGGAACACCGCCCAGATATCCCGTTGCCAAAGCGAGCTGCGTGTCGCGTAGACCTCTGATCAGTGTGCCCATCATGTCCACAGCCCGCGAGTCAGCGCCTGCCGCCACCGAAAGAGCAAGAGCCGAGAGGACGTGACCCGCGGTGTGGCCGCCGAGCCCGGAATCCTCCCAACCGCCGTAGGGCTCCGCTAAGGTAGGGATTCCGGCTTCCCGCCTGTACGGAACGAGGAGACGCTCGGTGTCCAATCGCAGCAGCGCTTCAAGGTTCACCCGCTGCGCTTGCTCGAAGTCACCTGGCCGGAGGCGGACCGCAGCCAAGGGCCGGAAATCAACACTCATTGATATCTCATCTCTGAAAGTTTGTTTCTGGGAACGGCACGGCCCCACCCTGGTTCACCGGCGGGCCTGCTGGGAGCCTCAGCTCAGCAGTTCAGGCACGGTTTGCTCCCCGACGAAGAGTTAACGACGGCGGACACGGTCGCCTGGGCGGTCGCGGGAGCGGCACCCACGATCGTGCCGTGCACCGTGGCAAATGAATGTGCCGGCAACCGCAGTACGAACTGGCCGTCCTCACGCTCCTTCACCTGCAGCGGGCGGGGGGCGACGGCTTCGGGGTGTTCAGGTGCATTGAATGCGGCCACATGATCACCGCCCAGCACGAGCGCGGACACCTCCTCAAGCTGCCCACCACGCAGATCGAGGACGATCTCTTTCTCGCCATCGAGTTCCAAGTTGGCGACGGAGATCAGCACTTGACCGTCTTTGGTACTTGCCGAAGCGGTAAGGGTGGGCAGTGGTGCATCGTCCAGCTGGTGTGCGGCGTCCGAGGCAAGGTGTGTGTGGAGGGCACTGGCATCCTGGTGACCGGCGTTCATGGCGAAGACATGGAAGGTGGGAGTCTTGACGAGTGCACCCGTCTCCGGGTCGGTGAGCAGCATGGCTTGGAGCACGTTGACTGTCTGGGCGATATTTGCCATGACCAGGCGGTCTGCGTGCTGGTGGAAGGAATCAAAGTGGATGGCAGCAACCAGTGCGTCACGGACGGTGTTCTGCTGGTACAGAAAGCCTGGGTTGGTGCCGGGCTCCACATCCCACCAGGTGCCCCATTCGTCCAAGATCAGGCCCACGGCCTTGTGCGGGTCGTAGACGTCCATCATGGTTGAGTGTGCGGCGAGCAGCGTCTCAATGTGTTGGGCAGCTTTGATCGTTTTCCAGTACTCATCTTCGCTGAACGCTGTTGCCGAACCTTTGGCGTCCCAGTGACCCGACATCGTGTAGTAATGCAGGGAGATGCCTTGGTAGGGGGCGCTCTTGCGGTTGGAGTCGCCCTTGTCGTGGAGCGCCTCCATGAGAGCCTTTGTCCATGCGACATCGTCGGCGTTGGCGCCTGCAGCGATCCGGTAGACCTCGTTGCCGTTGTGGTTGCGGACATAAGTGCTGTATTGGCGTGCCAGATCGGCATAGGCCTCTGCACGCATGTGACCGCCACACCCCCACGGCTCGTTGCCGACTCCGAAGAAGGGAACCTTCCAAGGCTCGTCCTGTCCATTGGCCCGACGCAAGGCTGCCATTGGGGAATCGTCCGCTCGGGTGAGGTACTCGATCCATTCACTCATCTCCCGGACCGTGCCCGAACCTACGTTGCCGTTGACGTACGCTTCAGCGCCGAGGAGGTCGCACAGATCCATAAACTCATGGGTACCGAAGGCGTTGTCCTCCACAACGTCGCCCCAGTGTGAGTTGACGACACGCGGACGCTCCTCGCGGGGTCCAATGCCGTCCTGCCAGTGGTATTCGTCGGCGAAGCAGCCCCCCGGCCACCGCAGGTTCGGAATGCGCAATTCCCGCAAGGCGGCGACGACGTCGTTGCGGATGCCGCGGGTATTCGGGATCTCACTGTCCTCCCCTACCCAGAAACCCCCGTAAATGCACCGGCCGAGATGCTCGGCGAAATGCCCGTAGAGGTGACGGTTAATGGTCGGACCCGCGATGTCAAGATTGACGACGAGCCGGGACTCAGATGCCATAGTGCAGAATCTCCAATGTGTTTTGGGTTGGTTTTAGCTGGTTGACTCTCGGGCGATAAGCCGGAAAGGTGCCACGAGCTCGCGCCCGCGGTGGGAACTGTCCTTGATCCGTTCGGTAAGGAGGTTGAGTGCTGCACTGACCATCCAGTCATGGTCAGGGGCGATTGTGGAGAGGGACGGTGTGGAGAACTTGGCTTGCTCAATGTCGTCGTAGCCGATGACACGTACGTCCTGGGGAACTCGGAGTCCCAGATCTGCCAAGCCCCTTATGACGCCGAAGGCCACGGTATCTGTCACAGCGACGACGCCGTCGAACTCGACGCCTTCTTTCCCCATTTGCCGGATGCCGTCGGCAGCATCATGCATGGTCGGCTGGTCCATCGGGACCAGCAGCCTGGGATCTTCCGGGAGTCCTGAATCCGCGAGTCCCTGACGGTAGCCCTGGAGCCGGTCGACGACCACATTATGGGTTTCGCCCTCGGGTGAAGGGTTGCTCGCCCAGGCGATGCGCTTACACCCTTGTGATGCCAGGTGCACTGTTGCCGCCCTGGTCCCTTCGCTGTTGGGCATGGCGATGTGGTCAACCGTCTCCTCGAAGAGCTTTTCGCCGAGCAGGACCAAGGGGATGGACTGATTGAGCAAACGTGCTTCCTCCGGCCCGATCCCGATAGCCGACAGGATCAGCCCATCGCATTCAAGCGTCCTGGAGAGCGCGACGGCGTCGATCTCCCCCTGGACATGCGCTCCGGTCTGCTCAACCGTCACTCTGTAACCTCGCTCCGCTGCCTGGGCGACTACCCGGCCGGCGAGTTCGGCAAAGTAGGCGTGCTCAATAGCTGGAACCGCGAGCCCAATGACGCCCGTGGTGCCGGTGCGCAAGGTCCTCGCCGAGCGGTTCATGACATACCCGCTCTCCTCCACTGCCTCAAGGACCCGCTGGCGGATCTCCGTATTGACGGAGCGGCGTCCATTGACGACGTTCGATACCGTCATGGTGGAAACTCCGGCCAGGCGTGCAACATCCGACATCTTGACCATTGCGGACCTCTTTCCCGTGTTATTTAATTCCGGCGGCGCTGAAATTCTCCGTGTAGCGGCGCTGGACGAAGAAGAACACCAGAACCACAGGTATCACGTAAAGGATTGACCCTGCCGCAATAAGGTTGTTCAAAGGAAAACCCCTTTCATTGACGTAGCCCGACGAGAGCGCCACCGCGAGCGTAGTGTTGCTCTGGTTCAACAGGAGGTTTGGCGCGATAAAGTCGCCCCAGGTTGCCAGGAAGGACATCACGAATGCAGTAACGACGATCGGTTTCGAGATCGGCAGGAAGACCTTTACGAAGATCCCCAGTTGCGAACAACCGTCCAGAATCGCCGCTTCCTCAAGTTCCTTGGGCAGTCCGGCGAAGAACTGTCGGTACAGGAATATCAGGTAGGGAGACCCTGCCAGGCCCCAGATCACCCACGGCCAGTAATTCCCCACGAGCCCCACTTGGGAGAACAGGAGGTAGGTGGGAATTAGCGTCACGATGCCGGGCATCATCATCATGGCGATCAGGACCCCGAAGAGGATCCTTTTCCCTGGGCCGTGGAGTCTAGCGAATCCGTACCCCACCAGGGCTGACGAAAACGTGGTCAAGACGCCGCTGATAGTGGCAAGGAACAGCGAGTTCACGGCATACGCCATGAACGGGACCCTCGTGACTGCCTCCACGAAATTCTCAAAATGCGCGGGAACAGGCCAGAAGACCACCAGCGCGGAGTTGAGCTGCTCGGATGATTTGAACGCCGTCGCAACGACCCAGTAGGCAGGGAACGCGAGCACTGCCGTGATGGCACCCAGCGCCAACATAACCAGCATGCGCGACCTGCGTCTGGCGGTTCTCCGGCTCCGCGATCGGTGAGGCCGTGGTTCGATGGCTGGCTCCTCTGCAAGACTCCGACTCAGCTGTACCTCCGGAGCGATCATCGTTTTCCTCCACCATTCGAAGGATCGACCGCGTAGAACACGGTTTTACGGCTAAACCGGAAGAACAGCACCGTCACTAGGAGGATCGCCAGGAAGAACAGCCACAGCATGGCCGAGGCATAGCCGTAACGGGAGTATGCAAAATACTGGGCATAGACGTCGATCATGAACACCCTGTTCGCTTCGGGCACCGCGGTGATCGCGGCCGGGCCTGTCGCAGGCGACAGCAGCAACGCTGGCACGAAGGTTTGCAGGACGCCAATGGTGGCCGTGATGGTCTGGAAGAGCAGCACCGGGGAAATGGTCGGCAGCGTCACAGAGGTGAAACGGCGCCAAGGTCCAGCCCCGTCAAGCGTTGCGGCCTCCAGCAATTCCGGTGAGACATCCTGCAACGCCGCGAGATTGATGATCATTCCGCCGCCAATACCCCAGAGCATGAGTGCCAACAGCACCACAAACACCTGCTGGCCGGTCATCCAGTTAACCGCGTCCTGGCCGAACCAGGCACGGATGGCGTTGATGGCCCCGGAATCCCTGTCGAAGAGGAGCTTCCAGCTCAGTGCCGCAGCGACCGGCGGGAAAATCGCCGGTAGGTAGATCATGGTGCGCCAGAACGAGCGAAGACGCACCTTCTGGTTGAGGAGCACCGCCAGCCCGAGGCTGCCGGCCACCGTCAGCGGGACCACGACAAGTGCCAATAGTCCGGAGCGTCCCATACTCGCCCAGGTCTCCGGGTCGGTCAGGACATCGACATAGTTCTTCGCCCCGATCCAGCGGAACCCGGGGCTCACCCCGTCCCAGTTGGTCAAGCTGACGCCGAAAGCATAAGCCAGGGGGAACAGCGTCAACAGGATCGTCCCCAGAATCCAGGGGGAGACAAAGAGATAGAAGGCGCGGCTCCGCCGTCGTGTTTGTAGGCTGCTTCGCCGTGCCGGCACAGCGCGTGTCAGGGTGGCGACCATGTCAGCCGCCAATGCGGGAGACACCCTCGTCAAGGAGGGCATTGCACTTCGCGTTGGCTTGGTCAGCGAACTGGCCGGCCGTTAGGGAACCCTCGACGAGCTTGGGGAACAGGTCAGAGACGGCTGCGGTGAGGGCAGTGACAGTCGCATACGGGGAGAAGCTCAGGACCTTGGCGTACTTGTCTTCCTCCTTCTGCACCTCCAGCGCAGCCTTCTGAAAGGCTTCCTTGGCAGGAAGGTTCGAACGCAGGCTCTTGATGACAGGAAGGCCGCTGCCAGTCGCAGCCCGGTCTACGGCCGGCTGCCCGGCAGTGAACCACTCGAGGAAGGCGAAGCTGCCATCGGCGTTCTTCGCCTTCTCCGGAATCCAGTGCCCGGTCGCGCTCGTGGTCGGACTGACACGCTGCGTGCCCAGCAAAGGGGCCGGCGCCATCCGGGCGAAGCCAGGAGCCGTAGCGTCCGCCCCCACGATGCCGGTCACCCAGTAGCCACCCGCAGCCATGGCCTGACGCTGGGCGCTGAACGGTGGCCAATCCCAGCCGTCCGGGTTGGGGTCCACTAACGTGTAGCCTGCCTTGGCCGTGGCCACATCACCTAGCCATCGGATGGCCTTCTGTGCCTCAGGCGTGCTGAAGTCCACCTTCTTGAAGTCCTCGCTGAACAAGGAGACCCCAGCCGTTGCGAGCATGCCCTGGAGGACCGCCACATCGGGACTCGTGGCGAACAGACCGTATCGGGTGACCTTACCGGCCTCGGACTTGGTCATGGTCTTGGCGATTTCCAACAGATCATCGTATGTGGGTGGGTTGGCGCTGTCCGGAGCCTTGGCCCCCACCTCCTCGAAGACGGACGTGTTGTACCAGAACATCATGTCCAGGCTCCAGTCCTTGGTCAGTCCGTAAGTCTGCCCCGCGCCTTGGGTGGTACCGTCCCACTTCCACACATCGTTGACGGATTCCAGATCGGAGGACTTAAAGAGCGAGCTCTTCGCAATGTAGTCATCCAGTGGCTTCGCGATCTTTCGCGTTGCCAGGTAGGGGGTTATCTGGGCTCCCGCACCACGTACCAGGTCCGGCGGGCTTCCAGCTGCGAGCATTGCATTCAGCCGGGTCTCGTCGTACTTGACAAAGGTAATCGGCGCTTCAGGGTTCTTTTGCTGCCACGCAGCGATCACGTCCTTGGTGATCTCCCCTTCGTTGCCCATAATAGTGATGCCGCCCGTGCCGGACGTGCCACTTCCCGGTGGGGCCGGGGAGTTAACTGTGCATGCGCTGAGAGCGGCGGCGGCGACGCCCGCCGCGGAAAGGCCGAGGAATCCCCGGCGGTTAATTATTGATGTCTTCATACTGCGCACCTTCCTTGCTACGCGCTACAAAACGGCCGGCTTGGCAGTCGTGTATCGATAAACTGAGGTCCCCAAAAACTGGCTACAGAGGCCGTGGCGGGGAACGCATTTATCGTTACACGGGATTTGTGACCCGTCAAGCTTTTTCGCTATCTTCCTTCTCATTACTCGCCCGCCCCTGATATACGCCGGCCGCAGCACCCTGCCCCGAATGAGCTCCGACCCAGGTTTCTTCAGGACTCCCGGCGTGGCGGAGCGCTCCCGCGACGCAGCCAAGTCGCTCCCCCGAACTCGGGGCCGCAGCCCTCTAGGCGTACGCTCCGTTTATCGATACACTACTGGCGCGGACTACTTCTCCGCCTCCCCGCTCACCCGTGAACATTGCGCCTGGTGGCACCATCCAATGCCCGCTGACAGCTCAAGCGCGCACGTATCCAACACACGCGCAACCACTCGAAAGGACAGCACCCCATGCCGAACCTGGAAACACCCTCCCCGTGCCCGCAGCCAAGATAACGGCCAACCCGGCATTCGTCGTTGGGCCGGTGCGTCGGGAAACGTTCGGAGCGTTCGTTGAACATCTCGGAAGGTGCGTCTACACGGGGATATACGAGCCCGGCCACCGCACGGCCGACGACGCCGGGTGGCGGGGCGATGTGATCGAACTTACCCGGGAATTGGGTGTGAGCACCGTCCGATACCCCGGCGGAAACTTCGTCTCAGGGTACCGATGGGAAGACGGCATCGGGCCCAAGGGTGAACGGCCTGTTCGCCTCGACCTCGCATGGCACACCACCGAAAGCAACCAGGTGGGCCTGGACGACTTCATGGATTGGTGCGCCAAAGCCGGAGTCGAGGCCATGATGGCGATTAATTTGGGAACCCGCGGCACACAGGATGCTCTGGACGTCCTCGAATACTGCAATATCGCCTCCGGGACAGCACTCTCCGACCTCCGAAGGAAGAACGGCTCCGAGGAACCCTATGGCGTCACCTTCTGGTGCCTGGGCAACGAGATGGACGGGCCTTGGCAAATCGGCCACAAAACAGCCGAGGAATACGGTCGGCTGGCCGCTGAAACCGCCCGCGCCATGCGTATGATCGGCGGAGACAAACTTCGCCTCGTAGCCTGCGGAAGTTCCTCGTCCAAGATGCCCACCTTCGGCGAATGGGAACGCACCGTACTGACCGAAACCTACGAGCAAGTGGACTACATCTCGGCGCATCACTACTTTGAGAACCTCGGCATCCTCGAAGACCACCTCGCCGCCGGCGCTGTCATGGACCAATTCATCAACGACATCGCCGCTCACATCGACCACGTCAAGAGCGTCAAGAAGAGCGCTAAGGACGTCCACATCTCCTTCGACGAATGGAACATCTGGCACGGCAGCCAGCCGCGTAACCCCGCCCCAACAGGTACCGACTGGCCCGAAGCCCCGCCCCTCCTCGAAGACCTCTACACGGTCGCCGATGCCGTGGTCGTGGGCGATCTTCTCATCACACTGCTTAACAACACAGACCGGGTCCACGCCGCTTCCCTCGCCCAACTCGTCAACGTGATCGCGCCCATCATGACCCGCCCCAACGGCCCAGCCTGGAAACAGACCACTTTCCATCCCTTCGCGCTCACCTCCGCCAACGCCCAAGGGCAGGTTCTCCAACTCGCCGTCGAGTCTCCGTCATTTACTTCCCCCCAACATGGAGAGGTGCCCTCCCTTTCAGCCGTGGCCACCCACGATCCGGAAACCGGACAGCTCACAATCTTCGCCACCAACCGCAACACCACCGAGAGACTGCGGATAAGCCTCGATCTGACCGCGCTCGGTAGCCTTGAAATCGATCAGGCATTGACGTACTCCCACCACGACCCGCTGTGGTTCGCCACCGAACAGGACAGCTCCACCGTCCTGCCCCAGCCCCTGCAGAACATCTCACATCATGACGGACACCTCGTCGCAGAGCTCGATCCCATCAGCTGGTCAATGATCACACTCGGCTGATCTATGGGCAGATAACCAGTGCAGGTTGACGCCGTCTACTACGCGTATGGCCATGTCCCGAGCGCCGTTTTGTGCTCGGCGCCCTGCCATTCCCTTCGGACAAAGGTGGAGACTACTCTGACGTCCAGTTTCTCTTTGGAGTTCAGATGCGGGGAGTCAACGGCCCAGGATAGGCACCGAAGCGTCGACATCGAGCGTGACCTCGGTAGTGGGCCACGTTGAGCGAGGAGACGCCGTGCCGAAGTGGTTTTGTCCGGCTACGGTCTTGGCTTCGATCTGGTCCGCCAGCGACCGAGAAGCGGATCCCAGCAGGGCGAACGGGTTGATTCGCTCCCTCACCCACACTCAAGTCAGCGCCGGTTGGGCGTATCAGGTAACGCAATTACCGTTTCCGCTAGCAGGAGCAGGGGTGCAGCGGCGATCTGTCATCCAGCCCTCTCCATACCTCTCGACACGGACACCTGAAATCTGACCGTGGTGGTTGGGCTCTCGAATTGAAGGGTTGTTGTCACGTTCCCTGCCGAGGGAGTGGGGCGTCCACACTTCAGGCTATGGATCTGACCATTGCACGGCAGCTGCGTGGCAGTAGGGCGGCGTTTCGCCCTGCAGCAATAGTGATGGCACAGCGACTCATGAGCTACGTCCCACACGGTTAACCGCCACACATCTGCACGCATCAAGTGCTCTTGGTGCAGAGGTTTCCGGTCGCTGGCCGGAGCTCGAGCAGGCCCGGTCCGGCTGCTTTCAACGCGAGAGTTTATGGGCCTGAATCCAGACATTCAACGATGCGCGCAGGAGGAGGGCCTAAGGTTCTACATGACGGGAACGGCAGCTGCCACAGGGTTGATGAGGCTGCCAATCCCTTGGACCTCGACTGTGGTTCTGTCCCCAGGATGGAGGAACTTGGGTGGCTTCATGAAGCCACCGCATCCGGAAGGAGTCCCGGAAAGAATGATGTCTCCCGGCCTTAGAGTGAACTGCCGGCTCAGATAGGCAATGAGCTCCTTCACACCGAACAGCATGTCAGCAGTGTTTCCGTCCTGGACGAGGTCCCCATTGACCCAAGTGCGTATCCTCACCTGCTGCGGATCGGGCATCTCGTCCGAAGTGATGATGATCGGCCCTAGTGGACAGAACGTGTCCAGTCCTTTGCCCCGGACCCATTGCGGGTCGCTCCTCTGTACGTCCCGTGCCGAAATGTCGTTTGCTGCTGTGTACCCAAAGACGTAGTCAAGGGCACGCTCCGCGTGGACGTTCCGTGCACGGCTGCCAATGATGACAGCAAGTTCGCCTTCCCAGTCAGCTTCCTGTGTTATCTCCTCGTCCAGAACGATGGGTGCGTTAGGACCGATGATGCTGGATGAGAGTTTCGGGAAGAGGTACGGGGTTTCCGGGACAGGGAAGCCCATGTCAGTAATGGTGTCCCTGTAGTTGAGCCCGATTCCAAAAATGGTGCCACCAGGATACGGAGCCAGCAGTTGTGGCATATGCAGCGGTTCCGCTGTTACATCCAGATTGGGGGCTTCGCCGGCCACGATTGAGAGCAGGTCCGTCTGGGTCAGCAGCTTCCAGACCCCTCCCTCGTCCACGGCTAAACGACTTTGTCCGCCATGGCTTACTCGGGCAATCTTCAAGGTGACCTCGTTTCAGGATCCGGTAGAGGGTGGGGTAATTGCAGGGTCATAGCCCAGGCGACGGGAAATTGCTTCAGCGGTGCTGGCCACGACTGCACCTATACGGGACAGTTCCGGACCAATTCGATCCGTTACTCCGGCAACGCTGATGGCGGCAACCGGGCGCCCCAGGTTGTCCCGGATGGCGGCCCCGCAGCAAGTGCTGGAAGGATCTATTTCACCGCGGTCTTCGGACCAGCCGCGGGCAATGGTGCGGCTGATCTCCTCTTCCAGCTCCTCTCGGGTTGTGATTGTTTGAGGTGTAAAGCGGTGGTACACAATTTTGGACATGATCTGTTCGCGCTCACCCTCAGGAAGTGCGGCCAGATAGGCCTTGCCGACGGATGTACAGTGCATTGGCCTTCGGGCACCGACGTCACCGTGCACCGCCACGGTCTGCGGGCCTTTGTCGCGGTAGATGAAGACCATCTCTGTGCCTCGCGGAACTCCCAGATTTACTGATTCCCTGGTCTGTTGTACCAGCATGCGCAGATACTCCGGGGCAATCTGAGCCACGTCACTGGACTGCACGGCAGCCAGCGCAAGACGGGCAGCAGCCGGCCCTAGGTGCCAGACACCCGCTCGGCCGATGTCATCAACATAGCCTCGCTGCCGCAGACGCTCCACCAGCCTGTACGTCGTGCTTCGGCTGACTCGGACTGCGGATGCTATCTCGCCGGTCGTCGCTCCTCTGGTAGTGGCCAGAAAATCCAGAATGGAAAGGCTCCGATCCAAAGCCGAAGCGGCAGTTCGATCTTTTACGGCAGTGTTACCTACCTCCGTCCCACTGAGTGGGACATCGTGGACTTCGTTGTCCCGACCATCAATAAGTTCGCTCATTTCCGTGCTCCACCTCACATTTCGCTAGATAACCGGCGATCCCCTGACCTAGCATCGAGTGTAACAGGAATCCCACTCACCGAGACGGCTTCCTATCTAGTGGTACTAAGAGGCAATTTAGGAGCATGAATTGAGTACTGATTCCCAAGGAGTGGACCAGAAGGTCCTGGAGACGTTGGCAAAGGTCAGCACGGCAACGTTGGCCACTCAACTGTTCAAGCACGGGCTCCGCCAGCAGTTCCTGGTAGGAGTGTCTCCTGTGGGACAGGTCAAGGAACCTTTCGCCGGTGAAGCGTTCACAATGCGGTTCATCCCAGCACGGGAGGATCTGGATACCCTTGAAGGACTGGCCGACGAGGACAACCTACAGTGGGCCGGCGTCGAACAGCTTCAGCCTGGGCATGTGATGATCATCGACAGCCGCAGCGACATCAGTGCAGCCTCTGCAGGGGACATGCTCGTAACCCGGGCAATGCACCGGGGAGCTAAGGCCTTCATCACCGACGGCGCCTTCCGCGATGGATATGTTCTCGAAACTTTGGACATCCCCACCTACGCGAGGGCCATCACGGCTACGACACGCCTGACAAGCTTCCATGTAGCGGACCTTCAGGTTCCCGTTGGCTGCGCCGGCGTCGCGGTCTACCCCGGTGACGTGGTTGTCGGCGATGCTGACGGCGTGATCATTGTCCCTCGGGCCCTGGCCGCAGTTATTGCTGAAGATGCCCTGGAGCAGGAACATCGGGAAGCGTATCTTCACACCCGGGTCCACAATGGCGAGTCCCTGCTCGGTGTCTACCCACCCAACGAAAAAACCATGGCTGAATATCAGGAATGGAAGGCCTCCAGGTGAACACGACACCCCCTAACCCCGCTGCCGGGTACGAAGCCTTGATCAGGACCTACTTCGATGGGTGCAACGAAGCCAACGTGGAAAAGATGGCCGCATGCTTCACGCAAGACGCTGTCCACTATTTTCCACCGAGCATGTACGGCGGGGCATGGATCGGGGGCCGTCTCATAGCCGAACGCTGGGCTCAGTTCGTGGCCACCAAAGGTTCTGCGTGGACAATCGACCGTTTGGTCGTGGCACCGGACTCACACCAGGCCGTCATCGAATGGACGCACTATAAGACCTTGGAGGGAGCAATCCTGCGCGGAGACGAATGGTACATCTTCGATGAAGAAACAGGCCTCATCAAGGAAATCCGGGCCTACTACGCTGCCGCCCAACACTCTGACGTTGCTGTCAGCGAGCTCGAAGGTTTCGACTATGCCGGCCGCGGCTACCATCTCAGCTGCCCGATCCCCCGCCAGCCAACAAGTTCGACTCCTGGCGCCTAAAACAAACTTCCGCCCGCCGAAGGCGACGGGCACGAGACAACGGAGACTCACATGAAGTACTTAAAAACCCTGACTGCCATCTCATTGGCTGCCATGGTGCTTGTCACCGGCTGTGGGGCGCCCAAGCCTCCCAGCACCGCCAACGCCGCAGCCGGAGAGGTCACCCTCCCCACCGAACCGCTGACCATCAACGTCGTCGACGTCGCGGGAAACCTTCAACTCAGCCAGACAATCTTTGACAATTACCAGAAGGAACACCCTGATTTGGTCAAGGAGTTCACCTTCCAGAAAGTCAACGCCCCCGAACTTGTCGGCAAACTGCAGGCACAACAAAAAGCAGGACGCCTCGACATCGATCTGGTCCTGACCGGTTCAGACGGCATGGCCTCGGGCCTGAAGCAGGATGTCTGGTACGACTTGCTAGGCCAGCAGAAGGACAAGCTCCCCGACCCAGCCTCGATCTACGACGAAAACGTTGCGAAATTCCAGGAACTGGCGAACGGCAAGGGCCTTTCCTTCGTCTTCTATCCCGGCGGCCCACTCCTCGAATACGACCCGGCAAAGGTATCCGATCCGCCCAAGACCCCGCAGGAACTCCTCGACTGGGCCAAGGCCAACCCCAACAAGTTCTTCTACGCACGGCCGGCCAACTCCGGCATCGGACGCGCTTTCCTCATGGGACTTCCCTACATGCTTGGCGACAAGGATCCCAAAGACCCTGTCAACGGGTGGGAAAAGACGTGGGCCTACTTGGCTGAACTGAACCAGTACATCGACTACTACCCAACTGGCACGGCCCAGACAATGACCGAACTCGCTCAAGGCAACCGCTGGATGATTCCAACGACCACCGGCTGGGACATCAACCCCCGGGCCATTGGCCAGGTACCCGCGGAGATGCAGGTCAGCGCATTCGACAACTTCACCTGGGTAGGCGACGGGCACTTCATGACAGTTCCGAAGGGCATCGAAGGCCAGCGTCTGGCGGTGGTTCTCGACTTCATGAAATACGCCTTGGAACCCAAGCAACAGGCATACACATACGACTCCGGCTACCTCTACCCCGGCCCCGCAGTTAAAAACGTTCCGCTGTCCATGGCTCCCCAGGAGAGCCAGGACCTCATCAAGAAGTTTGGCCGCCCGCTCTACGACGAACTCATCGAAAGCCGCCCACTGGAAATTCCGCTTGAAGCAGATGCCATGGTTTCGGCCTTTGACCTCTGGGACCGCAACATCGGTGGTTCCAAGGTGCAGAAGAAGTAACCGGCGAAGAACAGGCCTAAGGAGACACAGACATGAACAACCCCACTACCAAACCTCAGCTAGGGCAGCTCCGCCTTCAAGGCGTCACCCGCAAATTCGGCGAGATAACGGCGCTGGATCATTTGGACCTGACAATCCAAGGTGGCGAATTCATCGCCCTTCTGGGCCCGTCGGGATGTGGCAAGTCAACCGCTCTCGGGTGTTTGGCAGGGCTCCTGCCGCTGAGTGAGGGGGCCATCTGGGCCGATGACGTCCGGATCGACACCCTTCCCTCTGAACGCAGGGAATTTGGCATGGTTTTCCAGAACTACGCACTCTTTCCCCATCTGAGCATCCGCGACAATGTCGGCTTCGGTCTAAAGGTCAGAGGAGTCAGCAAGCAGGAGACACGCTCGCGTGTCGATGAGGCGTTAACCATGGTTGACCTGCAGGAACATGCCAGCAAACTTCCGGGCCAGCTTTCCGGCGGGCAGCAGCAGCGCGTGGCCATTGCCCGCGCCGTCGTCCTCCGGCCCCGGTTGGTGCTCATGGATGAGCCGCTGTCCAACCTGGATGCGAAGCTCCGACTGCAGATGCGCACCGAAATCCGCCGGCTGCACCAAAGCCTGAAGCTCACTACCATCTACGTCACTCACGATCAGGAAGAAGCATTGGCCCTTGCTGACCGCGTTGTCGTGCTCCGCCGGTCCAAAGTCGACCAGGTTGGACCTCCCGAAGAGGTATACAATCGGCCGATCAACACCTACGTGGCCTCGTTCATGGGTTTCCGGAACCTGTTTTCCGTGGAGACTTCCTCCCCTGTGGGACAACAGGGAATCGCTTCGGTCCGCTCGCACGGAAACACGTTCCAGATCACCGCCCAGCAACCCATCCAGGCTGGCCGCGCCATCATGGCCATCCGACCCGAGGACTTTCAGCTGGGCCCAGTTGACGGAAACTCCCTCCGGGTCCGGGCGGTCGTCGTGGAATTCTCCGGTCACACCTTCGTCGTAGAGGGCATTACGGAGGCAGGGGAAGTAATCCACCTCAGGTTGAAAGACCGCGTCAGCGCCGGAGACACCATCGAAGTGGGATTCTCCTCCCACAGCGCACTTCTGTTCACTGGCGACGCATGCTCTGATGTCGTCAAAGCAGCAGTCGCCAATCAAGTCGAGGTCTTCTCGTGAGCACTTTGACCGACCGCAACCAGACGCCGAAACTGAATTTCCGACATAAACTGGCCGACCGCGGCGTCGACCCACTTCTCGTCCTTCTCCTGCCGGCAGTGGTCCTCCTGGGTGCCCTCTTCGTGTATCCCATGTTTTACGGCGTCAGCATCTCAATGGACCCACTCAACGGCGGCGGACCATTCGCCAACTACGTCAACTTCTTCACGGACCCCTTCCAATCCTCCACAATTTGGAAGACTTTAGGATTGGCCCTTCCTGCGGCCCTGATCAATGTCGGGGCGTCGGTTCCAATTGCCATGCAGATGCGACGCAAATTCCGGGGCAAGCGACTGCTCACGGCAATCCTCGTACTGCCGGTCAGCCTTGGTACGGTGATGGTGGCTGACGGACTGCTCCGATATTTCTCCCCCACTGGCTGGTTCAACCAGGCCGTCATGGGCATAGGCCTCACGGAGGAACCGCTCCGGCTAATCTACAACTACGCTGGCGTGCTGTTCTCCCTGATCATCACCGGTTTCCCGTTTGCCTTCCTGCTGACTCTGTCCTATCTTTCCGGGATCGACCCGACGCTGGAGCGGGCCGCAGCGACGCTGGGGGCCACCAAGTGGCAGCGCACCAAATACATCGTGATGCCCTTGCTTGCCCCCGGACTGGCGATGACATTTTGCCTTACCTTTGTCCTCGCCTTCGGAGTGTTCCCTTCGGCAAACCTCGTCGGTGAACCCACCGGGTCGACCCGCGTGCTTTCCATCGCGGCGTACCAGGCAGCTTTCGAGCAGTACGACTTCTCCCTCGCCTCATCCATCGCCGTCATCATGGGCGTCGTGGAGATGGTCATCATCGGTGCGGTTCTTTTCCTGCGGAGCCGCTTCTACGAAGGTTCCACCGCAGGAGGCAAAGGCTAATCATGACTACTACGACTACTCCCCCAGCACGTCAAGGCGGGCAACCGAAGCACCGTCAGCAACGAAAAGGACCAAACGCTCCCTGCTGCAGGTCGCTGTCTGGGTTGCTGTGGGATTCTTCCTCCTCAACCTCGCCGGCATCATACTCTCCGTCGTGGTCAACGCTTTCGGAACCACGTGGTTCAAGGGTCCCCTTCCTGAGGGATTCACTCTTCAGTGGTTCGGTCAAGCGTGGCAGGACTTCAACCTCGGTGACGTCCTGGTAACGACGCTCCAGGTGACATTCAGTGTCCTTGCCCTTTCGCTGGCTTTCGGAGTACCCGCCGCATACGCTTTGGCTCGCAGAGATTTTCCCGGCAAGAAGCTAGTTATGCTCCTGATGCTCCTGCCGGTGATGCTTCCTCCCATCACCTACGGCGTACCGTTGGCCACCTTGATGTACCAACTCCAGCTCGCCGGGTCCCTTACCGGTGTCATCCTGGTCAACCTTGTTCCGGCACTGCCGTTCGTCATTCTCGTCATGACCCCCTTTATTGGCCAGTTGGACCGGAATCTAGAGTCAGCCGCGCGTATGTGCGGAGCCAACACCTGGAAAATGTTCCGCATGGTACTTGTGCCTCTTCTCACCCCCGGCATCCTGGCCGCCGGCGTCTTGATTCTCGTCCGGACCGTCGCCATGTTCGAACTGACCTTCTTGGTCGCCGGCCCCAAGAGTGAAACCCTCATCGTGGCCCTATACTCTGCGGCCTTCTCAACCGGTATCCGCAGCGCGCAGAGCATCGACGCCATGGCCGTCATTTACACGGTCATGACCTCGCTGCTCCTCATGATTGCGCTGCGATTCGTCAACCCCACCCAGATTGTCGGACAAGTGAAGGGTGCCGCAGACGATGATTAGGCAGCCAACCCTTCGGCGGATCGAGACCTTCCCCTTGGAGCACCAACTGCCTAACGGTGGCTTTGGGCCCTCGAAGGTGAGTGTTCTGGCACGATCAGCGACCCTGGTGAAGGTCACAACCTCCGATGGCATAGTCGGTTGGGGTGAATCGTTCGGACCGCCCAGGATCGTCGCAGCGTACTTGGAAGACCTGGCTAGGGCAGTCATCGGGAAGCCCCTCGAGGTGAGGGAAGGAACCTGGCTGAATCGGCTCAGCACCGGTTACCACTTGACGACGGGTGGGTTACACGTGGCCGCCATCAGCGGTCTCGACACCGCGATGTGGGACGCCGCCGCCAGGACTTACGACGTTCCGGTCTCGGCCCTGCTGGGTGGAAGAGTACGCGACGAAGTCACCGCCTACGCCTCGACTGGCTACTATCACGACAAAGGTGACAGCGGTCCGCTCAGGGCCTACATCGAGGAAGCGGTGGCGGAGGGTTTCACTTCCGCGAAAATCAAAATCGGTTCCGGTGTCCGTGATGATGCAGAACGCACAGGCATTGCAAGGGAACTTCTCGGTCCCACTGGGGTGCTGATGGTGGACTACAACGCGAACGCGACTGTAGACACTGTCCTTGCCTCTTTGCGGGAAGTCACGACTTTTGACCCCTATTGGATCGAAGAGCCACTACCACCGGACGAGATCCGCGGCTGGGCCATGCTTCGCAACCAAACAGGGCTTTCACTGGCTGCAGGCGAGGCCCTGTACACGAGATTCGGTTTCCGGGATTACATCGCAGAGAAGCGTATCGATGTTGTCCAGCCCAACCTCTCTGTCTGTGGCGGGTTCACAGAAGCAAAGGTGATCTCGCAGATGGCCACCGCATGGAACCTCCGGGTCGCTCCACATGTCTGGGGTACGGGCGTCCTGATTGCCGCAACGCTCCAGCTGCTCTCCACACTTCCGACCTCACCGTTCGGGGAGCGGAACGCCTACGCGCCGATGCTCGAATATGACCGTGGCGAGAACCCCTTCCGCGAAGGTGTCCTAAAGGAGCCAATCTTGGCACAAAACGGCCGCGTCCAAGTCCCGACCGGCAGTGGCCTGGGCGTCGAGATCAACGAGGACGCAGTGAGAATGTGGGCACTACCCACGCACACCCTGGACATCACCTCACCGTGAAAGAGAAGGAATGAACTACCAACAAGCCAACAGCACCGCCTGGGCATCCCCTGACATCAGCACAGGACACGGTATGCTCACTGGCCGCACAGCATTCGTTACGGGAGCCGGGCGGAACATCGGACGAGCCATAGCGATCCGCTGTGGATCAGAAGGCGCAAGCGTAGCCGTCAATGACGTGGACGCGACGGCAGCAGCTGCAGTGGTGGCCGAACTGCGCGACGCCGGTGTCCAAGCACATGCTGCTATCGGAGACATGTCGGATTTCGCTGTGGTGGACCGCGTGTTTGCAGAAACCGAGGAAGCTCTCGGGACTGTCGACATCCTGGTCAATAATGCCTACGTAAGGTGCGGTGACACCGCATGGGGCAACTTCCTGGCCGTGTCACCAGCGGACTGGGAGTTGTTCGTGGCAAAGAACATGAACATGCTCTACGGCTGCACGCAGCGGACAGCACGTGCCCTAGCAAGATCGAATCTAAAGGGTTCCATCGTCAACATCAGCTCCCACGGCGCTGAGAGAGCCCACCGTAACCACATCCCCTACGACTCAGTAAAAGGGGCGATGGAGTCGTTTACCAGGGCGGTAGCTGTAGATCTCGCACCTTGGGGTATCCGTGTCAACGCACTGCGTCCGGGTGCCATCGCCGTTGAAGGAGAGCCACCCATGTGGGATGACAAAGAGGAACTCCGCGCCGCTCAAATCCCTTTGGGACGCGCCGGTTCACCGGAGGACATTGCCGCCGGAGTTGTCTTCCTGGCCTCAGCCGAATCAGCTTTCATCACTGGTCAGACCTTCAACATCGACGGCGGGATGATGGCGCAGGGCCGCGCACCGCAGGTCGAAGGTGTTCCGGTCATGCACCCCGGCAACGCTGAGCTTCCTCCTACCTCACTCTTCCACTGATCCCCTATATCCAAGGATTCACACCACATGACCACCATCGCAGGTACTAACCCCTACACCGGAGAGCGTCTGGAGCCCGTGGCATCCGAAAGCTCCTCGGCCGACATTGCCCGCATCGTCATAAACGCCGGGAAGGCGTTCCCATACCTCGATAGCCTCGGCCGGGCAGGAAGAGCAGGGCTGCTCGAGACGATCGCAGATAGCCTGGACCTGAACGCCGAAGAGCTGATCAGGGCCGCTGATGAGGAAACCGGGATCGGAACGGTTCGTCTGACTGGGGAACTGAAAAGGGCGAGTTACCAGATGCGGTTCTTCGCCGGAGTCCTCAAAGAAGGCAGCTACTTGGAGGCGTCCATCGATACGGCTGGCGAAACCCCCATGGGCCCGCGCCCGGACCTGCGTAGGATCCTTCAGCCCATTGGACCTGTGGCCGTCTTCGGTTCCAGTAATTTTCCATTCGCCTTTTCCGTCATCGGCGGCGATACCGCATCAGCTTTGGCCACGGGCTGCCCCGTCGTGCTCAAAGCTCACAGCTCCCACCCGAAAACCTCCCAGATCTCCTTTAACATCATGATGACCGCAGCCAGCAACTATGGAGCCCCCGAAGGGATCTTGGGGCTCGTCTTCGGACAGAAGGCAGGAACTGCGCTGGTCAGCCACCCACTCATTCAGGCTGTAGGTTTCACCGGCTCGCTGAGCGGAGGGTCTGCCCTCATGGACGCCATCAGCCGCAGACCGCAGCCAATCCCTTTCTATGGCGAACTCAGCAGCCTTAACCCACTGGTAGTCACCCAGAATGCCGCAACTGAACGAGCTACCGACATCGGCGCCGGACTGGCGATGTCACTCACTACCTCTGCTGGCCAGCTATGCACCAAGCCCGGAGTCGTGTTTGTCCCCAAAGGTCCCCAGGGCGACGCAGTGGTTACGAGCCTTAGCAATGAGCTCGCAACTAGCGCCGTTTCACCCCTGCTCAACCGCCGGATCTTCGAAAGCTACGGCGTCATCACCGGGTCGTTGGAAGATCACGACGATATTGAAAAGGTAGCCATCGGCAAAATCGCGGACAAGGGCGGTTTCCGAGTGACCCCCGCCCTCTACAGCATCGACGCGTCACTGCTGCGCCCGAAGACAATCGAGGAGTGCTTCGGTCCCTCAGCCGTTATCGTCCGGTACGCTGACCAGCCCGAACTCGAAAACGCGCTCATGATGATTGAACATTCACTGACCATGACCATCCACACAGGTAGCAATGACGACGAGATAACGGAGCGGCTCACAGAACTTGGGCGGGCTAGAGCAGGCCGGATTATCTACAACGGTTATCCCACGGGCGTCAGTGTTGGCTGGGCACAAACGCACGGCGGCCCGTGGCCATCGACTAACTCCCTGCACACATCCGTTGGCGCCACGGCCGTCCGCCGGTTCCTGCGCCCGGTCACGTACCAGGATGCTCCCGCGGCGATCCTCCCAGATGAGCTCAAGGACGGAGTCGTTGCCGTTCCCACCCGAGTGAACGGACAACTGCACCTCCCGCAGACGCAGTCATGACCGTGCATCGGCTGGTGGTCCGGAAAGACTATAACGCCGGCGGACCAAGCCAACACTCGTGCCCGGACGATTGTGATTTCTGTACGAGCCCGGAAACGGACTGATGAAGATCCAACTCGAAAACGACCAGCTCCGCGCAGTTATTGACACTCATGGCGCGGAGCTGGTCTCTCTCCAAAATCGGAACCGTGTGGAATTAATGTGGTCCGGAGGACCGCAATGGCCCCACCACGCACCTTTGCTGTTCCCTATCATCGGGCGCCTGGTCGACGATGTCCTTCATCACGCCGGCAGCACCTACTCAATGCCGAAGCACGGATTCGCCAGGGAGATGGAATTCGAGGTTCTCGAGTCCACACCCCGTTCAGTTGGTTTGTTGCTCAACAGCAACGAAACAACAGCAGCGATGTTCCCGTTTCCATTCAGCCTGAAAACCACGTGGAAGATCGAGGGAAGTTCACTCAACCTCGCCGTCGCCCTGATCAACACCGGGCAGGACCCGATGCCAGCATCCATCGGTTGGCATCCAGCCTTCCACTGGGACCCGGAGCCTGGATGGCAACTGGTGTTTGACCAAGAGGAATCTCCTACGGTTCGACGGGTCAACTCTCTCGCACAACTTACCGCGGGCAGCCATCCCTCCCCGCTTCAGGGCAGGGTCCTCCATTTGGACGAGGGCATATGCGCCAACGGAGCTGTCATCTTTGAATCGGTAAACAGCAACGCCGTCCAGTACATCTCTCCCCACGGGCCCGTACTCAATATGAACTTCGGAAAATTCCAGCAGTTCGCCGTGTGGACGCAGCCCGGCGCAGACTTTATATGTTTGGAGCCGTGGTCCGGGCTGCCCACCCCCGAGACCTTTACTGATGAGATCGTCCGGCAACCGGGGCAAGGGCTGCTCCAACCTGGTGCGAAACGAACGTTCAATAGCCGGCTCACATTACTCCAGTAGACCCCCAGCTCTGCGGTCATCATCCGGACAGCTTAGTCGCCGTCAAAATGGGGGGAAATGGGCGGTCCGTTCGAGGAACGACCAAAGAGGAGTGCGCTTCCCACCGGGACAAGGGCGAGGCCACTTGTCTGTTGTATACGTCCGCTTCGGACGACCGTCGGGGATCAGATAAGAGGGCTCCGGACGGTCACTGGTCATCATTCTGGTACAGCGAGAAGCGGCCACTGAGCCGACGGCGTGTGGTGGGGATACAGGCCTCGCATTTAGAAGGCGGTGATCCGGTACGGAGAAGAGCTCCCACGTCCCAGGACTCCGGCTGAGTGGTTCCTGCCAACCTTTAGTTTCTCATTTTGTGAAGGAAGCTTCTGGGTTCCCTAGCTGAGTGGCGGTGGTACCGCCTATCTGGAGGCTTGGTTTGAACTGTTCGTGGACCAACGTGGTGGGCGCGTGGCCGAGGATACGGCGAACGAGAGCCTCGATTGCGGCAGCCGAAATCTGTTCCAGAGGTTGTTTGATGGTCGTCAACGAGGGTTCCACGATTGTTGACAGAACGGTGCCATCAAAACCAGTCAGTTTTGCCTGCTCGGGGACAGACACTCCGGCTCGCTTTAATTGTCCGAATGCGCCAAGCGCAATCAGGTCGTCTCCGCAGACGATAGCGTCAGGAATAGGGTCCTGGATACTCATCGCCTGACTACCTGTCTCATAAGTGAACTGGTGACGGTAGCTTCCAACGAGGACAAGTCCCGCCTCTCTACTGGCTTCGTCGAAAGCCGCGGCTCGCTCCGTCCCGGGAGTTGTAGCGTCGTCGCCCCCCACATACTGGACGGTCCGGACGCTTTGACCTGCCAGGTGCTGGGCAATGAGCAGCATTCCGGCCTTGTTATCAACACCGACATAGTCCGCGATATTCTCTCCAGCGCGGCGGTCCAGTTGCACGAGCGGGATCTCTCCAGCGGTGGCACCAACAGCAGCGGCAGACTGCCCGTAGCAGGCTGGAACTACTAAGATCCCGTCTACCTGTCGGGCCAGTAGAAGGCTGAGCCGCTGTTCTTCCGCTTCAGAGTTAGCGTGGGAATCAGCGACTATGAGCTGATACCCCTTGTCATGAAGACCGGACTCCACCGCACGAATAAGCTCGGCAAAGAATGGGTTCTCAATGTGCGGCACGACCATGCCCACCGTGTTCGAACTGCCGCGACGAAGGGCCTGTCCAATCACATTCGGCTTATAGCCGAGTCCAGAGGCGACAGACCTGACGTGCTCAATTGTCTCTGTCGAGACCCGACCGCGGCCGGTCATGGCCCGCGAGGCCGTACCAACGGAAACACCGGCAGCAATTGCCACATCGTTCAAAGTTACGACCGGCATGGTTCCGTTCCCTTTCCAACCTCGTTCAACGTCGCGCCTTGCCAAAAGATCCCAGATGCACCCCCCAGGATGTTGGACTCGGCCCGGACGGCATGGCTTAAAGCGGATTTGGGTGCGTATTCCAAGGGGCTCCCTGCACCTAGGCCAAAGCTACAGTAGACGACTTGCTTGACAGCATATCTCCTCATTCATACTCTGGTAGCACTTGCGTAATCGATTACGCACTTGGACAATGAGGTAGCAGATGGCAAAAGCGCAAGGCGGCGTCGCCGCACAACCGGCGGACGTCCACAGACAGTTAGCAGCGGCGGTTTCGATGTTGTACCCCTGCAGCTGGCGTTCGTCCGCGGAAACAACAGCCTGCGGATCGGCGACACATCGGCGCAGGCAGAGACTCACTCCAAGCTGCTGGAATGTGAACTACTCCCCTGAGTTTAGGCGAATCGTCAGCCATTGGGGGTCCAAATGGACCGCAAAATCAGACCGCGGCAATGTCGCCCCAGCAGGGGATGTCAGCGCCTGTGAGCATGTTTTACATCGAATTAACAGGTGAGCGACGTCAGCTCGCCCGCTATTGGTCTAACGTCTGTAGTGCAAGACATCATATCTCTAGGGCTTCCGCGAATGCCCTTCTCACTTCCTCGGAGAATTTATGGCAAACGTAAGTGTTATCGGTTCGGGACCAGCGGGATGCATCCTCGCTTATGCGCTGTTGGGAGACGGGCACGATGTAACCGTTTACTCAGATCGCACGCCTGCCCAGTGGCTCAACGATTCAAAACCAACGGGGTCCAATTATCTTTGGGCGTCTTCCATTGACATTGAACGTGAGTTGGGAATGGACCATTGGTCCACCAACATGATGGGTGGCTACGGCGTCCTCATGGACCGCTCTCGGTTTGTTGGGGACCCCAATCCCCAAGTCATTCAGGGGCTGACCGAGTATGGGCGCCGAGGCTGTGGGATTGACATGCGGATGCGTGTAAGCCGCTGGCTGTCTGACTTGGAATCCAGGGGAGGAAGGCTTGTTCTCGAAACCGTCACCCCTGCACGAGCAGACCGCATCGCCTTCGACAGTGATGTCACTGTTCTAGCTGCGGGGAAGGCTGACCTGGGACGTCTGATACCCAGGAATGAGGAGCGAAGCGTTTTCACGAAGCCTCAGCGACATCTCGCTATGGGGGTTGTGCGCAGCAAATCCGGTCGTCACGTCAGTGAATGGTTCGCGGATCGAGGGGAATTTCTTCCCCAAAAATTCAACTTCTATGCAGATGCGGGAGAGTTTTTCTGGGGACCTTGGATGCACAAAACAGCCGGTGACACGTTTGCTTGGCTTCTTGAAGCCCGCCCGGGCGGGGTGTTCGACCGCTTTGGTGATGCGCAAGACGGTATGGAAGCGACTGAGATCTTCAAAGAGATCTCGCGTGAGTTCGCGCCGTGGGAGAGACACTTTATTGATGATGTTGAATACGTGGAGGAGGATCCCAACGGATGGTTGGCCGGACGGTTCGTTCCCGGCGTGCGCCGAGCATTTGGTCGTCTTCCCTCAGGTGGTCTCATAATGCCGGTCGGTGACACCGCGATTACTTTTGACCCCATATGTGGGCAGGGTGGAAACTTTGCAAACCGAAGCGGGAAGTTCCTCGCTGAACAAATCACGCTAAACGCTGGGAAGTCCTTCGATGAAGAATGGATGATCAAAGTAAATGACCTTATATGGTCTTTCTATGGTCGCAACCAATGTGAATACAATAATATATTCCTGCAACCGCTAGAGCGCGCAGCCCAAATTGTCATGGAATCTGCCTTGCACAGTTCCAGCGCTGCCGATGAGCTCTACTACGGGCTTCCTCATCCGGAATCCATCGTGCCGGCTCTGAAGGACGAAAGGGCAGCGAGGGCCTTCGCCGAGCGCCATGGTGTCTCGGGCTTGGTGGCGGCAGCAGGATGAGCGTTCTTGACCAGATGAAAGGCGACTTTCGGGACGCAATGGCTAGTCTCAGCTCTGCCGTTTGCGTCGTTACATCCGCTGGCCCGGCTGGCCGGCTGGGCTTCACTGCCACTGCTGTGTCCAGCGTTACTGACGACCCGCCTACGCTGCTTGTGTGCATGAATCGAAGTAGCTCGCAGAATCCACCACTACTGACCAACGGAGTGCTGTGTGTCAACGTGCTCTCAGCATCACAGCGAAGTCTCGCCTCCGCCTTTGCAGGCGGGCTGGCATCGGTAGAGGATCGGCTTGCCTTAGCGACGTGGACGACCGGCAGCTCGGGCAGCCCGCTGCTCGAAAGCGCCGTTGCCAATGTTGACTGCTCAGTAGACCGAATCATGGACGTGGGCACTCACACGGTTATCTTTGCCCGGGTCACCCAGGTTAGAACGCACGGAGGGCGCGGATTGGTCTACTTCGCCCGCGGCTACCATATTGTGGGAACAGATACTGATGGAGCCTCTGTGACAGCATCCAGCACTTAAACCTGCTCAAAGTACACGCAATAGAGCGACGGCCAAATCCTGCTCGTGCCTGCTGGAGGGAGGCTTCTCCACCACTAAGACAGCGGCTTGGTGGTACGTTGAAGTAGAGTCCGAATAAGGCGAACCTAGCCACGCAAGGACACCACCCCTGAGACGTCTCGCCGTTTCCACCCACACCGATGAACTGCAGCACTGGTCTCGCTAACCGAGACTATAGACGATGGATTCAGAGTGCTGGGCCGAAGAGGCCGCTTGACCCAAGGCGCGATCGACAAGCCGCACTCGTCACGGAAGATCCTCTGAGTACCGGCAGGCAGCTTGTCTTTGAACCACCGAAGGCAGGTTTCTCGTATGTCACTAGCTTGTTCCCACTGCGTCCGCCAGGAGGGTGTTTCCTGTCAAGAGGGTGGCGCAGTTGCTGCCACAGAAACCCCTTCGGCGCTCATGTTGCTTCGGTGGGCACGAAGGTGGGTGCAGTTCCCAAGACACGGAATACACGTTGAGCATCACCCGCCCCATGTCGCTCCCGACGGGGAGAGACAAACCTTCACGGCCACGGCCCGGGTACTCGGTATGCCCCGACGGACATGTCTCGGTAGAAACCACGCCCGGTACTACCAAGACCCTTTCCGGGGCCAGGCCTTGGTTGTTCCGGCATCTGGAACACCCATACGCGCCAGCTACTCGCGGTGACAAACCTGTGTCCCCGAAAACTAGCTCCAGGACGAGGACGGTCTGAATGAAGGTGTATAGGTCGGATCGATCCGAAGGGAGACGGCAGGTAAGAATCCCCTACTGAGATGACAGGGGTTGTGATCGATGCCGGGATGGGTAGATCATCAAACATGCAGCGAGTGGAGCAGCTGCTCTTCGGTCATCAAGTTGACTGCGGGCGGCGCACTGAGGTGACCCACTCGCTCGCGGTGGTGCTTCCGGGCTGAAGATTGGGGATTAATTGCGCATCAAGATGCGTATCGGGCCGGTCCCCAGCTATCCGGTTGAGCAGGGCATCGATGGCCGCCGCCGTGATCTGTTCCAGCGGCTGCTTGATCGTTGTCAGTGATTCTTCCACTATGGTGGAGAGGACTGTCCCGTCAAACCCGGTCACTCTCGTATGCCCGGGCACGTCAACCCCGGCCCGTCGGAGTTGTCCCAAGGCTCCCAAAACGATCAGGTCGTCGCCACAGACAACAGCATCGGGAACGGGACTTTGTATGGTCATCGCCTGTGTGCCTGTTTCGTATGTGAACTGGTGACGGTAAATCCCAATCAGGTCGAGACCGACTTTTGATCCAGCGTGTTCGAATGCTCAGGTCCGTTCCGTTCCCGGAGTCGTCGCTTCGTCACCGCCCACGAACTGAACGATCCTGACTCCTAGACTCGCCAGGTGTTCGGCGATGAGTATCATGCCGGAGGCGTTATCCACCCCCACATAATCAGCCACGTCTGCCCCCAGCCCTGCGGTCCATCTGCGCGAGGGGAGCCTCTGCAGCAGTGGCAGCTATGGCGGCTGCTGATTCCCCGAAGCATGCGCAACTACGACTACCCCATCTACTTGGCGCGCCAGCAGAGGCCCAGGCGCTGCTTTTCGGCCGCCACGTCGGCGTGGGAGTCGGCCACTATGAGCTGGTAACCCTTTTTGTGAAGACCTGATTCCACCGCCCGTATGAGCTCGGCGAAGAATGGGTTCTCAATGTGGGGAACAATCATGCCGATGGTATTGGAAGTGCCGCGCCTCAGCGCCTGACCCATCACGTTTGGCTTGTAGCCAAGCTACCCAGCAACTGCCCTGACATGCTCCATCGTATCGGCGGATACACGCCGGCGGCCGGTCATTGCCCGTGAGGCAGTGCCCACGGAAACCCCCGCGGCCACGGCGACATCATTCAAGGTCACGATCGCCATTTTTCGTTGATTCCTTCCACGCGCAAGAAAGCGCTGTTGCATGGCCGGGCGATCCGGCGATGGTCACCGGAGACCGTTTCCCATTGCCAGTGGCAGCCTGTCAGCGGGGATTACCGACACAGCTGGCCAGTTGCGAAGTAGTTTGCGCTAAGACCCAAAACCGTGCGGCCGATGTGATTCGCTTGACAGCTTACCCCGTCGACTTTAACCTTTATAAGACCCTGCGTAATCGATTACGCACTAAAACGATGAGGTAGCAGATGGTGAAGAGTGAGACGGCATCATCGAGGAACACCTTGGTGATTTTCTGGCCAGCTCCAATGTTGGAGTTTGCCTTGGACCCGGCCTGTTTCAAGGACACCACCGCCGCAGACACACAACCAGCACATATCCCGACACCCGTTGGGAGCCAGCTGACTACCCGAACACAGGCCGGGAAACAACCAGCCGTGGCTTTCTAGGACTCCCCTCTCTCCCATTGGCCGAGGGCTTCCCGTCCGAGGCTGCCATTTGCCTTCGTCAAGTGCACCTTGATCTGCGCTGCTGGCATGCTCTGCCAGCTTCATCGGCGTGCTTCCAATCAAAAGATCGCCGCTAATGTCCATCCATATAGATAGGAAAACCAATGCCTCAAAAGATCATCCTCGACTGCGACCCTGGCCACGATGACGCAATTGCCTTGATGCTGGCTCACGGAAACCCGGATGTGGAGCTCGTTGCGGTAACGACCGTGGGCGGCAACGCCGTGCTGGAGAAGACGACAAAGAATGCTCTGGGCGTGTTGACTATTGCCGGGATTACGGGCGTTCCGATCGCAGCAGGTTGCGCGCACCCGCTGATGCGCCAAGGTGAGGACGCAGACGTCCACGGTGAATCAGGTTTGGACGGAGTCGTTTTGCCCGAGCCGGCCATGGAGCTGGATCCCCGTCATGGTGTCGATCTGATTGTCGACACCATCATGGAAGCCGAACCGAAGACCATCACACTGGTCCCCACCGGTCCTTTGACGAATATTGCGATGGCTATGCGGAAGGAACCGCAGATCATTGACCGCGTCAAGGAAGTTGTTCTGATGGGTGGCGGCGTTCACGTCGGGAACTGGTCTGCCGTAGCTGAATTCAACATCAAGATCGACCCGGAGGCTGCAGCCATGGTGTTCGACGCCCCGTGGGAAGTCACCATGTGTGGTCTGGACGTCACCCACCAGGCACTGGCCACTGACGAAGTGGCTGAACGCATCAAGGCACTTGACACACCGCTGTCCGAGTTTGTGCTGGGACTCTTCGGATTCTTCCGCCACGCTTACCATAACGCCCAGGGCTTTGAGTTCCCGCCGGTTCACGACCCGGTAGCAGTTGCCCGCGTTATCGACCCGTCCATCGTCGGTACGGTCCGGGCCCCTATCGTAGTCGAGACCCGCGGCGATTACACCCTTGGTATGACGGTGACGGAACTGCGCCCGGCCCACATCCCGGCTGATTGCCACACACAGGCGGCGATGACCCTCGACGCTGACCGGTTCTGGGACCTGGTCATCGACGCCATCGCCCGTTTGGGTAAGGACAGTTCTAATGGCTAAGGGCGTCGAAGAGGCTCTGAACACCGAGTCCCGGCTTGGTCCCAGTGAGGTGTTGGTTTCGGGCCAGATTGTGGTCCTCAAGCACAAGAGCACAGGGGCGCTGATGTTTGCCCTGCTGGTGGCGTGCTTTGCGTTCCAGCTCAACGCTTCGATGCTTTCACCGGCGTTGAAGGGCATGGAAACCCAGCTACACGCCACCACAGCGCAGATCGGTCTCACCCAGACTGCTTTCTTCGCCTCGGCAGCCGTTTTCTCGCTCTTCCTGCCCAGATTGGCGGATCTCCGCGGGCGCCGTCGGGTGCTAAGCCTGATGCTCCTTGTTACCGGTATCGGATGCGTGGTCAGTGCGTTGGCCCCGGACGTCGCATGGTTGTTCATTGGCCGTATCATTCAAGGCGTCGCGGGTCCTGTCGTGGTCATGTGTCTAATCCTTCTGCGCACCCATGTAACCGATCCAAGGAGGTACGCCCTGCTGCTGGGCATCATCACCTCCGTCAACGGCGGAATCGCCGGTGTGGATGCCATCGCTGGTGGCTGGCTGTCGGAGCATTTCGGCTTCTCATCGATCTTCTGGTCCATGGCTGTTGTTGCTGTTATTGCAGCCCTTGCTTTGCGGCTCATGGCCAATGAATCCACGGTTGCGGACCCACCGCCGATGGACTGGATCGGAACCGGTCTGCTCGTAGCCGCAGTCGGAAGTATCTACCTCATCTTCAATGAACTGGCCGCACTTGCGGGCATCAATTGGGGTCTGGTCGGCATCCTGGCCGTGGTGGCGGTAGCGGCATTCCTTGCCTTCTGGAAGTCAGAGTCAAAGGTGGCCCATCCCTTGGTGGCCATTGAGTACCTGCGGAGCCGCGCGACGTGGGGTTTGCTCCTGACAACACTGCTGACGTTGTGCGGCGTATTTGCGGTGATGAACCAGATCGTTCCGGCCATCGCGCAGGACACCGAATCAGGGGCTGGTCTAAGTGCATCGGCCGCCCCGTTCGTGACGCTGACTCCTTATGCACTGGCAGGTCTGGCGATGGGACCCGTTTCCGGGTACCTGGCTGGCAAGTTCGGTTACAAGAGGGTGCTGCAGGTCGGCCTGTTCTGCAGCGTGGCTGGCGTGTTGCTGACACTGGCATTAGTAAACTCCGAGAGTCTACCGCTTTTGACAGGGGTGTCGATCCTGGTCGGAATCGCTTATGCAGGCATGGCCAACATCATGCTCAACGGATTGTGTGTCGTGCTCTCCCCGGCAGATAACCCTGGCTATCTGCCGGGTCTGAACGCAGGCGCGTTCAACCTCGGTGCTGGCCTGTCCTTCGTGATCCTGCCCCTGGTTCAGACTGCACTGGACGCACACGGTGGCGTCGCCGCCGGGTACACCGGGGGCATCCTCACAGGTGCAGCGATCCTGTTGCTGGCTTTTGCCGCCAGCTTCCTGATTCCGAAACCGCGGGAAAGCCGCGGCTGACCTCTACGGTTCGGAGCCCACCTACTGGCGGCGGGGACTACTTGGTCGCTTGGTCCTCGCCGCCGACCCATTGTCACCACCTGATTACCAATCCAGAGGAGCGTGCCCAGCGTGACCCCTTCAATCTCTCTACCCCAGGAGTTCCGCCTTGACCGGGTGCTGGAACACATTCATGGACGGGTCACCGTGGTCGGTTCCGCCAACGCAGACCTCACCCTTCATACGACCATCCTCCCCCGGCCGGGTCAGACCGTCCTCGGAACGCCCGTGCGCGTTCTCCCCGGGGGCAAGTCGTCCAACCAAGCTGTGCAAGCAGCGCTGCTCGGTGCCAAAGTCCGGTTTGTCGGTGCAGTCGGCAAGGACCACTACGGTGACTTACTGCGCTCATCCATGAAAAAAGCCGGAGTTCTTCTCTCTGATTGTGTGTATTCATCGCAAGAGACCGGCACTGCTGTGGTCGTCGTAGACGACAACGCGGAGAACACCATCGTCATCTCCCCCGGCGCCAACAACGACGTTACGGAAGCGATGGTCGATGAGCACGCCGACGCCGTCCGGCAAGCCAATGTGCTTGGCCTGTGCCTGGAAACACCAGTAAGCGGGGCACTGGCGGCAGCCCGTGTCGCTTCTGCTTCCGGAACCCTCGTCTTGCTGAACCTTTCCCCATACCGCAACGTTCCGGCTGAATTTCTGCGCTTGACCGATGTCCTGATCGTGAACGAAAGCGAACTTGCCGACCCGCTTCCAGGACGCATCGACCCGACAACAGCCGCCCATGACGCATCGGGCCAGTCCCTGCTCGCGGGTGGCCTGTCTAAACTGGGTATTGAACGGGCTGTCGTTACGTTCGGTGCCCGTGGTTCCTTGGTCATTGAGGAGGGTATTACCACTGTGGTTCCTGCGCACCAGACGGCCGCCGTGGATACGACAGGTTGCGGGGACGCATTCTTTGGGACAGTGTTGGCGGCCATGGCATCGGGAGTCCTGTTGCTCGACGCCTGCCGGCTGGCTATTCGGGTCTCCAGCATTGCCGCAACCGGTCACGGCGCCCAAGCAAGTTACGCAGACCGCTCCGCGATCTTGGCGCAGTTAGAATCCTCGGTCATCTCATGGGATTCGTGATTGATGTCCTCGGCTGGGTAGGAACCATTGCCCTGCTGTTTTCATTCTGGCTTCTCACGGTCAAGCGCGTCACCTCCGACGGGTACCGGTACCATGCGCTCAACGCCAGCGGCGCCTTCCTGTTGGCTATCACCACAGCCCAGGCGCAGGCATGGTCCGCCGTGGTGTTGAACGCCACGTGGTGCCTCATCGCCTGCACCGGCCTGATTCAGGCCTTGAAGAAGCGGCCGGAGCCGGGTCCGGACGAGGTCGACGGCGTCACGCAGGGCAGCGTCCGGAAGTAACTCAGGCTCAAGGGTTCTGGGTGGCCGGAGTCTGCGTCTGGCCCTTCCTGGTGAAATTTGATGCCAGCTGCGCCCCGGCACGGACCAGGTAGTATTCCGGGTCAGCCATTGCTGCGTGGGCGGTTCCGGCCAGGGCGGTCAGTGCAACACTGTCAGAGAAACCGGCAGTGCTGACCGAGATGCTCCCGGCCACCAGAGCCACGGGAACCTGAGTGGGCTGGGCCAGCTGGCGGAGCTTCCCGACAACTTTGCCGAAGCCGGACTGTTCATCAAAACGGCCTTCTCCGGTGATCAGGAGATTGGCGTCCTTGATCCGGGTCGGAAGCTCAAGGACGTCAGCGATATGCTCCGAACCTGAGATCGCTTTGCCTCCCCAGACCATGAGCCCAAATCCTGTCCCACCGCCCGCGCCAGATCCAGAGGTGAGGGGGTCAACGGCAAACAAGGCCGCGAACCGGGACAGTGCTGCATCCATGCCCTCGATCTCGGCTTCCTGGGCCCCCTTTTGGGGTCCGAACACGGCAGCGGATCCGTTGGGTCCGGTCAACGGGTTGGTGACGTCAGTGAGTACAACTACCCCATCCTTCGGCAACGGACGGGCCTGACTGGTGTCGACGCTGCAGGACTGACCTGCCCCGCTGTTCCCGGGCCCAATCGGGCACCCGGTGGAGTCTAGTATGCGGTAGCCCAGTTCCTGCAGCATGCCAGCTCCGCCATCGGTGCAGGCGCTTCCACCGATTCCCAGGATCAGCCGGGTCACGCCGGCGTCCAGAGCCGCTGCGATGGCCTGCCCAAACCCTTTGCTGTGCGCGTCCTTGGCCGCGAGGGCCTGCATGAGCGTGATGCCGCTCGTGGAAGACAGCTCGACAACACCGGTGCTCCCGGCGCCCGGATCCGGAGCAGGGATGTAGAGCCATTCGGCCTCAGCCGGGCAGTCATCAGGGCCGGTTATTGTGACGGTTCGTCGGTCGGCCCGGGGAAAGACGGGCGCTAGAGCATCAAGGGTCCCTTCGCCACCGTCTGCCATGGGAGCAAGCTGGATGTGATCGTCGGGGCGCACCGTTGACCAGCCGCGCGCCACGCTTCGGGCGACGGCATCAGCTGTCGCGGAGCCTTTGAAGGAATCCGGAGCGATAAGGATCCACGCCGGTCGTTCTGGTTTCATGTCCTCGCCCCTAAAGTGGGGGCCAGCGTTTCGATCTCTGCCCGGGTTCCGTAGGAAGTCTGGGCGCCTTGGCTTCGGGCAGCCCAGGCCCCTGCAAGAGCTCCGGTCCTGGCAGCCTCCTGTAGCGACAAGCCGGCGGCAAGTTCCGCCGCAACCGCGCCGAGGAAGGCATCCCCGGACCCGGTTGTGTCTTTTACTTCCACAGGAACCGCATCAATGTGTGTGACCGTTGGACCGCCGGCCGTGTTGTCCAGGACGATGGAACCTTTGGCTCCCAAGGTCACGACGGCGCTGCGGACGCCGAGGTTCTGGAGTCGTTCGGCACGCTGTTCCCATGATGGCGGAAGCGGGTGGTCTCCCAGCAGTTGGGCCAGTTCGCCTTCGTTGACGACGAGGACATCAACGTGCTGCAGTAAAGGGCCGGGGAGATCCTGGGTTGGTGAAGCGTTGAGCAGGACCCGGGCCCCGGCTTCGGAGGCCCGTTCTGCCACCGAAACCACGGTGGACATAGGGATCTCTAGTGCCATGACTACCACCGGCGCGTCCTCGAGATCTTTGTCCTGCACGTCCCCGGTGCTGAGCCCTGCGTTGGCGCCGCTGGCGACGATGATGGTGTTTTCACCGTCGGCGTTCACAGCGACAAGGGCCGTTCCGGTCGCTTCCGTGTAGCTGTGACGGACCCGCGAGACGTCGACGCCTCGGGCGGCGGCATCGGAGACAAGCTTGCTGCCCAAATAGTCTGAACCGACCGCTCCAACGAGGATCACTTCGGCGCCCAGAAGCGCGGCAGCTGCCGCTTGATTGGAGGACTTTCCGCCGGAGGCAATGAGCATTTCGTTGCCAGTGACAGTTTCGCCGGGTTGTGGGAAATCAGGGACCTTGATGGTGAAGTCGGCGTTCATGGAGCCCACAACTAAGACTTTCATGGGTGACATCATTTTGCCCTCTCTGGGCTTTACCTGCCGAACGACGGCCGGTTCGGGACGGCATCTGGTCTCGGGGACCGGGTAGGGGTGCGCCATCTGATCAGGCGACGGGCATGAAGACGGTGAGACCGCCGTCGACGATGAGGTGCTGGCCGGTGATGTAGCTGGCTTCGTCGCTGCTGAGGAACTTCACGGCCGCGGCTATTTCCTCGGGCTGGCCCACCCGGCCGGCGGGGATTTTGACCCCTGCAGTTCCGAGTCCCTCCTTGCCGAAGGAGTTGACACTGTCCTGGGTTTGAGCGGTATCGATAACACCAGGGATGACGGCGTTGGCGCGGATTTGCCGGGGAGCAAGCTCGACGGCGAGGGCTTTGCAGAGGCCAAGAACTCCTGCCTTGGCGGCAGTGTAGTGGGCATGGTTTGCCCACCCGTAGACGCCGCCGGAGATCGAGGAGATGCCCACCAGTGCTCCGCCGTGGTCCATGCGGGAGGCCGCGCTGCGGAAGACGCGCATTACGCCACCCAAATCGACCGACATCAGGTCGTTCCAGGCCTCGTCGGTGAGTTCGGGCAGCGGATGCAACCGGACGATCCCGGCGTTGGCGACCGCTATGTCCAGGCGTCCCCATTCATCGACGGCGCGCTGGGCGAAGCTGTCGACCTGTTCGGCGCTGCGTACATCGAGCTCGTGAACAACTCCTTCGCCTCCGGCTTCCTTGACCAGTTTGAGGGTCTCGTACGGGTCATGGGGGTCGTCGGGGAACGAGCCGATGACGGATCGGATTCCTGCCCTCGCGAAAGCCACTGCGGTGGCCCTGCCAATGCCACTGGCGGCACCTGTAATGACCGCGGTTTTGAAATCTGTCATGGTTCCTTCTTGGGTGGTTAGTGGTTTGAGCGGCTGACCCGCCGCAGTGTCTTGGGGTATTCGGACAGCGGGACGCCGCCGGTTTCGTCCACCAGATAGGTGTTGGCGACCCCGGCCGATTCCTGCCCGCCCTCGCTCATAATGCTCGGGTGCAAGGAAATGGCCTCGCCGTCGAGCAGTGTCCACTCAGAGTCCTCAGTGATGGGGAGAGGTATCTCGTCAAGACCAGTGCAGTGACCAATCCCAATCGTGGGATGTCCTTGACGGGCGGCATAGTCGGCCACCCTGCCAGCCTGATACCCGCTCCGGAGGTGTTTTGAGGAGCCGTTCAGGGTCCCTAGGGTCTTTTCCGCGAGCAGGAGGCGCTGGGTAGAGACTTCACCCACGGCGAACAGGGCACCGAGTTCACCCCAGTGGCCATCGGATGAGGCTGTTTCGATGAAGACTGTGACGAGGTCCCCTTCCAGGATTGGCCTGTCCCCAGGGTGCTGGCCATGGAAGTCGTTTGCGGCGACATGGACAATGTCGAAGATCGAGCCGTGGGAACGAAGATATCGCGCTATGGTGCCAGCAACTTCCGCTTCGGTGCCATTTGTCCGCAGCTGTTGCTCAGCTTCGCCCATGGCGCCTTCTGCCCTTTTCATGGAGTGGCGAAGCTGCTTGGTTTTGGCAGCGTCTGGTTGGCGGCGTAGATACTCCAACCGGCCCAAGGCTTCGGTGAACTCGGCCCCTGGTCCAAGTGCCGCATGGATCTCCCTAAGGTCTTTGTGGAAAAGACCGTTCTGATCCGACGCAGCCAATCCAATGGCCCCCGGACCTGCGGCGACAGCGATTTCCCTGTGCAGTCCTGATCTGGGGCCGTTTCCTGGTGTGCGGACGACGACGCCAGGTGCCAACGCTGGATCCCTCAGGACGTAGCGCGCGGCTTGGGCCGAGGCCGCAATGACCTCAGGGGCCCGGCCGCGGGCTATGACGACGAACAGTCCTTTGTTACTGGGAATGTGCCCGGTGAGGTAGGCGATGTTGCCATAGTGGGCGACCTGTCCCCAGCCGTGGACGACCAAGGCGTCGAGGCGTTCCTTTTCAAGGGTCTCCCATACCGATTGCCAGCGTGACGGGTAGGGATCCAGTTCGCCGGTCAACAAGACGCACGCAGGTTGTCGATGTGTGGGAATTGCTGGTGGTGTGAGGACCACCAGTGCGCAATGTCGTTTCGCCGTGCGAACCAGACCCCGCCTTTTTGCTGGGCGTAGGTGATGAATTCCCGCAAGGCCGAAGTTCGGGCGGCCTGGCCAACCAGCCTGGGGTGCAGCCCGATGGACATCATTTTGGGGAAGCCGCGTTCACCTTCAAGCCAGAGCTCGTCGTAGGCGCGCTTGATGTAGTCCAGGAAATCCGACGGGTTCTTGGATCCCTGAGAGTCGTTGTAGGTCTGGGAATACGGAACTATTAGGTGCTGCGTTCCGCTGACCGTGGTGAAATACGGAAGGTCATCGTTGTAGGCGTCGCAGTCAAAGGTGAACCCTCCTTCTTCGACGATGAGCTCACGGGTGTTCACGGACGGCCCATAGCGGCAGTACCAACCCGTGGGGCGGCTGCCCCATGTCTTTTTGAAGGATTCGACTGCCAGGCGGATGTGTTCGCGTTCTTCTTCCCGGCTCAGACGCCAGTGTTCCTCCCAGCGCCAGCCATGGGATACAAGGTCATGGCCCGCCTGGCTCGCGTAGGCTGCCACTGCAGGGTTTTGTTCGAAGGCGACCGCGCAGCCGAAAAAGGTTGCGGGTACGTTCAGCTCGTCGAAAAGCCTCAACAGACGCCAGATACCTGCCCGGCTTCCGTATTCATACATGGATTCCTGGGCCAGGTCCCTGACCCCTGTGGGGAAGCGGTAAGCGGAGTCTCCGAGTATGTCGTTCTCGCCATCGCCTGCGGCGTAGGAGTACTCGGAGCCTTCTTCGTAGTTCACGACGATGTTCACGGCAACACTCGCGTTCTGCGGCCAAGTGACTTTGGGGATCTGCGCGCCGTAGCCGATGAGGTCCCGTGTCGGGCCGTTGACAGGCGCCATCAGTAGGCCATCCATCCGCCGTCGACCAGGAGGTTGTGGCCGGAGATGTAGCTGCAGTCGTCGGAGCCGAGGAACAGTGCTGCCCCTGCGACGTCTTCAGCGCGGCCAAGCCGCGGGAAGGGGGTACGGGAACGGGAGTATTCAAGGACCGGATCGGTCAAGTCGATTTCTCCCGGGTGTGTTCCGGTGATGATTCGGCCCGGGGCGATGCCGTTGACGATGATGCCATGACGAGCGTAATCAACGGCGAGCTGCCGGGTCATCTGGATCATCCCACCTTTGCTGACAGCATAGGCGAAGAAGTCGGGAGGTCCTACCAGTCCGTGCTGGGAGGCTACGTTGATCACCCGTCCTCGAACTTCGCCAATGGGGTCCTGATCGATCATTTGCTGGATTCCACGCTTGCAGCTGAGGAACTGGCCTCGAAGGTTCACATCCATGAGACGATCCCAGTCGTCCTCGCTGGTGTCCAACACTGAGGAGGAGAACACGAGGCCTGCGTTGTTGACCAGGATGTCGAGCCGGCCGTACTCCTCGACGGCGCGGCTGACCAATCGGTCAATGTCCTCTGCATTTGAAACGTCCGTCTGCTGGAATACAGCCTTACCCTTTTCGGCCTTAATGACCTCAGCGGTGGGGAGTTCCTCGATACCGTTCCAGACCGGTTCTTCGCGGATGTCACTGACCACTACGTTTGCTCCCTCGCGGGCGTAACGGAGTGCTATGGCTCGCCCGATGCCCGACGAGCTCCCGGTGATGATTGCCGTGCGACCTGCGAGGCGCATGGTTCTTTGCCTTTCGTTGTGTGAACGGGCAGGGCCGCCCAGCGTCTGCCAAGCGGGGCGGCCCCTATGGTTGGGACTAGCTGACGCGCTTGATGGCGTCGATGATCAGGTCCCAGAAAGCATCGAAGTCGAGCTCTGTCGCGGCTAGGTTGTTGAACGGCATTCCGTACGCGCCCAAGAAGTCGGTAACGGTTTCGCCGTAGGTCCACTTGCCTTGGGTTTCGACGGCGATAAAGGCTTCCTTGACCTTGACGACATCCGGGTTGATGACGCGGGCCACAGCGCAAGCATCGTGGATTGGCGGGTAGGGCATCTTCCATACGGAGTCGTAGTTCTTGCCGAAGAAGTCCAGCCATTCAACGACGACCTGAGAGATGGGGGTGCCGATGGCCCTGATGCGTTCTTTGACCTCGGGTGTAGCGACGGCTTGGTGGGTGAGGTCAAGGCCGACCATGGTGACCTGCCAGTCAGCGGCGAAAACCGCTGCAGCCGCTTCCGGGTCGGCCAGGATGTTGAACTCGGCTGCGGGGGTGGCGTTTCCTTGAGTGTAGGCACCCCCCATGAGGACCACTTCTTTGACGCGGGAGATGATGTCGGGCTGCAGACGTATGGCCAGGGCGATGTTGGTCAGAGGGCCGGTGGGCACGAGGGTATATTCATCCGGGGCTCCGGCCATGACCAGATCGATAATGAGCTGAGCGGCGTGGCGGGGATCCAGTTCCATTGATGGCTCCGGAAGCGCGGGGCCATCGAGGCCCGAGACGCCGTGGACGGAGCCCGCGATGACTTCTCCGTCCGTGATCTGCTCCCGGACAAGGGGGAACTCGGCGCCTGCGGCAATCGGGATGCTCGTTGCTCCCACGAGGGTAGCTACCCGCTGGGCGTTGTAGGTGGTTTTTTTGAGTATCTGGTTGCCAGCCACGGAGGTGATGGCGGCAAGTTCGATCTCGGGGTTTCCCTGGGCCAGCAGGATGGCGATGGCGTCATCGTGGCCGGGGTCAACGTCGAGAATGATCTTCTTGGGCACGGTGTGATCCTTTGGGAGTGTGAGTCGGGGCTATTTCAGGCCAGTCCGGGCGAGGCCGGGGATGAAGAGCCGTTGAAGGAAAATAAAGAGGATGATCAGTGGGATCGTCGCCACTGACGCCCCGGCAAATGTCAGCCCCCAGTTGGGCAGTGTTCCAGGGGAGACGGACTGGGCGATAGCTACCTGCACGAGGGTGTTCTCGGTGCTTTGGATGGCCACCAGTGGCCAGAGGAACCCGTTCCACGAGAACAGGAAGATCATCAGGACGAAAGTGACAAGGTCAACCCGGACGATCGGAAGAATAACGGACCAGAAGATCCTGAAATGTCCTGCTCCATCCAGTTTGGCGGCTTCGTCCAGTTCCAGCGGAACTGATTCGAACGCCTGGCGGAGCAGAAACAGGCCAAAAGCGCTGGCGATCCAGGGAACACCAACAGCGAGGAGAGTGTCTTGAAGGCTCATCGCTGAGATCAGTTGGTAGAGGGGTACAACGAGTGCCTCTGCCGGGAGCATGAAGGTGGCGAGGATGATCGCGAAAACCGTGTTGCGGCCCTTGAAGGAGATCCTTGTCAGAGCGTACGCCGCGAGAGTGCAGAGTATGAGTGAACTGACGACTTGGAAGGCCGCGACCAGGAATGAATTCAAAAGCGCGCGTCCGACGCCGCGGTCGATGAAGAGTTCCCTGAGGTTTTCGAAGGTCACCTGTAGCGGGATGAACGTTTTCCAGCTCAGGGGGCTCACGTCGGCGAAGATGTTGGCTTGGGATTTCAGGCCCGAGACCATCATCCATTCGTAGGGAAGGATGAATGCGATCACGATCGCTACAAGGACGCCGGTCGTCCAGACTGTGCGCCAGACCCGGCGGTGACGGTGCGTCTTCTGAGCTGTCTGTGCAGTTCCCGGAGTGGAGCTACCTCGACCAAGGGCGGTGGATTTATGCTGCCTCGTTACTTGTGTCATATCAGTAGTCCCATCGGGTTCGCAGAAGCCGCATCTGGATGAGGCTGATAGTGATGGCACCCACCAGCAGTAGAACGGAAAGCGCTGATGCAAATCCTGGATCCTGCAAGGTGAAGGCTTGTTTGTAGATTTCGTAGACCAGGAGGTTCGTAGTGCCGGCTGGGGCTCCCTGAGTCATCACATAGGCGGGGGTGAATGATTGCAGAGCGAAAACTGTCATGATCACGACAACCATGACCGTCGTCCGGGACAGCAGCGGTATCACAATGAGGAAGGTGCGCTTCACCGGACCTGCCCCGTCGAGGAAGGAAGCTTCCATCACGTCACCGGGGATCGACTGCAGACCGCCAAGGTACAGAATCGTGGCCATTCCGACCTGCTGCCAAACGCTCATGATGATGATGGAGGGCAACGCGAGAGAGGTGTCGGTTAGGAACGACACCGTGCCTAGACCCAGAGAGTTCAACGCGGCATTGACGAGGCCTTCGTTGGCCAGCAGGAAGTTCCAGAGAGTGGCGACAACAACCGAGGACGTTATCACCGGCAGGAACACCGCGGTGCGTAGGATACCCCTCCCGGGCAGTGACTGGTTCAAATAGTTGGCCAGCAGGAAACCCAACGGGATGATCAGAACGACCATGCCCGCAGCGAAAATCAGGGTTACACCGATGGTCTGGAGCGTCGTCGGGTCCGTGAAGATCCGGACAAAGTTATCGAACCCGACGAAGGTCTGCAGATCAGGATTGATGAGCGTGTAATTGAAAAAGCTGTCTCTGACCAGTAGACCGACGGGGACGTACTGGAAAATGACGAGGATGATTAGAAACGGGGCCAGGAAGGCCGTCGCGACGAGCAGTTCTCGCCGCGACCGCTTCCCCCCGGCTCCACGATCGATTCGAGTCGTCGTGGATGACATGACGTGGTCTCCTTACCGAGACATCAATGGCTGAAGCCTGGAGACAGCTTGATCAAGCTGCTCCTTCGAGTCGCCGCCGTAGGCGATGTTCTTCAGGGCGTTCTCGACAATCTGGCTGTATTGAGAGAAGTGAGTTGTAGGCGGACGCGGCTGGCCCCACTGCTCCAACTCTTCGTAGAACGTGCTCAGCGGCTTCTCTTGGAACTCGGGAAGTTCCTTGTAGACGGAATTCAAGGTAGGCAGCCGACCGTTCTTCTGGTTGTAATCCTTGGCCATTGAACCCGCGCTCAAAGCAACCACGAACTTTGCTGCGGCATCTACCTGCTTGGACTTCGCCGAAGCTCCGATCGTGATGGCGCCAGTGTGAACAACCGGGGTCTTGATGTAGGGCATGGGTGCTACACCCCACTCGAACGGCACTTTGGCGTCCTTCAGCGGCTGGACCTGTCCGGCATGGAACATGTCAAAGCATGCCTTGCTGTCCAGGAAGGCATTCGGACGGCCGGTCTTGGACGTCACAGCTTTGTCCCCCTGATAGAGGGACTTGTAGAAGTCAGCGGCTGTGACGGCCTCTGGTGTATTCAGCCAACCATCGACTTCTTTACCGTCGGGGGAAATCGCGTAGAACGTCTTGTACGCAGTTGAATCGCTCGGGGCCTGGGGATCGCCAGCGCTGCGAAGGTACAGAAGGTCACTGTAAATCGGGCCCGGCGTCCCTGAACCCAGCTGAGTCGGGGCAAGCCCGTACACTGTCGGGTTGCCAGGAGTGCCTTGCTGGCACTTAAGCATCGCGTCGCGAGCCTCCTCCCACGTCCAGCCTTGGTCCAAGGATGTCGGCACGGTGATTCCCGCCTTGTCGGTCAAGGCCTTGTTGTAATAAAGACCCAGGGCATCCTGTTGGACACCCATGGTGTACACCTTGCCGTCGTAGGTTCCCTCTCTCAGGGTCGCTGGCAGAACATCTTCCGTCCAACCTTCGGGTAGGTACTTATCCAGCGGAAGCAGCAGGCCTTTAGAGGCATAGTTCGCCGTCTCCGGCATGTCGAAACCGTAGATGTCCGGCGCGTTCGACGATGAACTCAGGACGCTGACTTTGTCTGCGTACTGGCCGAACGGAACGTCCGTGACGTCGAACTTTATGCAGCCGTTTGTTTTGGCCGTGTAATCCGCCATCTGGGCATCTGTGGGCACGTTGGTGGTTGACCTAAGGACTTTCAGCGTCCCTGAGCCATCGGGGCATTCCGCGGAGCTCGTGGAACTAGAGCCCGGCGAGCAAGCCACTACGGAAGAGAGAATGGCGCCGACAGTGGCCGTGGCCAGCAGCAAACGGGTTTTGCGTTTGGGTGAGGTAAGGTTGTACTGCACAGTAACTCCTTCATTCTGGTGTGGAGGGTGTCCGGTTTCCAGGCTGACACCCTCCCATTAGGACGACTTGCCTATCTCCCTTCGCTGAAGGCTTCGAAGAGAAGCTTGTTGAACAGGGCCGCGTCCGCGTCCAAAGCAACGAAGGCGTTGGACTTCCGACGGGCACGTGAAGCTACGTCCACGACCGTGTTGCCGAAGCCGAGCGGGCTGACAGTGTCCACGGCAACGTGGTACGGGGCGATGTCTACGACGTCGGGGTCCAAAAGATACGCGATGCACAGCGCATCATGGACCGGCGCGGTGTCGTGGGTGGCTTGGGGCTGCGTTTGGTTATAGCCATTGATCCGCTGTTCGACGATGTCGGCAGCTACCCGTGCAGGTTCCGTTTCCAAGGCACGCAGGTCTGCGGTGTGCTGTAAGGACACGTTGGCTTTGTGAGTTGCGTCCAAAGGGACCATGACCAAGCGTTCGAATCCGGCTTGGAAAACAACATCGGCGGCGACGGGGTCATGCCATATATTGGCTTCTGCTGCTGCTGTCACGTTTCCTAATGCATGGGCGCCGCCCATGATGACGATCTCGTCGACTGCCTCGATGATGCTGGGGTCCAAGGTGATGGCCGCTGCGATGTTGGTCAATGGTGCCACTGGAACCAGCGTGATTTGCTGCGTTGTGGCGCGCAGGGTCTCGACGAGCCATTCAACTGCTGGCTTCTTCGAGGCCTTCAGCTCTGTTGGCGGAGCCGGAAACTCGTGGGGGTGGATGATGGTCCGTTCGCTATCCACGCTGTCTTCGAAAAGGAAGGGGATGGGAGCATAGGGCTTGCCCAGCCCGCGGAAAACAGGGATATCTTGGCGGCCGACGAGATCCAGTACACGCAGGGTGTTGTCTGTCGTGGCCTCTATGTCGTGGTTTCCCCACACTGTGGTGCAACCGATGAGTTCCAGGGACTTGGATTTGGCGGCCAACATGATAGCGATGGCGTCGTCAGTGCCGGTGTCCACATCGAGAATGATTGAACGGCTCATGCCATCTGTTCCAGTCGGTCAATTGCATTAAGGACTGTCTGGGTCCCACCTACGTGTGGGGCTGCCAACAGCGGCACTCCATCCAGTTGGGCTTTTGCAAAGAGGTGGCGTCCGACGGGACCCGGGTCATGGAATCCTCTCTCGTCGATGACGACGCGGCCACCGCTGATGACGGTCGTTGCGGCTCCGGTAAACTCAATACCCTCGTAAGGCGAGTAGTCGGTCTTCATATGGTGATTTCCCGCGTTTACGGTGAGCCGCTTTTTTGGGTCAAGGACAACGATGTCGGCGTCAGCGCCAGCGCCCAGCCACCCTTTGGTACGCAGTCCGTTGAGAATTGCGGGGTTGGTGGAAAACATGGCAACGAAGTTCTCAAGGCTCATGCCTCCCCGAACAACCAGCGTGTCAAAAGAAACGCTCAGACGGTGCTCGACCCCGGGCAGTCCGTTGGGCATGGAGCGCACATCCTGGCGATACTTGGCTTTCTGCTCACGGGAGTAGCAGCAGTGGTCGGAGCCAAGAGTGTGGATGTGCCCTTGGAGGGCGCGGTCTCGCAAGCCCGTCATCGCCACCTTGGAGCGCAACGGCGGACAGCAGACGAAGAGTTCCGGAGTAGCGCTCTCATAGACGCTTTCATTCAAGGTGATGTAATGGGGGCAGGTTTCGGAAAAGGCACGGACACCTTTGGCGTTTGCAGCACGGACGAGGTCAACGACTTCGGGCGTGGTCTGGTGCACGAAGTAGACTGCCGATCCTGTCTTGGCCGCCAGTTCGAGGGTCCGGGATACCGCCGCTGCTTCGGCGGACTCGGGTCGGGTGAGCCCGTGGTGGCGTGAATCGCCGCGTCCCGAAGCAGCTTCCCTTGATTGGGCCTGTTCAACCAGATGGTTCTCTTCGGCGTGGATTATCGCTACGCCGCCAACGTCGGCCATGACTCTCATGACCTTCTCGATGGTGTCGAAGCCGGCCATCACGCCGTCCCGGTAAGTGGTGAACATCTTGACGGTCAGCACTCCGAGATCGGCAAGGGCCAGCAACTGGTCGTGAGTTGTGCCATCCCATGCCACAACGCCGCCGTGAAGAGCCAAGTCCGTCCGGGTGTCCTGGGCGGACTTTCGCTTTTCGTGTACGGCTTGGAGAGGGCTCTGCCCAGGCTCGGGGATGGCGAAGTCAATGATAGTGGTGGTACCGCCCCACAGCGCGGCAATACTTGCTTCAGCATGGTTATCCAACATGGAGAACTCGCCTAGGACCTGCCCTACGTGACAATGGGGGTCTACCCCTCCGGGGATCACCAGTTGATCAGAAGCATCAATGGCGCGCTGGTGAGGCGGTACCGGCGCCCCGGGGTCAAGGATTTCTGTTATTCGTCCGTCCCTGACCAGAACGGTGCCGCTGCGGGAACCGGCCGCATTAACCACTCGCCCACCGGTTATGACCAGATCGTAAGGTTCACGCCCACCAATTGGCTCAGACATGAGTATTACCGCCTTTCGTGAACATGAACTGGTCGAGGTGACCGAGATGGTCACGCATGGCATCGCCGGCTGCGACACCGTCGCCATCTTTGACCGCTTTAAGGACAGCCCGATGTTCATCTACCTGGATTTGTCGGGATTGCGGATCCGGCAAGCCTTGCTGGTTTACTAGCACCCACAGAGGGTGAGACTCGATATTCACCAATTGCTCAATCACTCCTGCCAGGAGCGAGTTGCCGCACCCAGGTGCAAGATCTGAATGGAATTGCAGGCCGAGAGCGACGAACTCTGCAACCGAGTTTGCGTCGTCCACCAGTTCCGCCTGGCGTTCCAAGTATTTTTCAAGGCGTTCCACCCGATCCGCCTTTATCCGGCCCGCCGCCAAACTCACAGCCACCGGTTCAATGCTCAACCGGGTCTCTATCAGCTCCCGGGGAGGCACATCCAACGGGGATCCCTCCGTCCCGCCCACTCGAACCACACGCCGCACAAAGGTGCCATCCCCATGGCGGACTTCGACAGCACCAATAATCTCCAGTGCAAGGAAAGCCTCACGGGCCGTCGGACGTGAGACCTCATACTTGACTGCAACATCACTGTGGGCCGGCAACCGCTCCCCCGGCGCATAATCACCCTTGTTGATGGCAGTCAGAAGGTCTTGAGCGACCGTCAAATATCTTCGCTGCTTACTGGACTCATCTGATGTCTGCATGCTTAGACTCTATACGTCTAACAAGTAGACGACAAGAGGTAATACATCTGTTTTATGAGGCGGATCACATGAAAATTCTTATTCCATCCACCATCGCCCTGTCTGAGATCGGCAGCCCTGGAGATACGTTCCACACCTATGATGTCAACAGCGCCATCCCTGTTGAACATCGTGACGCTGATGTCTTGGTCGCATGGCAGAATCCCCCAGCGTTACTTGCTTTGGCGGCCCAGAGCCTTCACCAAGTCAGGCTGGTTCAGGCGCTGGCCTCCGGACCCGATGTTGTTCTTGCTGCTGGTTTTGACCCTTCCGTTTGGATCTGCGGTGGGCGATCGCTTCACGATTCCCCGGTGGCCGAGCACACTCTCGCGCTCTTGCTTGCATGTACTCGGCGCTTTGACCGGCTTCATGAGGCGCAGAAGGCGCGGGTATGGGACCAGGAGTACATTCGTCAGCAAGCGGCATCTGAATCCGCAGCCAAGTTCACGCTCTCGGACAGCAATGTGCTCATCTGGGGTTTTGGATCCATAGCAACCAAGCTGGCGCCGATGCTGACACTTCTCGGGGCAAATGTAACCGGGGTGGCAAGCCGGCCAGGGATGCGATCCGGGTACGAAGTCGTTTCACCGAAGGAGGCACAGGAGCTACTGCCATTGACGGACATTCTGATTTCGATCCTGCCCGCGTCGCCGGAGACGCTCGATATTTTCGACAGCCGGATTTTCGGGCGATTGAAAAAGGGCTCGGTCTTCGTCAACGTCGGGCGGGGCTCAACTGTTAACGAGACTGCCCTCATGTCCGCACTGCGGGAGGGCACGCTAAGAGTCGCTGGAATTGATGTTGCCAGAGACGAGCCACTGCCCTGGAGCTCGGCTCTCTGGGCAGTGGAAAACCTGCTGATCACTCCGCACGTGGCCGGCAACAGACCGCAGGGCGCTGAGGCCTTGATCCGGGCCAACGTTGAAACTCTTCGGGTCGGTGGTGTCTTGCACAATCTGGTGCGGGCCGGGTCGTAGGCGGTCTTTCTGGCAGGAGTCCGCGACACATCAGCAGTGGCGGCAGGATGGGGCGGTTTCTCTATCCCGGAGGGGTAATCGATTTGAACTCGCCCGGCTCCCCCGGGTCGAATTAGGCCTTGGCTGCGTCGTACTTCTTCTGAGCCTCCTCAACGAGTGGCATCCTCTGCTCTGTCCAGTTCGCAAGGTTATCGATGAGCTCACTCATTTCCTGACCAAGATCGGTGAGGGCATTGAACCCCGCCCCAACAGGCAACGACTGGCCCGAAGCCCCGCCCCTCCTCGAAGACCTCTACACGGTCGCCGATGCCGTAGTTGTGGGCGATCTTCTCATCACACTGCTTAACAACACAGACCGGGTCCACGCCGCTTCCCTCGCCCAACTCGTCAACGTGATCGCGCCCATCATGACCCGCCCCAACGGCCCAGCCTGGAAACAAACCACATTCCACCCCTTCGCGCTCACCTCCGCCAACGCCCAAGGGCAGGTTCTCCAACTCGCCGTCGAGTCACCCTCGTTCACCTCGCCCCAGCATGGAGAAGTGCCCTCGATTTCGGCCGTGGCCACGCACGATCTTCAGGAAGTTCAGCTGGCCTGTTAATGCCGACGCCTGCTGCTGGCTGGACCCGCGGGTCCCCGGATACGTAACCGTAATGGTGAAACTGCACTGATTCCTCACTCCGTTGAAAGCGGCTAGCGTCGAAGGTACTCAAACTGGGACACGTGCTAGGGCCATCCGCATTTTTTTCGAGACGCGGAGTGGACTCTCTCGGATAGAACGTGGCGCCCGGACTGTTGGCTCGGGCCAGCCGCAGTTCTGTCCACCCCCTACCACGAATCACATTGTATCCAAATATAGAACCTAGACTCTAAGTCTAGTATTTAGCTTGGTGATGTGATTCACTTTTCTTCAGAGTCAGCTGTTTGCAAGAAAAGGAGCATCATGTCAGAGGCAACGTCGATTGAGTCGGGTTACGTCGTAAGCGGGGACGGGACGCGGATCGGATTCCGAAAGCTTGGGGCTGGACCATCGATGGTCTTAGTACACGGCTCGTTGGCAGACGGGGAGGAATACCTCCCACTGGCTTCGGCCCTATCCAATGACTTCACGGTGTGGGTGGCTGACTCCCGGGGCCGAGGCCTCACAGGCGACTTTCCCGCCGACTATGGGCGTCAAACTATCATTGAGGACCATCAAGCGCTAATGGAGGAAGCCGGCGGCAACGCGGTTCTGTTCGGACATTCCTTCGGAGCGACGTCGGTGCTCTTGAGTGCCGCCACGATGCGGGGCCTGGCAGGCGTCATCGCCTACGAACCACCACTCCCCCCAAACGGAATGCTCACGCAGGAGATTGAGGTCTACCAAGCCGCCATCGATGCTGGCGACATCGACGGCGCGGTGTCCTATGCCTTCACCAATATCGTTGGTGGAACCGCAGAGGACGTTGAATTTGTGAAAACCACTCCGGTTTGGGAAGCCATGAAAGCCATCGCCCCGTCTTTCGTTCCCGAGTTGCGGTTGCTCGACGCACTGCCGGACATGCAGGACGAGGTGGAAAAAATCCATGTTCCGCTGCTGGCCATCAGGGGCGGGCTAAGCCCCGAGAACCTGCGGCAAAGTACGGCAGTAGTTGTAGAGGCAGCTAGTTCCGGCGTCCTGCTTGAAATGGCAAATATTGACCACTCCGGCCATCTTTCCGATCCCGCAGGTATGGCGCAACACGTTGTCGATTGGTTTCACACAGCAGCCTCCTCGTAGTCATGCCGGCCACTCCTGACAGGAAATCCGATGTCCGATTCTCTCCCCTTTATTGATCAAATACCTGACCCCATCGCCATGCGTATCGACGGAGCCTGCATCTATACCGGAGACGTTGAGCGGCCCGTCCTCCTGGGCTCCCTTCTCACAGCCGGCGGGACCATCACGGCGCTCGGCGGAGTCGCTGAAGTGGATGTTGCCGAAGCCCAACTGGCCGCAAATGGAACCGAAGTCCGTCACGTGAACGGTTCTGGTCTCATGCTCATGCCGGGCCTGGTCAACAACCACTGGCACAGCCTCAGCGCCCTACGCGTAGCGGCCGCAGGGGGCCTTGACCTGGACGATCGCCACGACCCAGTACCCCCAACGGCGCATGGAGGTAATATCCCTGCGATCACTCAGGAGTTTGCCGGGCTCGGCAGCCTTATGCAGGCGATTCCACCCGAGGCAGCTGGCATATCTGCGATTCAAAGTCTGGTGTGGCAATTGCGCGCTGGAACCACCTGCGTCGCAGACTTTGGATCCATTGGCTCCACCGACACACTCGTTGGCGCCGCCCAAGCCACCGGCATTCGTGCAGCTCTCTCCATGCTCACCATCGACGGTATAGCCATGGCTGACGGATTCGTACGCGTTCAAGATACCGACCACGTGTTGCAAAGCGTCGACACGATGGTTTCGGACATTTCCCGGCGGAACCTCCCTACGGTTCGCCCGCTTCCCTCTGTCCTCGGATCTGTGCTCGCGAGTGACGAGCTACTAAAGGGCATTGGGGAGATCGCGGAAAAGTATGACACGCAGATCGGCACTCACTTCGCAGCCTGGGCAAACGAAAATGACGCCAGCCTCAAGGCTTTCGGAAAAAGGCCAGTAGACAGATACGCTGCCGCCGGGCTGCTATCACCCCGCCTGATCGCAGCCCATGTTGCATATCTCGACGACGACGAATTCCAGCGGATCGTCGCCGCAGGAATTCATGTCACCCACGCACCTGCCCGTTACGGTGCAATGGGGGAAGCGACCCTCTCCCAGCGAGTTAGGGTCCTCGACCTTATCCGGGCAAATCTAACGGTTGGCCTCAGTACCGACACCGACGAACTACCCCTCGGTGGGATGCCGGAGGCAATGCGGATGGCATGGCTCGGCTACAACGAAGCCGCTGGTGACCCCACTTTCCTTCCGCCATCATCGGTCTTGGCGATGGCAACCCGAGCCGGTGCCGTCTCCCTGGCGTGGGATGACAAAATTGGTCGGATTGCCCCGGGAATGCGGGCCGACTTTGTGGGTGTCCGGGTTGACGATTGGCGCTACGCTGGCGTGGCACGCCCGTTAACCGGCTTCCTGTCCCGAGGAAGTAGCAACGACGTTGACCTGGTCGTCGTTGACGGCCGGGTATTGATCTCCGGCGGCGAGTTCACGTTCCTCGACGAACACGAGCTACAGACCAAATTCCTGGAGATGTCCGCAGCGGTAGCCCGCGCAGCTGCCGAAGCAAACGCGGGCCACTAGGGCCCGGCACAAGGCAAATCCAAGACCCCCTATCCGCTTTTCCAGCAGGAGGGGCGCCGAAATTCAACCCGTCTTTCACGAAATGAAGGAATCCACCATGACAACGACATTCGAAACAGTCTCGTTCACTTACGAGAGTCTCCTTGAGGCCATCCAACCGGCTTCCGGCGGGCGTCCCATCAACGATCCGGCCACGGGCCAGCAAATCGGTTTGGTTGCAGAGCCCGGCGTCGCTGAGCTGGATGATGCCATCCATGCTGCCCACGCCGCCCAGCGAGGCTGGGCTGCGCGCGGCCACGAAGAACGCAGCGAATTACTCACGCTTGCCGCAGACGCCATCGAAGCCAATGCCGAGGCGCTGGCCCAGCTGCTGTCCAGGGAACAGGGCAAACCGCTCAACGGTCCGAATGCCCGCTTCGAAGTCGGGGCCTGCAGCGCCTGGCTGCGGGCGACGGCATCTTTCACGCTGGACGTCGAAACCATTGTTGAGGAGAACGGCACCCTCGCAGAACTCTTTTACCGGCCTCTTGGCGTTGTTGGTGCCATCGGACCTTGGAATTGGCCAATGATGATCTCAGTCTGGCAGCTGGCCCCAGCGCTGCGCATGGGTAACACCGTGGTCATCAAACCGTCGAGCATGACTCCGTTATCAGTGCTTGCGCTGGTCGAGGTAATCAACTCAATCCTGCCGGCCGATGTGCTGGCAGTAATTCCGGGGGGACGCGATGTAGGTGAACGTCTCGCCGCCCACGAGGACATCGCCAAAGTAATGTTTACCGGTTCCACGGCCGCCGGCAAAGCGATCATCCGTTCCTCTGCTGACACCGTGAAACGGTTAACGCTGGAGCTGGGTGGCAACGACGCCGGAATTGTGCTCCCGGACGCCGACCCCGATGCGATTGCTGAAGACCTGTTCTGGGGAGCGTTCATCAACACTGGCCAGACTTGTGCCGCACTCAAGCGCTTGTACGTGCATGAAGACATCTACGAGGAGGTTTGTGAAGCGCTGACTGCTGTAGCGAAGAACATGCCGATGGGCATTGGCCTGGACGAGAACAACGTACTCGGCCCGCTGCAGAACAAGGCACAGTTTGATGTCGTTGCCCGACTCGTGGAGGCGGCGAAGGAATCGGGAGCAAGGGTGCTGCTGGGCGGCGAGCCGGAAGTCGACCAGCCTGGCTTCTTCTATCCAACAACTTTGATTGCGGATATCGACAACCAGAACCCATTGGTGATCGAGGAACAATTTGGTCCTGCGCTGCCAATCATCAAGTACTCCAGTATTGATGAGGCCATTAAGATGGCCAATAGCCTGGATGTCGGCCTCGGCGCCTCTGTTTGGTCCTCCAATAAAGACAGTGCACGCGAAGTCGCTGCACGGATCGAGGCCGGAACCGTGTGGATCAACAAGCATGGAGCCGTAGACCCGCGCGTGCCGTTTGGCGGGGCCAAGCAGTCGGGCTATGGACTTGAGTTTGGTGTAGAGGGTCTAAAGCAACTGGGAGCACCCCAGATCATCAACGGATAGTCTCCGGCCAACCCTCCGGGTCACCTGTCGTCCACGCGCGCCAGCCGTGGACGACAGGTACCTAACTTGGGCCCTTGGGTGCCAGGCCATCCAGCAAACGCTGAAACGCTGAAAGGAAATTCGCTGGCTTCATGGCCTCGCGGGCAATTTCAACGCCGCCCTCACGGAGGCATCCGATCAGCAGCACGGAAATTGCGTCCGCATCCGCCCCCTTGTCAACTTCCCCACGCTCCTGCGCGATCACCAGCTCTTTGCGTATTGCCGCGAGGCTGGCCGAGGAACCCTCTCCACGTTCGACGCGACTGCCAAACAGGGCCGGTCCCGCCACATTGTAGAAGTAACCCCGGTGATGATCTTCCGTCAGCGCTACCATGGCTCTTGCATACGCCATGACCCGTTCGCGCCATGTGGTGGCAGAATCCGTAAGTCTCTGGGCCGTGCTGACGACCTCACGGCTCACCGCCCGGTACGCCTCTTGGAGCACTTCATCGCGGCCGCCCTCGAAATGCGCGTAGACCGTACCGCGAGACATCCCTGCCTGCATGGCCAATCTGTCGATAGTGACAGCGTCCACTCCCTCGGCAGAGATGATTTCCAGGCCGGCATCGGCTAAGTCGCTTCGTGTTTGCTCTCGACGACGCTCCCGGAGGCTCGTCGAAGAGGGCTTTCCCATCGCCGCAGTCATAAATCCTCCATGTCTAAAGAGACAGGATATATCCATTCAGACCAGGACCTGCCTCTTAGTCATCTTTTTTGGACGACCTGTCTAAAGGTCAGAAGCAGCAGTCAGCAGGCTCATCGACCAAGGCAGGGGGACCCTGAAGCGGCACCAACTTCGCTGACGACGTAGCCCCAACCACCGACTCACACTCTGCGACGTGCGTCCAACGCCCCTACAGCCGACGGATATATCACCATCGACGTTACGAATCACAAATAGGGGAACGCAATCCCACGAGAATCCGCTTGAAGGCCAGCAGAAGACTCCCTGCCATGTCGATGTTGCGGGCTACAGCCATTCCCATTTCCCGCAGGCTTCCCGTAAGGAGGATGGCCGTCCCTTCGGTGTCGATTCCCGCGTCAACGTCGCCCTCGCTGATCGCTCTGGTCAACTCCTTATTAATGACATCCAGCGCAGCCCTGGATCCCCTGCCCCTGTCAGCCGGGAAGCCCAGAAGGTTTGGTCCACTGATGTTGTAGAAGAATCCGATCTGCGAATCCGAGCACAGCTCCGCCATGGCCTCCGCAAAGCCTGAAATCCGATCCATCCAGTCATCCCGGAACTCAGCACGTTCGGTGGCTGCCTCAATGAATCGTGTCCCGATATGTTCGTACGCGCGAAGCAAGAGTTCATCGCGGCCGCCGGGACAGTAGGCGTACAGGGTCCCCCGCGACATTCCGGCATTCTGCGTTACCCGGTCGATGCTCACACCGTCGGGCCCCTCGGCCGAAATGATTCCCAACGTGGCCAGCAACAGGTCATCCTTTGCCCGAACCTGTTGTCGTTCCCGGAGAGACCCCGTGGGGGAAATCTTCGTCATCATGGTCTGTCCCTTCCTTTACCGGAGGAACCTTGGCCCGCACCCCCGCAGTCATTCTATCCTTTGGAATCAAAAAATGTACTCAGAGTATAGATTTTGGCTATGTGGTGTGGTTCACTTTTTCTAGAGGAGGGTTACGGAACGAATCTGCAGGCTACTCAGCCAGCCCAGATCGACCACCACACAGACCTAGAATCAAGGGAGATCCACTTTGGACAAAGCACATGCAGTTCGCACGGTTCATGCGGCACTTGGGCGGTACGGCTTTCAAGAGGACACGGCGATTGAGTTCGTCAAATACCGTGAGAACTATGTCTTCCGAATTTACCCGGAAGGAAAAATCACCTATGCCGTGCGGCTTCACCGCCCCGGATACCGCTCGGATTCGGAGGTCACGTGCGAACTGGAATTCCTGCGTTCGCTTAGGAGCCGAGGAGTGGACGTCCCGGAGGTTCTTCCGACGTCGGATGGGGACCTGCTCTGCCTGATCGCGGGAAACGATGGGTTCACCTATCAGATCGACGTACTCGTCTGGGTGGAAGATGCAGCGCCTCTGGGCGACGTCGTAGAAGCCTTTGATGGTAGCTCCAGCCTCAGCCCCGAGACCTTCCACCGGCTCGGGGCGCTGGCCGGCGCGTTTCACAACGAGGCGACTGGTATCGGCGTCGGAAAGGATTTTGACCGACAGGCTTGGGACATCGAAGGCTTGGTCGGTGAGCAGGCCCTGTGGGGCGATCCGTGCGATATTCGCGAGCTTTCAGAGCAAGACGTTGTCCTGCTCCACGACGTCAAGCGGGCAATCAAGGACGAGTTGATTTCCTTCGGATTTGGCAAAGATCGGTATGGCGTCATCCACGCAGATTTCACGCCGGAGAACATTCTGGTTCGCGACGAAGAGTGCGTCCTTATCGACTTTGATGACTTTGGTCAGGGGTGGCATCTATTTGACCTTGCCACGCTGCTCTTCTTTTACCTGCCCCACCCGAAATATTCTGATTACTGCCGCAGCGCGATAGAGGGTTATCGGTCCGTCCGGGCGCTGCCCCAGGAACAGATGAAGATTTGGGACGCGATGCTGCTCTCGCGTGGCCTGACGTACATGGGCTGGGCCTCGACGAGACGAGGGGACGAAACTTCCGAGTTCATCATCAGCCAAATCATTCCGGTGGTCCTGAAGATGGCGCGGAATTACTCCGCTTCCCGAGTGTCAGCGGGGCGCTGATGCGCCGTCCCCACCTTCCGACGTCGTAGTGTCACTGCTCCGGCGGCCCTAACAATATTCGGCGCCCTGCGCCTCGTGATCCGCTCGCAATTGCTGGGCTAATTTTTCATGCCCGAAACGGAGAAATAATGCCTCACACAAAAAATCGAAATTCCGTCTCCCAGCAGACCGAAAGCTCTGCATCCAGCCTGCTGGAGCGAAGGCTGAAGACACTGGGCATCCATTCCCCGCTCTTTTATGACGAACCGATTGCCTTGGTATCGGCCAAAGGAGTCTGGGCTACAGACGTGACCGGACGGACGTATCTCGATGCCTACAACAACGTGCCGCACGTTGGGCACTGCAACCCCGTCGTCATAGAAGCCATTCAGGCCCAGGCATCCCGGCTGAACATCCACACCCGCTACCTGAACAGCCAGGTGATCGACTATTCCGAGGAACTCCTCGCGACGTTCGGCGACGGGTTGGAAAAGGTTTCCTTCACCAACAGCGGATCAGAGGCCAACGACCTGGCTTTCCGCATAGCCAACCAGCGTACTGGGAACACAGGCATCATTGTGTCCGACTTCAGCTACCACGGAAACACCTCGCTCCTCGCGGATGTAACCACGGCTTTGCCCACCAGGAACGGAGTGTCGTCCAACGTCCGCGCGATCCGAATCCCGGACCTGGACACAGCCGATAACGACGTCTCGCCGGCAGAGCTGTTTGAGATCGCTATTCGCGAGCTGGATGCAGCGATTGAATCCCTTAACAGCGAAGGGTTTGGAGTGTCCGCCTTCCTGTTTGATCCGCTCTTCTCGACCGAGGGCCTGTGCAGGCTCCCGGACGGCTACCTCCATGCTGTTCAACAGCGCATCCACGCGGCCGGGGGCCTGCTGATCTCAGATGAAGTGCAGTCCGGGTTCGGCCGCACCGGGGACGCAATGTGGGGCTACGAGCTGTACGAGCTTGCCCCAGATCTGGTCACCATGGGAAAGCCCATGGGAAATGGGCATCCGATCGGCGGGGTGGTAACGAGCGCCGATCTGCTGGACGAGTTTGGTGCGGCCAATCTGTACTTCAATACCTTCGCGGGGAATCCTGTCTCCGCTGCCGCGGGCAGGGCGGTCCTGCAGGTCATGAAGGACGAGGACCTGATGGCCAATGCCCAAACTACCGGCAATGTCCTAAAGGAAGGACTGGAAAAACTGGCTGCCCGGTTCGACTTCGCGGGAGCTGTCAAGGGCCAGGGCCTGTTCTTCGGCGTCGAGCTGCTTCCGGACCAGAAGTCTGGCCTGTCAGCCCCGGCGGTCACGAAGAAGCTCGTAGAGAACATGAAGGACAACAGGATTCTCATTAGCAAGGTGGGCCGGCATGAAACCGTGCTGAAAATACGGCCGCCGCTCGTATTCAACAAATCACACGCGGAACAACTGCTGGAAGGTCTGGAAGCGGCCCTCCACAGCATCTAGTCGTCGCCCCACCACATCTGAAAGAAGCACAACAGCTTCGAGGACTACTTCTGATCGGAACGGACTCATGGATCTTTCTCAAAAAACCGCACAGCGGGTCGTTATTACCGGTGGCGCCTCCGGAATCGGACTTGCCACGGCCGCAGCGTTCCTGGACGAGGGGGCGAGAGTGGGCATCATTACCCGCTCTCAGCAAAGTCTGGATGCAGCCCTGCACGGACCGCTCTCTGAGTATAAGGACGGCAGGTGCCACGGAATTGTGGCGGACGTGGCGGACGAAGCTGCGATGGCAAGCGCCTTCAAGGAGTTCGACAGCCGGCTTCAGGGCATCAATACAGTGGTTGCCAGCGCCGGAATCGAGGGTGAAATGGGCGCTGCGGTGGAGGACGTAACTTCCCATGACTTCCTCCGTGTCCTTGAAGTCAACGTGCTGGGCGTATTTCACGCGGTGAAGCACGCCTTGCCTTTCCTCAGGGAAGAGCAACACGCCTCGGTCACTATTATTGGGTCCGATTCAGGCTTCGTGGCAGCGCCCGGGATGTTGGCTTATAACGCTTCCAAGGGGGCTCTGGTACAGCTCACCAGGGCATTGTCCTTCGAGCTCTTCGAATCCCACGGAATTAGGGTCAACAGTGTGTGCCCATCCATCGTAGATACCCCGATGGCCAGGCGCGGGATTGGCGTTGAGAGCTTCGACGATGCGGAATACCCCGTGAACACCCCCGGTGACATCGCCCGGACCGTACTTTTCCTTTCCGGCGAAGGCTCGCGTGCCATCAACGGGGCCAATATCCTCTCGGACTTCGGCTATTCCGCCAGGTCCTCCTTTCCCGCCTAATCAATACATGAGGCGTCAACCCGGTCTCCTCCGCCCGGCGGAGGACGCCAGATAAAAAGAAGGTTGCCATGGATAATCAGCTGCAGGAACACGTTCCTTCCGTCCCAGACAAATTGTCCCGGGACTCCTTGGGCGTTTTTGGCGTCGTTTTCCTTGTACTTGCGGCCGTCGCCCCGCTGACCGGCATTATTGTCATCACCGCTCTTGGCCTGGCACTCGGCAACGGCGCCGGGATGGTGGGATCTTTCATTGTCGTTACCGCGATACTCCTACTCTTCGCCGTGGGCTATGCCCAAATGTCCAAGTTGCTTGTCAGCGCAGGAGGGTTCTACGCCGTTGTCCTCAAGGGCCTGGGAAGAGCAGCAGCGCTGGTGGCTGCACTGGTAGCGATGCTCGGCTACAACTGCTTCGTAGCCGGTGCGATCGGAACAATCGGATTGTTCACTCAGACTGTGATCGCGCAGCTCACAGGGCTTGACGTGCACTGGTTCATCTGGTCACTGGTAGCGGTGGCGGCCGCTTTCCTACTCAGCCGCCAAGGTATCAATTTCAGCGCCAAGGTTCTTGGCGTTGGTCTGATCCTGGAAGTTTCCATCCTGATAATCTTCGACATCGCCGTCCTCATCCGGGACGGCTACACGCTGGACGTCTTCAGCCCCGGCATCGTGTTCTCGGGCGCAGCGGGAATCGGTTTTCTGTTCGCGGCCAACGCCTTCGTTGGAGTGGAGGCAACGGGGTTGTTCAGCGAGGAGGCGAGGAATCCCCGCAGGACCATCCCACGGGCAACCTACGGGGCAATAGGCTTCATCGGACTTCTTGCAGCCGTGACTACATGGGCCATAGTAAGCGCACTGGGTGCAGCGGATACCCAGGGAATCGCTGCCGAGCACCTGGCCGCCGGCGATCTGGTGTTCTTCCTCTCAAGCCAATATCTCGGGGAGGGCCTTACAACGACCATGATGATCCTGCTGCTTGTGAGCCTCTTTGCCGCATTGATGGCCCTGCACAACTCGGCCACCAGGTACATCTACTCTCTGGGCCGCGCACGGATTCTCACGCAATGGCTGAGCCGGACCCGTCCCAACGGATTTCCGCAGCGCGCCTCCATGGCCCAGTTCGCAGTGGGGCTCGTAGTCGCCGGGCTCTTCGCAGTGTTCGGGCTGGAACCACTCACTTCACTCATTCCGAGCATGACGGGCTTTGGCACGTTGGGCATCCTCACCCTGCAGTTCATGGCCACGCTGGCAATTGTGGTGCACTTCAGGAGAATTCGGGAGCGGCGATGGTGGAGCACCCTGCTGGCGCCAGGGATTGGCCTTCTTGGTTTGGGCTTTGTGGTGGTCCTTGCCATCAGCAACTTCTCGGTGCTGGCCGGTTCGGACGCCCCGGTGATTACCATGCTTCCCTGGCTCCTCGCGGTTGCCGTCGTCGGCGGCCTGCTTCTTGCATGGCATCTTCGCAGAAACAAACCAGAGATCTACGTGGGTCTCGGCCAGGATCTCGAGCGGCTGCCGTTGGAAAACAACGACGCCGAGAAATCTCCGGAAGAACCATCGTTCAGCACAACTCGTCCCTAGAGCCCAGGAGGCAGCGCCATGAGTAAAGAAATTGATCTGATAGTCACTAACGCATCCGTCTACACCTGCGACCCGGCAAATGAATGGGCGGAAGCCTTTGCCGTTACAGCAGGTGTCGTCACCGCAGTCGGCACCACGGCCGAGATTACAGCCCTCGCTTCAACCGACACGGAACTTCTGGATGCCGGGGGGAGGATGGTCATGCCCGGGCTCTGCGACGTGCATTCCCATCTTCTGATCGGCGGGGCCCAGTCCGCATGGGAACTGACCATGCCGCCCTCCGAGGGGATCGACGCCATCCTGGCAAAGGTGCGGAACTGGTCCGAGCGCCTCGCCCCGGACGAATGGGTGGTCGGCGGAATCATCGGCAGCCCCGTACTTGATCAAATTGCACAAGGGGGCTATCTGCCGGGCCTCGATGAAGCCAGCGGCGGGCGCCCCGTGCTATTGCGGGACGACTCCCACCACAACCGTTGGGTCAACTCCCGCGCACTGGAAATCATGGGTGTGGATGAAGGGACTCCAAACCCCGAGGGAGGGACGTTTGTTCGCGGTTCTGACGGCACGCTCACAGGCGTCCTGTACGAATCTGCCTGTGCGCTGGCCGAAGACAAGGCGGCTGCTGCGATCAACGATCACCGCGAACGCGACCGCGTCTCTGCCGCGACCGCGGTCCGTTTGGTGAACTCGTACGGCATTACCGCTGTACAGGATGCGGGGACGCTCGAAAATGCGCTTCTGGCGTTGTCCGACATGGATAAGAATTCGGAACTGACGTCCTGGGTTGTCGGCTCGCTCCCGGCCCGCCCCTTCTTTGGAGACGGGATCTTTGGCGAGGACCTGTACGCCGTTGCCGAAAAGTACCGCACCGACCACGTCCGACCGGACTTCGTAAAACTATTCCTGGATGGAGTTCCCATGACCCGGACCTCCGCCATGCTCAGCCCGTACCTCTGCCACGGCGAGCATGAAGACCCCTCAGACACTGGCGAACTCCTGTGGACCCGTGATGACCTCGTTGCAACTCTTGAACGATGCATCGAGCTCGGGCTTGGGGCAAAGCTGCATGCCACGGGTGACGGTTCGGTACGGCAGGCTCTGGACGCAATCGAGGTGATTCGCGAGAAGCACGGTGAAGGAGCAATCTTCCAAATTGCGCACGTAGCATACGTCGACCCGGCGGACCGTTCCCGTTTCGCAGAACTGAACGTGATACCGGATGTATCCCCCTACATTTGGTACCCGAACATCTTCGATGAAAGCATCGCAAACCAGATCCCGGAGAAGGTCCTGCGTGAGAGCTGGCCGATCAAAGACCTGGCCTTGAGCGGTGCACTGGTATCGGGCGGATCCGACTGGCCGGTAGTCCCTGTACCCAACCCGTGGATCGGAATGGAAACCCTCGTCACACGCTCGAACCCCGATCCCGCGGTACCGGGGGAACAAAACGGTGAGCAATGCCTTTCGCTCCCCCAGGCAATCGCCGCATTCACCCGGAACCCCGCCACCGCCATGGGCCTGGGAGAAACCGTCGGCGCTATCAAGGCCGGCCACTCAGCAGATTTTGTTCTGCTCAACCACAATCTGTTCGACGTCCCCACGAATGCCATTCACAAAACGGAAGTCATGCGGACCTATTTTCAAGGCAAGAGCGTCTACGAACGCCCGCAGAGCTAGGCGCCTAAGCGCAACGGCTCTAGATTCCAACGACCGAAATCCGGGAACAAACCAAGGAGCACGAATGACTACTGAAACGACTATCGATCAGCCCAACATCATCTATACCGACGCCGAAGTAATTGTTGACTCCCGCGGCACACCCGCGGAGGCCATCTGGATTAGGGACGGCCGGATCGTCGCCGTCGGCTCCAACGAGGAAGTTCTGTCCATCGCGGGCCCGGACGTGGAACGCCAGAGCGTCCCCGGGGCCACCATCATCCCGGGCCTGATCGACACACACCCACACTTATTGCACTTCTCAGCGTTCATAGCCCCCCTGGTGGACCTCACCGAAGTACGTGACCATGACGAAATCGTCGAGTTGATTCAGCGCAAAGCGGCAGCCACACCCAAAGGCGAATGGGTACGGACCACCCCGATCGGCGAGCCGCACTATTTCCAACGACGTTCCTTCCGTCATCTGACGGAAGGGGAACTGCCGGACAGGCACGTCCTGGACCGTGCCACCACCGACCACCCGGTGATCATCCAAGCCTTCGCACCGGTCCTGCCGAACGCCATCGCACTGAACTCCGCTGCCCTCTCGGTGCTCGGAATTGATGCCTCAACAGAGGACCGGGTCTCCGACGTATGGATCGAAAAGGACGCAGCAGGTAATCCCACAGGCATCCTACGAGGGGCGGTGACCAACTACTACAACTCAGATCCGTTCTTCGCAGAGCTGTCAAAGCTCATGCCGCCATTGATTCAACCCGAACTGGCGCCCGCGGCCCTGGCGAAAGCCATGGCTGTGTACAACGGGCTCGGCATCACCACGATCTACGAAGGCCACGCGATGGACTTCGATCACATCGAGGCCTACCAGATGATGCACGCCCACGGTGCCCTGAGCCTGCGGGTCCATGCCGTACCTGAGCTTGAGCCGGCGGCACTGCCCGGTGACCTACCCAAGACAGACGCGGAGATCGACGCGACCCTTGAGAGGGCACTCGCCATGCGATCCGTCCAAGACGACTGGCTGCGCATCGACGGCATAACCAGCGCAACATTCGGACCTTGTTTCAACGGCAACATAGCCTGGAACGAAGGGTATCTCGATCCCTGGGGGAACGTGACAACCGGCAAGCGGGTAGTAAGCGTGGAACATAACCGACGGGCGTTCGAATTCTGCGCAGAGAACGACCTGCGGCTAAACCTCTGCGCCTGTAGCCCGGACGAACACGACGAACACATCGCAATGACTGAAGAGGTCCTTGCTAAACACAGGCTGGAGCGCACTAATTGGATCATCCAGCACGGCTATATGGTCCGCGAAGACCAAGCAAAAAAATACGCCGAGTTAGGCTTCAGCATGACCATCAGCACGAGCTTCACCTTTGGCAAGGCAGACATGCTGGCTGAAAGGATCGGCCCCAAGGCACTCGAAGTGCTCAACCCCCTCCGCCACTTCCTTGACGCCGGCCTCGAGGTAGCAGGCGGAATGGACTGGGGTCCATGCAATCCCTTCGAACACATGCAGCTTGCAGTGACCCACAGGATGTATCCCAGCGGCAGAACCAACGCCGGCCCTGCCCAAGTGGCCACCCGCCAAGAAGCATACGAGATGTGGACCCAAAACGGGGCGAAACTCATGGGTTGGGAAGGCATCGGCGCCCTCATTCCCGGCAATCACGCCGACTTGGCAATCCTGGACCGCAACCCCATTACATGCGACATCGATGCCCTGCCAGAAACCCGCGTCCTCATGACATACGTCGGGGGGCGAGTAGTTCATGACACCGGTCTGGGGACAGAACCTGATGTCCAGTCGGAGCGGACCGGCGCCAAGCGGTAATCGTCCCAAACGACTGGTTTCGAAAGCCCCGAGGAAATATCTTGAACACGACACACGATGCCGTGAGCTTCGACAGCTCCATTGGCAAGAACAGGTCCGATGGTGACCGCCCAGAAGTAACCTCGAAGGACGCCAACTCCGTTGAGGACTGGTCCTTGCTAACGGGCAAACACGTCAGGGTCTACCGCGGCGGTGGACCGATCCGGGAAGGCGTGGTTGAAGCTGTAAGCTCCGATTCCCAGATCATTTGGCTGCAGCATTCCGGGACAAACTTAAGGGTGCTTTTTGAACGAGCTGAAGGATATGAAGTTCAGGTAAGAACCTGACATTCCGGGTTACCCGCGGCCGCGACGTAGCTCTGTTAGGAAAGGGGGTAAACAGGAGCATCCTGGTTACCCCCTGACCCGGGTAAAACGTGAATCAATTTCGCCCATCCGAAGGATAAGTTCAGTGCCTCTGGGCAAAGTTAGGCTAGTCAGCAGCCCTTGGAGAATAGACTTGGTTGGTGGAACCAATCAGCAGTTCAGCTGAGAGACTTGAGGCCGCAATCGAAGTCCGAAGCGCAGCTCGGGAGTCGCAGCGGCAAGGCAGTGATTTCGACATCGTCATGGCCGGACTGCAGCGTGTTTTCCCATACGACGAGGCGCTGTTGTCACGGTGGGATCCGCGTGCGAAAGAGCACATCCACGTCGCAGGTGCCATGTCTCCTTTGCAGGGCGACTTCATTCGCTACCAACTGCATAGCGATCCGCTTTTCAGCTTCGTGAGGCAGACTGGGCGGACGCAATGGTTAAGCAGCCTCACGGGCGAACAGCGCAGTTCCTCGTCCACGGTGCGCAGTATTGTGGAGCCTCTTGGATACGAAGAGGGCTTAACTCAATGCTTGTATTCTTCCGAAGGCCGGTACGTCGGCGTTCTGAATCTGGGGGTGCGTCGACTCGTTCCCGGACTGACGGACGCAAAGAGAGTGCTTGCCCTACTCTTCGACTCGCTCGCCGCCGCTGTGGAAGCCGGTCCTGGAGCCGAAGCAGATTCATCCCGGGAATGGGTGACCTTCGTTCCTGACCGGGCCGACCGCCAGCGCCTTCACGACCCTAGTTACGTACATGGCCGTGACTTTCCCATAGTTGAACTGGTTGGAAAGGCCGTGCGAACACGCCGGCTGCCCGCCACTCTCATGGTGCCGTTCCAAGGCAAATGCGTAGAAGTTCGCCTACAACGTCTCGAGGAGGGAACGCGAGCACATTGTCAGGTCGTCGAATTTGATGGACCGCTTTCTTGGCGCGAGATGGAGGTTCTTGCCGAGGTCGCCAGAGGTCGGACGAATGACGAGATCTCCGCGATACTCAGAATCGCGCCGAGGACCGTGGCTACACATCTCGAACACATACTCGCCAAGCTTGACGCACCCAATCGAGCTGCCGCTGCGGCATACGGAGCCGCAATAGGATTCGATCTGGCACCCACCTATGACTATGCGTCGCGCGCTGGCCGGATCGGTGGCGGACGCACTCAAAAGCGTGAACTGTGACAGTACAAGTCCTAGTCCATGCGACCTGCTTCGGGGAAACAGGACACGGTAGAAGCTTGTGGTGGCCGTTCCGGCCGCACTGATCCTGCGCCTGCGGCCGCGCCGCAGGCACTGATCAGTCAAGTGTGACGTGTGCACGATCACAGTTATCGGCAGAACTACCGATGTGCTGCTCAGCGACCGGCCCTAAGCTTCTCGGCAACACCAACGAAAGGAGTTGCCATGTCGGCAACCGATGCCCGTCATCTTCAGGAACTATTCCTCAAGCACTTTTCTTCGGGCGATCTCGACGCGTTAATTGAACTTTACGAGCCCGACGCCGTTTTCGTCGGTCCGGACGGCAGCGAAGCAGCCGGTAAGGATGCCGTGCGGGAAGCTCTGCAATCACTCCTGTCATTGCCGGAGCTGTCCTTTACCTACAAACCCTACTTCGCGGCTCAAAGTGGCGAGCTCGTCTTAATGCACGCAACGTGGTCGATCACCGGCCTCGATCCGGAAGGTGGCCCTGTCGCACTGTCTGGAGTAACTGTCGAGGTGGCACGTCACAGCGAGGACAGCGGATGGCGATACGTCGTGGACTGCCCGTTCGGGACAGCGGCCGTTCCCGCCCAGGTAGCGGCATGAACAACGAACTGTGGCGCTGGTCCGCCACCAAAATTGTGGACGCCATCCGTGCGAAGGAAATCTCCAGCGCGGAAGTAGTTGCCGCATCTCTTGAGAGGCTGGAGCAGGTCGAGCCGGTTTCCAATGCCTTCGGCGAAGTCGCCGAAGACGCTGTGGCTCGGGCCAAGGAGGCTGACGCTGCGCTGGCCCGAGGTGAGAGCGTCGGCGCCCTTCACGGAGTTCCCGTTGCCTTCAAAATGAACACCGACGTCGCGGGCAAGCCAACTGCGGACGGCGTCGAAGAATACCTCGGGATGCGGGCGGGTGAGACCGCGCCAGTCGTCCAAAACTTGCTTGCGGCAGGTGCCGTGGAGTTGGGTCGCACCAACGTTCCGTCCTTCTCGCTCCGATGGTTTACAGAAAGCGAACACTGGGGCCGGACACTGAATCCGTGGGACCCGAAGGTCACCCCAGGAGGCTCAAGCGGTGGCGCGGCCGTCGCCGTGGCTACCGGTGTCGTCCCGATCGCGCACGGTAACGACCTCGGCGGCTCCCTACGATATCCCGGCGCAGTGTGCGGGGTGGTGGGGCTTCGCCCCACCATTGGACGAGTTCCTATTTGGCATGCTCCTCCCGGCACGGGGATGCCCCTGGCCTTCACGGAATTCGTCGCCGAAGGTGCCATCACTCGTAATGTCGCCGACGCTCGACTGGCCTTGCGGGTTATGGAGAGGCCGGACTCTCGTGACCCCAACCATGTGGCTTCCCCGGGAGTGCCCTCTGCTCGAAATCCGCGACGTGTTGCGCTCGTTACAAATCCCGGCCAGCACCCCTTTGCCTGTTCCGGCGCGCGCGAAACTGAAGCCGCGGTGCAGCTGGCGGGCACCTGGCTTGCGGAAGCAGGATACGAGGTCGACGAGGTTGAGTTGCCACTGCTCGGAGAGGCGGCAACGTTGTGGTGGAGGCTGCTCTTTGCAGATCTCAAAGAATTAGGTTTCGTGCAGGAGATTCACCGCGTGCGTGAAGCAATGAGCAGCCAGGTGATCAGCCACCAATTGGATGTGGTTGAGGAAGCGCTTGGCGAGCTGACTCTACAGAATTTTATGGCCGCTTGGTCGCGTCGGCACCTGTTGCGCCGCCAACTGTCTGAGTTCATGGACGACCACCCGCTTCTGGTTCTTCCGAACTCAGGGGAGCTGCCGTTTGCTTACGGTCGGGACTTGGGGACAGTGGACGAAACCCGCGAAGTCATGACTAACCAGTGGCCGAACACCTCTGTACCGTTTTTTGGACTGCCGGCTATGGGGCTGGGCGTTATTCGAGGCGCCGGAGCCCCCCTTGGAGTGCAACTCGTCGCGCGGGCGTTCGACGAGGAAGCCCTATTCGCAGGCGGTGAAATCATCGAACTGCGATCCGGTATTACCACGCCGGTCGACCCACAAACTCTGGGCTGATTCTCAGAAGCAACCGTGGGCGCGGGATTCGAGGCGTCAGAGTCATCCCCATGACAGCTCAGTGATTTTCCTGGGCGCATAAGTCGTGCTTAGGCGGCAGGGCCGCCTACGGTGAAGGCACCCACAGCTCGGGAACCGAATGCACCACTAGCCGGAGTTGCTAGCGGAAGCATCGGTCTTCCGGGTCGATGGTTTTCATGATGCGGCGGCTGATCTCGTGGAGGCGCTTTTGTTGGGCCTTGGTGAGGGAGTCGAAAACGAGCCGACGAACTTCTTCGACGTGCCCAGGTGCTGTTTCCACGACTTTGTCCCAGCCCTGTTCAGTAAGAGTGGCAAGGGTGGAGCGCCCGTCGGCCGGGTCAGCGGTGCGGCTGATCCAGCCACGCTTCTCCAGCCTGCCGACGACCTGGGACAGGCGGGGCAGGCCTGATTCGGCCAGAGCCGCCAGGTTGCTCATCCGCAAGGTGCACTCCGGCGCCTCGGACAGGGCGGCCATGACGGTGTATTCAAAGTGGCTGAGGCCCGCCTCACGCTGCAGCTGGTTATCCAGGGCAACGGGCAAGCGGAACAGCACACTGGCGAACGCCCGCCACGTCGCTCGCTCTTCCTCACTCAGCCATCGGGGTTCGTTCTTGTGAGATTGTCCCCTGTTGGCGGCTGATGCTTCGTCAGTGACTGTGGTGTCCATGGCCACCAGCATACCAGCAAGCTATGTTCATGCTTGAAGTAAATGGCTTGACCAAATTACTTGCATCTTGAAGTTATTTGTTTTACCGTTTAGTTCAACGTTGAAGTTAGTTGCGGTCCCGGGACCGCAGCAGAGACCGCAGCCGCACCCCACCTAGTCAAAGGAAAACCTGCCATGAACATCACTCTTTGGATCATCGCCTCCGTGCTCGCCCTCGCCTTCCTCGGTGCCGGAGCCATGAAGCTGGCCCAGCCGCAGGGAAAGCTTGCCGCCTCCGGTATGGGCTGGGCCGAAGACTTTACCCCCAGTGCGATCAAGGCCATAGGTCTGGCCGAAGTCCTAGGCGCCCTTGGTTTGATCCTTCCCGCAGTTATGGGGATCGCAACCTTCCTGGTCCCCGTGGCCGCCACCGGCCTGGCCATCGTGATGGTCGGCGCGATTATCACGCACCTCAAGCGGGGCGAAAAACAGATGGCTGTGATCAATGTCGTCCTCGCCGCCCTGGCCCTGATCGTAGCCGTCGGACGCTACAGCACCTGGGCCTTCTAAACCCCACCAGTAGAAATGGGGCACTGCGATAGCCGGCATCGCCGAAAAGGCGGCAACACCGTCCAGCTATTCGGCAGCAATGACACCGACCAGATTGTCACGGGCGAGATCGTTATCCTCGCCGTGCCCTACCTCGCCACCAAAAAGGGTCCTCGTCCAGCGCGCCGACCATGTCGCCGACCGCATCGTTGTGGACATCCCTGCGGGCATTCTTCTACACCGAGGCTTGTCAGAGTGGGACGGTAGCGTAAGCATGTCCCGCTTGGTTTCCCCCAGGCGGGACACTTGCGCACGCTCAGCCTCCTTACCGGGCAGCATGGACGCGGAGCATGACGCACGGCAGCTCAGCGTCTTCGGGCATCTATGGGTAGTGATCTTTCCGTCCACGTGCGTGCTCAACATCGAGATCCTGCAATCTTGTCTGCGCGACGGAATGATCTCGCCCTTCACATGCGCAAATTCGGCATGGTCCTCGAAACGAACGTCGCCTGCCCCTCCGCTACTGGTCATCCCAGCGAATGGTCGCGGTCCTCTCCCCTGAGATTACGGCGTCGTCATACCGCTTGTTGAAGCGTAGAACCTGCCGGCATCCCAATGCGGCTCAGCCCTTCGTCCGCTTCCGTGGAATTGGAACAGCAGCTCCGCCCGGCCCACTTGCGGAGCACGGCAGCCCCGGCCAATGTGGGGCACGACGGCCGTTGGTGGGTTGCTATGTTCAGAGCCGTAGTCACATTGTCGGCGCACGAGTAGTCGGTACTCGTCTTTCAACCAGATGAACCTTGCAACCCAGGCAACATGGGACTGCGTGCAAAATTTCCGTTGACGCGGCAACCTTTCCGCCCTGAAACTAAGCCCATGGATAAACAGGATGAAGCGCACGCAGTAGCGGCAGTCATCGACAGACTGGCGAAGAAGTTTCCGGACACCCCCCGAACCCATGTTGAGGAGATCGTCAGCGAGGAATACACCGCCCTCAACGACGGCCCTATCCGCGACTTCGTGGCCGTGCTCATCGAACGCGCAGCCAAAGTCCGCCTCCGGAGCTAGCAGATACAAGTACCCAGGCACAGATTCAGGTCCCCACACACAAGAATTGGAGCCCCCAGCCCTCGGGCCGAAAGGCTCCCTCCCATTGCCGGTCTTCCACTAAGCCATCATCGTTCGGACGCTCTCCTGGACTTAGTCGCGGTCCGTCCTGAACACCGATCGTCTTGCCGTTACGCTCGAGAACCACAGCGTTGTTGGCGGCCTGTTTGAAACTGTTGCATCCGCCGTCGTAAGTGCCGGCCTCGGCAAACGCGTGGTTCCCGTCGCGCTTCCGGACCAATTCCTCGACGCCGGAGCGCTCCCTACACTCCACGACCGGTACGGGCTGACTGTGGACCGCATCGTCGCGAAAGTGCTCGCTGAGCTGGGCTAGGTAACTCCAATGACGAAAGCACGGTCCCATCCAGGGCCGTGCTTTTGTCGTACCATCGAATCAACCAAAGGACTGTAAACAGTCGACTTACAACACTGAGGACTGTGGCCATGGCCGGACTGACAGCACCCCTGCTGGGACTGGAAAAAACAAGCCTGCGGGAACAAGCGCTCTCGGCACTGCGCACAGCCATCACCAGCGGTGAATTGAAGCCGGGGCGCCACCTGGTAGAAACAGAACTGTCGGAGATGCTCCAGATCAGCCGCGGAACCATCCGCGAAGCCCTACGCCATCTCGAACAGTAAGGTCTGCTCTCCGCAGGTCCCCGTGGCAGGCTCTCAGTCCGACACCTCGATGAAAAGAAATCCGCGACATCTTCGCCGTACGGGCCGCGCTCGAATCCCTGGCCGCCCGAACCCTGTGCGAACTCCCGGACCGCGTCAGCGCCATCGAGGCACTGCACCACAAAATCGACGTCATGGCAGCTGCTCAGGACTCGTCCCTGAAGGAACGGGTCGAATCAGACATGGACTTCCATCGCACGTTATGCCAGCTGACGGGCAATGAAACCCTGCTCCACTCCTGGACCGCACTCGAGGGATCCATCCGGATGTCCATCATGTTCGCTGGACCGAAAAAAGGCGTAAAAAACATGAGCGTAGACCGCCACCGAGAAATCGTTTCCGCTATCGAAACAGGCGACGCAACTCTCGCCCGCCAAACCATCCGCGAACACACGGACACAGCCGCCGGCAACCTCGTCGCATAGGCCCGCATTTCTCTCCCTACGTAGCCGTTCACTAGGAGTCCCCGTTGGGCACTCCTCTGTACGGCTCCTGGACAGGTTGTTAGGGGTTTAGCACCAGCTAGAGGTCTAACAACCGGTCAGCATTTCCCGACGCTACGCTCGAGGATGCCGTCCGTTGCGTCAGCTCAACCAGCTAAGACTGACCAGCATGCGTGGTCGGGCTGTGCGCGGAACAGCAAGACAGATGCGCTCACGTCTTAGTCATCTGCATGCGTGACCGGCCATGCTCAGTGAAGCCTCTCGATGTGCAGTCGACGGACCGAACGGGGCCGGCAACTCGACCTTCGAGGAGTATTGGCGATGCCCGAAGCAGATTGACAGATCCCTCTCGGTTGTTGCCGGACGCAGCTTTCAATTCGAGAAAAAGAGGAAACCATGTCGCGTGCAGATTTTGTTTTCACCAACGGTAAAATATTCACCGTCGATGATGAGTTCACAGTAGTCGCGGCCCTGGCTGTGTGTGGAGAATCGATCGTCGCTGTGGGCACCTGGGAGGACGTGCTCCCGTGCGTGGGCCCGAACACTGAGATCGTTGACCTCGCCGGCAAGTCGGTAATCCCTGGGATCAACGACTCCCACTTGCATGGCATCGCGTTCGGACTTGATACTCCGCCCCTATCCCTGGATCTCTCCTATCCAGCCGTTAAGTCCCTCGCGGATATTCGAGAATGCATCCGCGAGGCTGTGGCCGACGCGCAATCCGGAGACTGGATAGTGGGCACCGGGTGGGACGATGGTTATCTCGAAGAATGCCTTGCCGAACCGGGGCGAATGCCGCATCGTGTAGATATCGACGACATTTCTCCCCATAACCCAGTGTTCCTGCAGGACTACTCAAGGCATACCTCGTGGGTGAACTCGGCTGCACTGAGAATTGCTGGTGTGGACGAGTCGTCGCCGGTGCCCGACGGTGGAGTGGTCGACACCAACCCTGACGGATCCCTCACCGGAGTATTTCGGGAGGGCGCGCAGGCACTCGTGCAACGTGTTCTGCCTCCACTAACGCGGGAACGTCGCGAACAGGCGATCCGTTCTACCGTCGCCAAGCTCCAGGAGCTTGGCATCACTAGCTTCACCGACCCGGCTCTGGGGCCGGGCGGGGAATTAATAGCCGGCGGCGCCGCGGGAGCGGAAGGATTGCAGGTATATGCCGACTTGGCGGCTCAAGAAGAACTTGGGGTCCGCGTTAGCACCCTCCTCCTCCCGGCGGGCATGTCGGGGTCAGCCGCTGAGTTCGAGCAGAACCTTGAGCAAATCCAGGTTCCTGCGGTCCGGGACCTGCGACGCTTCCAGGTGCTCGGGGTTAAGGTCTTCGCCGATGGCATCCCGCCCAGCGGCACCGCTTGGATGCACCAGGAGTACGTCGGCGGAGGATGCGGCTCGTTGTGCGTGAGTGGTGATACCGATGAGCAGCGGGTGGCGGAGGTCACCGGAATGATTCTCGCCGGACATAAGGCGGGCTACCAAGTCGGGGTACACGTAACCGGGGATCGCGCCATTGACACCGTCGTCGATGCCATCATCGCGGCACAGGAGGCTCACCCTCGTCCGAACGCCCGCCATTACCTTATCCATGGTGACTTCGTCAGCGAATCGGCCCTAAGGCGGATGGCCGCCCATGGCATCGGCGTGAACATGAACCCAACCATCAAATGGACGATCGCCGACCTCGAGGTAGGCGTGGTTGGCTCGGAACGCGCCGCCTACGAATGGCCGTATCGTAGTGCGCTCGAGGCGGGAGTGATGTTGATGAGCAGCTCCGACGCCCCTGTCACCACGCCCGATTGGCGGCAGGGATTGTCGACCATGATCCTCCGTGAAGGCAAGGCCAGCGGTGAGGTCAGCGGACCCGAACAGCGCATTGGGCTGGAAGCTGCCTTGCGCACCTATACGAGCAGCCCCGCTTGGCAGGACTTCGCCGAGGAGTGGAAGGGATCCCTTGAGGTCGGCAAGGTCGCGGACTTGTGCGTCCTGGACGCCGATCTTGAACGGATCGACCCGCATGACATGCCCCACATGCCCGTAGTAATGACCATGGTGGGCGGCACGGTTGTCCATAGGACAATCGCCAACGCGGTAACCAGCGCTTAGGACGCTCTCCGTTCAGACGGTGAGGGGAAGAGTAGTGGACACGGCTGTCCGCTGGCACTAGCGGCACTCCCGAGCCCTGCGGACCGCTTCCATTTCCCATGCCGACTGCTGGCCTTGCCCAGACATAGGCAGGAGCTCTATGTCCACGATGGTCGAAAGTGAGCCATTCTCGTCCTCACAATGCTCACTTTCGACCGTCACCAGGACTCTGTTGCAGTGCCGCTGACGCTGCGAGACGTGAAAGACGGCATCACGACATCGCCAGCCCGCACTGTCAGAGAGATCAGCGAACTTGCCTCTCCTGGAGAATGCCTACCTGTACGCCGGTGCGCACAAGACCTCAATGCTCCAGGACCGGAAGGCACGGCGCAGTTCGGAGACTGCCTACATTGGCGGGGCAATTGTTCGTCTCGGCGAGCAATCAGGCGTCTCTGCTCCCGTGCTCAACGCACTGACAACACCCGCGTCCGCGCCGATCCAGTAGCATGATCCCGGCACCGCGGCGGCTGAACTCAACCGGAAACGGGCTGACGATGGGCACTCGGGAGCCTGGGCTCACCAGGACGGCAGTATGGGCAGTGGGCCGTCAGCGTGGACATTGTCGGTAACTCCGCGGGCCAGCCATTCGAGCAGTCCTTCCCTGTCGGACGTGACGCGCAGGGCGCCGTCACCGATCACCCACTCGTCGCGTTCCTCCGTCACGAGGATCATCCCCGGCGCTCCTTGGGCGCGCATGGTGCGAACGGCGGCTTCCAAGGCGTTGAGTACGGAGTCGGGGTCCGCTTCCTCGACGGTCCAAGCGGTGTCGAGATCGTGGTGGTGGACTACGACCTCGGCAATACGCAACGCCACAATGGACGTCGCCGGAATCTGCTTACCGTGCAAATGCACTTCCTCTACGACGATCTCCCCGCCCAGCCGAAGGGCCTGTTCGGCGAAATAGGCGGAGGACTGGCGGACTTTGCCCAGCAGTTCCTGGCGGGGCAGGCTGGCCAGCTCGGCTATCTCGCTGGCGCGGGCCTCCTGCGAGGCATAGAGTTGCTGCTCTTCGCCGGAGGTTGCCCAGTCGATGAGTTTGACCAAGGCCAAGCCGTTCGAGGCGATGTGGGCGATGACATCTGCCCGGGTCCAACCCCTGCACAGGGATGGAGCGGCCATTTCGTCGGCGGACAGGGACTCGACGGTGGCCATGAACATGTCAGTCTCCCGGCCGAGGCGCGACAGGTCCGAGTGCAGGCGTGCGGGATTAGTCATAAATTCACCTTATCCATTGGCCCGTATGCCGACTGGCAATCCGGGCCAATGATTCATATTGAAATCGTACCGATCCATACGGGTCGGGGTGGCTGAAGGCGGCGCGTTGGAAACGGAAGTGCCCCGCGTGGGCTTCGTTGGTTGCCTTAATGATGCCCACCAGCGGCCCAAAGGTTGAGTTCCTCCGGCATGAAAACGCTGTGGACGCATTCTTTCGCTGGCAGCAGCACCTACTCATTCCGAAATTCGGCTAAGCATATCTGATTGATATCTTGAAGGTATGGATCACCCCCCGGCCTAATCCCGGGTATTTGCCGCATATGACGGGCGTCACACCTCTGGAACACTGGAGCAAAAGCCAAGGGACGCAGGTTCACCCCACGGCATTACTTCCATGCTCCGTCAGAGAGGACAGGCATATGGCTACGCTCCAGACCGTCATCGCCGAAGACCCGCGCAAGGAGGCGCGTACCGCAAACTGGGTGGCCTTCGTCATCTGCACCGCACTACTATTCGATGGCTACGACCTTGTTGTGTACGGCACCGTCCTGCCGGGACTGCTCGCCGATCCAAGCCAGATTGGTGCCTTCGATGCCGCTACCGCCGGTCTCTTGGGCTCGTGGGCGCTCGTTGGCGTGCTGGTCGGATCACTGATCTGCGGCGCGGTCGGCGACTTCTTCGGCCGCCGCCGACTCATGCTCCTGGGCATCGCCTGGTTCTCGGTTGGCATGTTCGTCTCGGCACTGACAACAACCGTAGCGTCCTTCGGCGCTCTGCGTTTCATTACGGGCGTGGGCCTCGGTGTCGTCATCGCCACCGCAGGCGCCACCATGGCAGAGTTCGCGCCAGCCGGCCGGCGACAGTTCTACAACGCGATCGTCTACTCTGGTGTCCCAGCTGGCGGCGTGTTCGCCTCCATCATGGGCATTCTGCTCCTCAATAACATTGGATGGCGCGGACTGTTCATGATCGGCGCCCTCCCCCTCGTCCTGCTCGTGCCAATCGCATGGTTCAAGCTTCCGGAGTCCCCTCGCTGGCTGCTGGCCCGCGGCCGTGAGGATGAAGCCTTGGCTGCTGCACAGCGAACCGGTGTTTCGCTCCTTGAAGAACAGGTCATTCAGCAGATAGGCGCAGCCCCGCAGAAGACTGGCTTCGCGGCGGTGTTTTCCAAACAGTTCGCAGTGGCTTCGGTACTTCTGGGCTTGATGTCTTTCTCCGGCCTGTTGCTGACCTACGGCTTGAATACGTGGCTGCCGAAGATCATGGAGGGATACGGCTACGGGCGGACATACGCACTTTTCTTCCCCCTGGCGTTGAACCTCGGCGCTGTGGCGGGAGGTTTGCTGCTCTCGCGCTTCGCTGACAAGGCTGGTCCCCAGCGGGTCATAGCCGGCACCTTCGTGCTGGCCACGATCACTTTGGTGCTGATGACCTTCGGCTTCCCTCTGCCGATGTTGTTCCTGTGCATCGCCATCGCCGGAGTGGGTACCCTCGGCACCCAGGTGCTGGTTTACGGTTTCCAGTCCAACTACTTCACCACCAACGCCCGGGCGGCCGGTGTGGCCTGGTGTGCCAGCGTGGGCCGTCTGGGCGGCATTCTCGGACCAATCATCGGCGGCTGGCTGGCAGCGGCGGGAATCGGAGGCGCCACGGCGTTCTACATTTACGGCGGCGTCGCCTTGCTTGGAGCGGTCGTCACTGTTCTGGTTCCCCGTCAGCAAAAGCTGGAAGAAGCAGAGCACAAGGTCGAAGAGATTGTGGAACATTCCGCCGAAAGGGAGCTCAGCTCCCCCACTCCCCCGGTCCGCCTTTGACCCAGCGCAGCCGGCCGTTGCCACAAATGAGTTGAGATCCACAGAGAGGGTGCCCAGGCCTGGGCACCCTCTCTGATGCTGTCGTGCTGCGCAGGCGTTCCAAGCCTGCCATTATGTCTGATGAATACAAGAGTGGTCGGCTTTATACTTGATCCGGGAATCAATGCGGTGGGCGCCTGACCGGAGGCGCCATACGGAGGGACGGCAAACCCAATGGAGATCAGGCAGTTGAACTACTTTATTGCCGTTGCAGAGGAACGCCACTTCGGCCGTGCGGCCAAACGCCTGCACATGGCCCAGCCACCCTTGTCCCAGCAAATACGGCAGCTGGAAGAGCAATTGGGTGTGCGCTTGCTGAACCGCACCACCCGGAGGGTGGAACTTACGGCCGCCGGGCAGGCGCTGCTGGACCGGGGACGGCAGATCGTTAATGCGGTCGGAACTCTCCGTGCTGACGTGTACCAGGTCGGACAAGGCGCATCCGGTGTTCTTCGCGTGGGGTTCTCCGGCTCAGCGACCTACGGAGTCATGCCCCCTATCGTCCGACGCGCCAAGCAGGTACTTCCTGGGCTGTCGCTGAATCTACACGGCGAAATGCTCACGCCTGCGATGGAGGCCGGCCTGCGGGATGGCACCTTGGATGCGGCCCTGTTGCGCCCCCCCATCGCCTCCCAGGACATCGAATACCGCATCGTTACACGCGAGCCGCTCATCTTGGCGTTGCCGTCCTTCAGCGCCCTGGCCATGGACCGGCCAGTGGCCGTTCACGAACTCCAGGACCAGGAATTTATCTCCTACCCGCCGGAGTCGGTGCTTTACCGGGTCACCGCAGGACTCTGCCGCGAGGCAGGTTTCCAGCCTCGCATTACCCAAGTAATCAGTGAGACGTCCACGATGCTCTCCTTTGTGGCAGCCGGTAGTGGCGTTGCCATCCTTCCAGCGAGCGTCCGTGCCCTGCAGCTCGAGGGCGTCGTTTACCGTGATATCGAACAGGCCCCTGAAGTTGACCTGGCGGTGGCCTGGCGGCGTGAGGACCGGTCATCACTACTCCAAAGCTTCCTGGATGTCGTGGGCGCGGCAACCAAAGACCTGCCCAACCGTACTCCCAGCCCCTCCGGATCCTAATAAGGGCCGCCGCCGGTTCAATGCCAGGTGGCATGCGCCTTAGTCCGTGGGGCGGTAACGTGCGGCCAGTTCGCTGCGGGAGCGGATTCCGAACTTCGCATAGACGCGGGTCAGGTGGTACTGCACCGTCTTGTCGGCCAGGAACAGTGCACGGGCCGCCTCCTTGTTGGTGGCCCCGGCCGCAACGAGTTCCGCCACTGCCTGCTCCTGGGCCGTCAGCTGGACCTGCGGTCCCGTGACGGCTGCGAGGACAGCGTCAGATGGGTCGGACATGTTGCCGACATCAAGGCCCGTCGCCTTCAGCTCCCGATCGCATCTGTCGACATAAGTGGCAGCGCCTAGGGAATCATAGAGATCCCTGGCCACGCGAAGCACTGAGGATGCCAAGCGCCTTTTGCCGGCGCGCCGCATGCTTTGCCCGAAGGCAAAGCTGACCCTGGCCCGCAAATATGGCCGGTTGAGCCCGCGCAGATGAGCCAGTGCCGTCTCGAAGTGCTCCCGGGCGGCGTCAGGATCCCCCTGGGCGGAAACGAGGCGGCCCCGCGCCCACGCCATTCTTGCCAGATCCGACGGCACAGCCCGCTCCCGCGGCACCTGCTCGAAGGCCGTAAGGAAGGTGTCGGCCGCATCCAGCTGGTCGGTCATGACGAGGGCATTAACGTAGGAGTCCTGCCACGGCCAAAACGAGACCCTGTTCTCTGTCCAGGGGTCCAGCTCCGTCAGCGGCTGAAGCACAGCCAATGCGCTTTCGTAGTCCGCCCGTGCCTCATGGAAGCGCGCCCGGGCCAAGCTGGCAGGAACCTGCATGGCGCGATAGGTGCCAGGCTGCACTGACGCTTGAGAGACGTAGAACCGCGCACGGTCCCAGTCCCCACGCAAGGACCACAGCTCGGCGGCGGTCCAATACAACAAGGGGCGGATCAGCGGCATCCGTGAGGTCTCGAGCCGAACCGAGGCGCGTGCAACCGTGGCCGCCGCCGCATCCCAGTTGCCGAGCACAAGCTGGGTGCGGGCCAACCACGCCTCTGCCCACAGCGAGATCCGCAGGGAACCGCCGCGGAACTCAGTCGGCGCAGCGGCTTCGAAATTCACCTGCGCGGTCTCTGCGTCATCCAGCCGCAGGGCCAGCCACCCGGCACCTATCTGCACGCGCTGCTTTTGGGCGTTCTCTGACGCGTGTTCGAAAGCGCGGCGATAAGAGGCCTCAGCTTCAGACAGCCTGCCCTGAGCGTAAAGCCCCAGCCCGTAGATGGCTTCAGATTCGATGTAGGCAGGCGTACCCATCTGTGTCAGTGACATAGCCTGCTCCGCCCAACGCGTGATGACGGGACCATCCCACGAAGCCACCCCGTGCAGGACCAAGCGTTGAGCCACTTGCGCAGCAGCCGCCGGGTCCCGCTGCGGGTTGCTTGTTCTCCAGGCCATGTCCAACTGGGTTTGGGCACTGTGATTTTGTCCTGACGCCGTCGAGAGGTAGCCCAGAACCGAGGAACGCAACGGCGAGGGCGCCATGGCGTCGACGGCGGCAGCCCACATCTGTGCCTCGGCAATGTTCCCGGAGCCCACGAGGGCATCTACTGCCCTCAGCTGGCGATCGTTACCGACGCGGATGTCACCCGAGAGCCGGGACGCGGAAAACAGTGCGGTGGATACATCGTGCCAGGCACCCACGATGGCCTGTCGCCGCGCGTACTCCTCAAGCTCCTCGGCAAGGGCCTCGTCTGGTCCCGGGGTAGCCGAAACCCGGTGACCTAGGCGGTCGCCTTCATTCTGAACCGAGTCCGCGGCCCTGCGGTGCAGGCGAATGCGCTGGCTGGGTGCAATCTGCTCGTAGACGGACTCGGTGATTCCCGCTTCGAAGAATTTCACCAGCGAATGGGCCTGGTCCACTGACAGGCCCAGCAGTCCGACTCTGTGGCCCTCGTCGAGGGCATCCATCACGGATTCGACGCCACTGACGCGGGCAACTTCAGCTACCCCGGCACTCCGGCCGAGCACGGACGTGGCCTCAGCCACAGCTACCAGATCGGGTGAGGCGGATCCGAGGAGGCTGCGCACCTGTGCCCGCACGCGTGAGCTCGGAGGCAGGGACGAGAACCATGTCTGCCAGGTTTCCGGAGGAAGCTCCCCCAGAAGTTCGACAACCGGCTGGGGCCATCCCCCGGTATGCCGCACGATCTCGTGGGCGGCCGTCGCGTTCAGGTCGATGCCGAACCAACGCCGTGCGAGCTCCTGGACCCGCTGCGGTGATAGGGGGTCCAGTGGAAGGCGGGAAACCTGATGGCCGGTGAGGAAGGCCAATACACCCGCTGGAACGAGCCGGGCCTGAGCAGGATCCAGGGTGACGAGGAACAGGATTCTCTTACTGCGCAGCCGGCGCATGACGAAGACAAGAACGTGGAGAGTTTCTGGGTCCAGATGCTGGACGTCATCAACGGCAACCACCACGCTCCCGTGCAATTGAAGCCTGTCGAGGTGTGCACCCAGGGTAGACGCATAGTTGGCAACTTGGGAGGGCTTGAGTGTACCGGCCAGGTCCACTGAACGGCCGCTCCCTTCGTCAGGGTCCTTTGCCGAGCGCAGCGGCGCGGAGACCATAAGCTGGGAGTAGCCAGCGAGCGGGAGCTGTGCTTCCCATTCGTCGCCAGTGGCGGACAACACGCGCACGCCACGCGCGGCTCCTCGGCAGTGCTCCAGGAAAAGATCCAACACCGCCGTTTTCCCGGATCCCCGCGGGCCGCTCAGTACCACCGTACGCACGTTGCCTTTACGAACAGTGCGGAGCGTCTCCAGTAACTCCTCGAAGACCTCGGCACGGTCGAGCAGCGCCAGATCCTCCTCAGGGTTGCCGCGGTGGTGGCCCGGAATCATGCTGGCAAGCTTACTCGACCGCACATCCACGCCCCGCCAGCGGTTATCAGTCACAGCAGGCTCAACCCAGGTCTCCGCCTGCCACCGGAAGGACGCTGCCAGTGACATACGATGCTTCGTCGGATGCCAGGAAAACAATCGGCGCAGCCTGTTCTTCCAGGGTGCCGTATCGCTTCAAAAAGGACGATTCAACGGTCTGGTCCACAATGGCCTGGTACCACGCCTTTTCGGTAGTGGACTCTGCTTCCGGTCCGCGTTTGACCCTTCGGGGCGGAGCTTCGGTGCCGCCCGGGGCGGTTGCAACAACGCGGATACCGCGCCCGGCAACCTCCATGGCCAAGGACTGGGTCAGGGCGTTGACGCCTCCCTTCGCCGCGGCATAGGGGACGCGGTGCACTCCGCGAGTGGCCACTGAGGAGACGTTGACGATGGTGCCCGAGCCCTTGGCCAGCATCGCCGGGAGAACGGCGCGGCATGACCACAAGGTGGGGAAGAGCGAACGACGGATCTCCCTTTCAATCTGCTCCTCGTCGTATTCCTCGTAGGGGCGGGCCCATATGGTCCCTCCCACGTTGTTGACGAGTACGTCGATCCTTCCGTGGCGGGCCAGAGCCGCGTTCACTGCCCGCTCCGCTCCGGCGAAACTTTCCAGGTCCCCCGTAACGGAGATGGCTGACCCGCCGGACCCTGACTCCAGCGCAGCATCCTGGATGCCCTTGGCCACTTCCTTCACAATGTCGGCGCGGTCAACCAGTACCACCGAACCCCCCTCAGCCCCGATCCTCTCCGCAACTTTCTGCCCGATTCCCTGGGCCGCGCCCGTAACTACCGCCACTTTGCCAGCGAAACGGCCAGGCGTAATGAACTGTCCCGAGTACGCTGCCACCGTCAAAATCCCTTGCCCATGGCATCGATCGCTTCGGCCATGGTGCCCTTCGCATCGCGGGCGTGGGCCATGATGACTTCCCGGACCCGCTCCTTGTCGCCTCGCTCAAACGCGTCTACGACATCGAGGTGATCCTGGGCGACCCGTTCAAAGATATGGGTGCCCTCTGCAAAAGTTGCTGCCATTTGCGCGTGGACGTCGAGCCGACGGTACGACTCCAGCAGCATCGGGTTGTCGGAGATCGTGAACAGGTATTCGTGGAACTCTTCGTTGGTCCTGACATACTCTTCGGGGTCAAGAACCCTACCAGCGTCCACCGCACGTGTGGTCGCTTCGGCAAGGCGACGGAACTGGTGCAACTGCTCCTTGCTAAGGCGGTCCAACATTAGTTCGGTCACGGCAAGTTCAAGGCCCATGCGGGCGTCCAGGTGTGCGAAGCTGTCTTCCTTACGGAACTCGAGCCGGCCGGTCTCCATGGACGAAATGGCTTCCACGCGGCTGATTGTGTCGCCCGCTCTTTCCAGCTTTTCCACGGAAGCGGGCGCACCCGTCTCGGCGTCACCACCAGTGGCTTCTTTGGGGGCGAAACGCTCGAAATAGAAGTTGGCCGGTTGGATGTCCTCGGTGTCCAGCCACTTGGAGACGGCATTGACCATGGGCGGCGGGCCGCAGAGGTAGATATCGACGTCACCATCGTTGATGTGGGACGGCTGGATGATCTGCGTAACGTAGCCCGTGTGGGGTGCGGAAGTCCCCGGCTCGGAGGCAATGAGATCCCAGGTGAAGTTCGGCAGCTTCGCTTCGTAGGTGCGCAGCCAGTCGATTCCCACGATGTCGGCTTCACGGGAGACGCCATAAATCAGGTTGACCGGCGTGGCCGGCGGGTTCCCGGACAGTTTCTCCAGAATGGACAGGAGCGGGGCCAGGCCGGTTCCGCCAGCCAGCAGGAGCAGGGGGCGCTTGGGTTCGCGAAGGAAGAAGGAGCCGTACGGGCCTGTGAACTCGATGGTGTCCCCGACCGCTGCCCGGTCACGCAGGTACTCGGACATCGCCCCCTGCGGCGTAATGCGCACCATGAACGATGCGTCTTCCACTTCGGGGCCGTTGCTGAAGGAGTACGAGCGCTCCGCGTCGGTGCCGGGGACCTTGATGTTGACGTACTGGCCGGGCAGGAAAGCCAGGGCTTCCCGGTTCTGCACCTCCAGCGCGAAGGAGATGGTGGACTCCGAATGCTTGTCGAGTTCCTTCAATGTGGACGTAAAAGTGGCAGCCGAGGTTTTCGCTGATTCGGAAGTGGCCGGGATCTGGATGGCGAGGTCCGATTCCGGAACGGCCTGGCAGGTGAGGAGATAGCCCTTCTCCAGCTCCTCTTCGGTCATGGCGTCGTCGATGTAGTCGCCGGGGTCGAACGAGCCGGAGTCGCAAAAGGCCTTGCACGTGCCGCAGGCGCCGTCCCGACAATCTGAAGGGATATTGATCCGCGCCTTGTACGCCGCGTCCATGACGGTCTCGTAGTCGCCGACTTTGATGACTTTGGTGACTCCGTCTTCGAAACTGAGGGCTACCTGATGGCCCATGATTCCTCCTGGTTGGGGATCGCATCCTCGCGACCCCCGAAAGTTAGTGCGGTTATCTCTTGCGAGCAGATCTGGCAGCGGGCCGCTCCTGGCGGCGCTGCTGCGGCCGAGCTGTACGCGTGCTGGGGCGCCGTCAGATCATGTAGACATCCACCACGTGGTGGATGTAGTCGTTCTTCAGTACAACCTTCTTTTTCAGGATCACCGGCTGCTCGCCGGAGAGGTCGATTGTGTAGAAGCTCGTGCCGAAATAGGTATCGGTGGTGTTGTACCGGAAGTACAGGGTGAACCAGTTAAAGCGCACCTTGACCTGGCCGCCGTCGTGCTCCAGGACTTCAACGTCGGTGATGTTGTGCCCGGTGCGCGGTTCCGGGAGCGAGGTAGCGGAGGAGCGGTCCGTCTTGATCCGGAAAACCCGGTCCTCGATGCCTCCACGGTTGTCGTAATAGATGAGCGAGATCTCGTTCTGGGGGTCTACCGTGAGCCGGTCGTCGACGTCCCACGCCGGCATCCAGTACTCGGAGTCCGGGTGGTAGCACTCGAGCCACTGGTCGAACTGGCGGTCATCCAGTAGCCGGGCTTCGCGGTAAAGGAAGGCGCGGACTGTCTCAAGGGTTGCGATTTCATCGGCACTCTTGAGCGCGGTCACGGAGTTAATGAGGTTGGCCATGGGTTTTCAGCACTCTCTGTCTTGATCGGACGTTTCGATTACGCCGTGACCGGCAAGGATTCCTGGGCAACGGCTTCCGCGTCGGCGAGGGCCTTGTCCATTACTTCCTTCCAGTACCCGTGCTGGATCGGGTAGAGCCCTTCGTCTTCGGTGCGTACACCCGAGGCGATCACCCGCGACATGCCCAGCGCTGTGGCCTGCTCGTCGGGACCGGCAATCTCGTGGGTGGAGCCGCGCGTCATATCATTCCACGGCGCCGAAGTGGCCCAATACGTCTTGTTGCAGGAACGGAACTCTTCGAGGTCATCCGGAGTGGCCATGCCAGTCGCATTAAAGAAGTCCTCATATTGGCGGATTCGCTTCGACCGGTTCTCTTGCGACTCCCCCTTCGGTGCGATGCAGTAGATCGTCACTTCGGTCTGATCAGCGGAAATAGGACGGAAGTGACGGATCTGCGAAGAGAACTGGTCCATGATGTACACGTTCGGGTACAGGCAGAGGTTACGCGAGATGTTGATCATGAAGTTTGCCATCTCCTCGCCGTACTTCTGGACGAGCTCGTCGCGGCGGTCCCATAACGGGCGGTCCTCGGGGTTGGTCCACTCCTGCCACAGCAACAGGTGCCCATGGTTGTATGAATAGAAGCCGCCTTTAACCTTGCCCCATTTGCCGGCATCCATGGCCTTGGTCGTGTTGGCGGAGTCGCCAGCACTTCGGCGGGCGGTTGTCGCCGCGTAGTTCCAGTGCACGGCGGTCACGTGGTAGCCGTCGGCGCCGTTCTCCGCTTGAACCTTCCAGTTGCCGTCGTAGGTATAGGTGGACGACCCGCGGAGGACCTCAAGCCCGTCCGGGGACTGGTCCACAATCGAATCGATGACCTTCGTGGCGTCACCAAGGTGTTCTTCCAAGGGCAGGACGTCAGCATTCAACGAGCCGAAGAGGAAGCCGCGGTATGAATCGAAACGGGCTACCTTGGTGAGGTCGTGTGAGCCCTCCTTGTTGAAGGTCTCCGGGTAACCGGCATTCCGGGAGTCTTTAACCTTCAGCAGCTCCCCCGAGTTCTTGAAGGTCCAGCCGTGGAAGGGACACGTGAACGTTGTCCTGTTGTCTGTCTTGCGCCGGCACAGCATGGCGCCGCGGTGGGAGCAGGCATTGACAATGCAGTTGATCTTCTCATCCTTATCCCGGGTCAGGACAACGGGAGTCCGGCCGATGTAAGTGGTGAAGTAGTCCCCCACGTTGGGGATCTGCGACTCATGGGCAAGGTAAACCCAGTTGCCCTCAAAGATGTGCTTCATCTCCAGTTCAAAGATGTCCTGGTCCGTGAAGATCTCACGCTTCGCCCGGATAACGCCGTTCTCTCGATCGTCAACGACGGCGTCAGCCAGGACTTCACGGACACGAGTCAGATTCTCGGTCATGGTGTGCTCCTTCTTTGGAGAGGGTGAAGGTGGGCGGCCAGCGACTGTGCGACCCCGCCTAAACCCCTCGGGCGAATGAAAGTGTCCCACCAAGCCTGCCGCAAGGTGATGCCACTCACATCAGGCAAAACCCTAGTAAGGACCAAGGGTTCTTTTATGTAGAGATGATTACATAATGGGCGCCAAATTAGTCCTTGTTTCGTCCTTATAGGCTCACTAGCATTGGATCAACGTCACGAGGTCGGCGAACCTGCAGGTGCACAGCCTGCGGCCGGCGCGTTCCGGAAACGGGCTCATTTCCCGTTCCCGATGCATCGAGGAGTGTGGAGATCACTATGACTGAGAATCAACTGGACACCCGCCAGGAAAATCAGGGTACCGCTGTGGAGGCTGGGTCGAAGGCGACCGAGCGCTTCGCCGCCTCGGGAAAGCTCAAGGGAACGGGGATTCCCAAGGAGCGCGTAAGCCTCCTCGCCGGCGCCCTCATCAAAGCGGCCAACGACATCGTCGTCGAACACGAAGTCACCTACGAGGAGTACAACGCCCTAAAAGCCTGGCTGATCAAGGTGGGCAACGACGGCGAATGGCCGCTATTCCTCGACGTTTGGCTAGAGCACACCGTGGAGGACGTCAACTCCCAGGACCGGCCCGGCACCAAGGGCACTATCGAGGGCCCCTATTACGTCCCGAACTCACCCGTGCTTGAATCCCCAGCCACTGTTGAAATGCGTGAGGGCGAGGCTGGCACTCCGCTGAAATTCAGCGGACGGTTTGCTGACACCGACGGCAATCCCATTCAGGGGGCCCAAATGGAGATCTGGCACGCCGATGCGGCCGGTTTTTACTCCCAATACGCCCCCGGCCTGCCTGAGTGGCTCTTCCGAGCCAACGTGCAGGCCGACAGCAATGGACGCTTCGTCCTCCACACCATGCGCCCGGCTCCCTACCAGATTCCCACGGACGGAGCCTGCGGACAGCTGATCAACGCCGCGGGCTGGCATGCCTGGCGCCCGGCACACATTCACATCAAGGTCTCAGCTCCCGGCTATCAGTCCGTAACCCAGCAGCTCTACTTCCCCGGTGACCCTCACAATGCGGACGACATTGCGTCGGCAGTCAAGCCGGAGCTGATGCTCAACACCACTCCGCGTACAGACGGCGCTGCCGGCGAAGAAGCCTCATATGAATACGTCCTCGCCAAAGTGGGACAGTCCAAGTAGGAGCTTCCCTGACATGGTCGGGTTTGTGTTTTCCGTCCAATAGGTGCCCCAGGGCAATGAGCCCTGGGGCACCGTTCTTCCCGGCAGCACCGGACTGCCTGGCACATTCGAAAGGAACCGAGCCGTTGAAGATCGAGCGGATCGAAGTCACCCCGTACTCCATCCCGTACACGCACCCCCTGAAATTCGCCAGCGGCGAGGTGGCAAATGCTGACCACGTTCTGGTGCGCGTATACACCGACGACGGCGTCGTGGGAGTGGCAGATGCTCCGCCCCGTCCGTACACGTACGGTGAGACACAAGAGTCCATCCGGACGATCATTGAGAAGACCTTCGCGCCGCAGCTGACCGGTCTCGAGATTTTCGACCGGGAGCGGATCCATGTTGTGCTCCGTCGGACCATTCACAACCAGGTGGCAAAGGGTGCAGTAGACATTGCAGTGTGGGACGCCATCGGCAAGACACTCGGCACTCCGGTGCACAAACTTCTGGGTGGGTATACCAACCGCATGCGGGTCAGCCACATGCTCGGCTTCCGGCCAGCTCAGGAACTCCTGGACGAGGCACTGCGCTTCGGCGAGGAATACGGCATTACGACCTTCAAGCTGAAAGTCGGCCGGCGGCCGCTGGCATTGGATGTCGACGCCTGCCGGGTGCTGCGCGAGGGGCTCGGTGACGATGTGGAACTGTATCTGGACGCTAACCGCGGCTGGACCGCGAACGAAGCACTTGAGGTACTCCGGCGGACCGAGGGGCTTGGGCTGACCATGCTCGAGGAACCCTGTGATGCCAAGGAAGCACTGAGCCGCCGTCGTCTGGTGGAGAAGTCGCCGATCCCGGTGGTGGGTGATGAGTCCGTCCCAACGGCTGGAGACGTGTCCCGGGAGCTGCTCTCCGGCGGCTGCAATGCCATCTGCATCAAGACTGCCCGGTCAGGCTTCACAGAAGCCACTGAAATCCTGGGCCTGTGCACCGGACTTGGTGTGGATGTGACCATGGGCAACCAGATCGACACCCAGATCGGCTCGCTTGCCACCGTCACCTTCGGCGCCGCACATGAGGCAACAAGCCGCCGGGCAGGGGAACTGTCGAATTTCCTCGATATGGCCGATGACCTGCTCGCTGATCCGCTCCGGATCATCGACGGCACGATCTCCGTGCGCGATCTGCCGGGGGTCGGAGCGGAGATCGACGAGGAAAAACTCGCGGCGTACCGACTGTCCTAGATAGACCACCAAGGAGTATCAGATGTTGTTTTTGGCCCGCATGGACGTGCAATTCCCAACGCACCTTTCCCCTGAGGACGTCAGCCGCGCGCAGACGCTGGAGAAGGAGTATTCCCAGACCCTTCAAAAGGAAGGCCGTCTGGCCTCCATTTGGCGGGTGGTTGGCGAGTACGCGAATTACTCGATATTCGATGTCGCTTCCAACGATGAATTACACAACATCCTCAGCGGCTTCCCGATGTACCCGTACATGAAAATCAAGATCACACCCTTGGCCAAGCATCCGAACTCCATGCGCTGAAGAAACCAGCGCGAGCAGTAGCTTTTTCGCTATTTGCCACCATGCCAAGCCTGTTCCACCAGATCTGCCAGCGACGGGCGAGTCCCGCGGTGGAACACGATACCCTCGGGCAGCCCCTGAATGCTTGCGGTGGTAGCAGAGACGTCGATAGTGACCCGCCCGCCGCCCACGGGCGCGTTGGCGATGTGCACAGCGCCGTAAGACCCGGGCACCACCGGGTCCATCCATACACCGCCGCGTGCAACGTGGACGTCATACCTCAGGAGTGTCTTCCCCAGCATGATCGGCGTTGTTGCTGCCCAAGCCTGCGGTGAACACGCCGTTGGGTACGGCACCGGTTCATCGTAGTGTTCTCGACTGAAACCGCAGAACAATTCGGGCAGCCGTCCCTCCGAATAAGCGGCGGCCTCGAACAGGGCTGTAGAGATCCGCTGCGCCTGCTCTACGAACCCGTAACGCATCAGCCCGGCGGCAAGGATCGCATTGTCATGCGGCCAGACCGACCCGTTGTGGTAGCTGGCAGGGTTGTAGGCGCCCATGTCGCTGGCCAAAGTCCTCACCCCCCAGCCACTGAACATCTCCGGGGACATCAGCCGTTCAACCACCAGCGGCGCCTTGTCCTCATCCACAATGCCGAAAAACAGGCAATGCCCCATGTTGGATGCGCACGCATCCACCGGCCGCTTCTTACCGTCCAAGGCGATGGCATAGTAGCCGCGGTCAGGAAGCCAGAACTGCTCATTGAACTGCTTTTTCAGCCGAGCACCCCGCTCACGACACTCGGCCGCCAGGTCCAGCTCACCGGCGTCGTAGGCCATCCAGGCGCGCACCATGTAGGCGTCGTACACGTACGCCTGGACCTCGCACAACGCAATCGGCGGTTCCGCCAACGTGCCGTCGGCAAAATTGACGCCGTCCCAGGAATCTTTCCAGCCCTGGTTGATCAGTCCCCTGTCGTTGAGGCGCTCATACTCAACAAAACCGTCACCGTCGCGGTCCCCGTAGTCCCGGATCCAGTCCAGCGCGCGGTCCGCATGTGGCAGCAGAGACGTGATGGTCTCCGACGCAAAGCCCCAGCGGCTGACTTCCCCAAGCACGGACACAAACAAAGGCGTTGCATCGACACTTCCGTAGTACGCAGACTTTCCGCCCAGCGCCAAGCCGCTGGAGACGCCAAGCCTGACTTCGTGCAGGATCTTGCCCGGCTCCTCCTCACTCGTCACATCCACCACCCTGCCCTGGCGGTCGGCAAGCGTCTGCAACGTGCCAAGGGCAAGGGACGGATCCACCGGAAGCGCCATCAGGGAAGCCCATAGCGAGTCCCTCCCGAACAGCGCCATGAACCATGGCGCACCCGCGGCCACCACGATCCGGTCAGGATGGGCAGGATCCTCAATACGAAGCGCGCCCAGATCGTCATAACTGCGATGTACGGTCCGCTCAACAGCCTGGTTACCTATGTGCAGCACCGGAATCTCCGAGACCCACTCCTGCCGGCGCAGGTCGCGCGGAGACATTTCGCCCTCGTCAGGATGTACGAAAGGAACCACGGGACCGGTTCCGTCAACGGCAGGCATCACTCTTAAAGTCGTGCTCCATTCTCCGTGTGCCGGGACAATTATGCGGTATGTCACCGACTCCGGCGCGACGTCCGCACCGGGGGCCTCGATAACGACGCCCTTCCTGACGCCCTGCCAGACGGCCCGGATGGTTAGCGATTCGCCGTACGCTTCGCGAGACTCATCCCAACGACGCTGGATCCGTGCTTCCTTCACCTCAAAAAGGTCAGCGAAATCCGCTTCGACTCCCAGGGCAACCGCACACTCCGTAGCCTCACTGGAGTAGTTACGGACCGTGATCCCCTCAAGAATTCCCGAAGCTACCTCACGTAAACGTTCGACGATCAGCGGGCTGTCCGCGTACTCGTCTGAGCGCGGTACACGGCCGACGAAAAGCCCCCTGTACGGCTCCTTCGCCTTCGCGGCCAGAGGCTCCAACGGCTCACCGTTGACGGTCAACCTCCAGCCGGAAAGGATACGCGTGTCCTCGAAGAAAACCCCATGCGGAATCTCCGGATGGATGTCCCCATTCGCCATTGAAATACAAAAGGATGAGCCCTCCACCAAGGTGAGGGTCCCCGACCCCACTGGCCCGGCAGCAGTGTCAGAGTTCCACCCAGCCATCCCGGCCCCCTCAAAGAGATCGACGCCGACCTGCCCTGGCTCCGTGGTCAGGTGTGGCCATCGCCACCAATTCTCCAATCGACGCTACGCTAGTTTCCCCGCCTGCGCGAGAGTTTCGGATGGTGGAGAGAAAAGTAGGAGAGCAGGTTCCACAAAGGGCAAGGAATGGCGCGCACCGCCCGGATCGGGCATTCTTTGATTCTGCTCGCGAGGCGAATTCCTTTCCGGTCGAGCATTAGAGCTCAACGAACAGGTTATTGAGTAGGAGGCCTTTCTGATGTGGCCTTACGTATCCGTCGTCCTAACCTCCGTTTGACTGGCGTATCCCCTTTGCGAGAGCACGAAACTTATAGACCCTGCCACCTTCTTCGCCACTTAATGTCATGTAGGCATCAGTGGTCCCCGGTGCGATGGCGATGTTCGTCGCCGACGATGGTCGGTGACCCTCCGAGGGGACGGAGATTGTGGAGATGTGCTTGCCGGTCGGGTCATAAACGAGGACCGCTGCCTGATTGTGGAATCCTGCGTATAGGTTTCCGTCGGCGTCTACGGCCAAGGAGTCGACTTGGCCGATGCCCGCACTGAGGTGGATGGCCGGATGTGCGGTCTTAACCTCAAGACCATTCTCGCTTAAACGGACGTAATCGATTCTGTTGGCTGTGTTGTGGCTGACCCATAGCCCATCAAAGCCGGGTGTAAACGCGAGTCCGTTGGGGGCAGGCAGGCCGTGGGCCAGCACGGTTGCTTCAGCGGTGTGGCCGTCAATTTGCACCAAGCGTCCCTGCGGTTTCCAGTATGGGTCCTGTGCCCCGGTCGTGTCGGTGATATAGAGGTTGCCTGCTTCGTCGAAACTGATGTCGTCCGGGTTCATTGTCTTTCCGGCTACCGGTCCGGAGAAGAAAACCCTTGGATCTCCGCCGTCCGGAGTGACACTCAAGACGGAACCGTGGAAGTCCGTTAGATACAGCCGACCATCGAGGGGGCTGAATTGAGCGGATGTGAAGGCGCTCGTGTCATCTGTGTATATTGTTCGCTGTTCGCGGGACTCCATGTCGATCGCCATGACTTTCGGGGCTCCTGGCGGGGCTGTGACGTCAACGAGGTACAGGTCTCCGTTGGGTCCGAGCGTGGGGCCTTCCAGCAGTGTCATTCCGGTGGATTGGTGGACGGGCGTGACTCGAATGGGGTCATCTGCGGTTTCTTGAGACGGTGCGTGCCGCGCCGCGACAGAGGGTGGTTCCAACGGGCCTGCCGTTGTGCACCCTGTCACTGCGAAGGAGACTGCAGTTGCTACCGCGACAAGCGCCGCCCGGGTTTGCTGTGTGGCGCCGTTCACGATGAAGTCCCGGGCTTCGCAGCGGCCATAACATCGCTCATGTCGCCCTCGCGCCACTGACGAAGGATGCGGTGAAAGGCCATCGGGCCAGGGCTAAACGAAGCCCCGGTGATCGTGCGGGTTCCCTCACCGTTGTAGTAGCCCGGGGTGCACTCGGCCTGGAACGCGCCGGAGTCCGACGCTGTTGCGATGACGGTGGCAACCCATGCAGCTTCTGATTCAGGGGTTGGTTCGACGACTTGGGCGCCGGTTGTGCGTGCATGGGAGATGACTGCTGCGATGTGCTCGGCTTGTTCCTGCAGGATATGGACAAAATTGACAGAGTTTGCGTTCTGCAGTGCACCGAGATGGAAGAGGTTAGGGAATCCATTGCTGTAAAAGCCATGCAGTGTGCGCGGTCCCTGCTCCCACGCCTCCAACAAGGAGCGCTGGTTGCGCCCGTATACGGGCAGGGTGCCGGAGAGCACTCCCGAGACGCCTACATCGAAGCCGGTGGCGAAGATGATGCAGTCCACTTCGTAGTGGGTTTCGCCGACGACGATTGCGGTCTCGGTCAGGCGGGTGATGCCGCCGAAGTCGGCTGTGTCCACCAGCGTCACGTTGGGTCTGTTGTACGTCTGGAGGTAGGTGTCGCTGAAGCACGGGCGTTTGCACATGTACCGATACCAAGGCTTGAGAAGCTCGGCCGTCTCAGGGTCCTCCACGATCTCGTCGACACGGGCGCGGATGCGATTCATGGTTTCGAAGTCGGCGATTTCGTCCTGAAGCTCACGTTCATCCGAGGAAACGGTGGTGTCTACAGCGCCGGATAGGATCTTGCGCTGCAACTGCGTAGTTGCTGTCCAACCGTCGGTGACAAGGCTTTCCTCAACCTGCTCGCCAGCCAGCACGGAAAGGAAGTTCTCCATCCGCTCGCGCTGCCACCCGGGTTGTAGTGAACCCGCCCAGCCAGGATCTGTCAGACGGTTGTCGCGAACATCGATGGTCGACGGCGTCCGCTGGAACACATAGAGCTGTTCCGAGTCCCGGCCCACGTGCGGGATGACCTGAACGCCCGTGGCCCCGGTGCCAACGACGGCGACCCGCTTGTCGGCGAGGCCGGCCAGTCCACCCTCTGCAGTGCCGCCTGTGTACGAATAGTCCCAGCGGCTGGTGTGGAACGTGTGCCCGCGAAAGTCCTCGATCCCGGGGATGCCAGGAAGCTTGGGCTGGGTAAGGGATCCAGAGGATGTAATGACATAACGCGCGCGGAACCGGTCGTTGCGATCGGTCCGGACAGTCCATTCATCAGCCGCCTCATCCCAGCTCAGTTCTGTTGCCCGGGTCTGGAATAGCGCATCCCGGTACAGATCAAAATGCTTGGCAACGGCGATGGCGTGCTGCCGGATCTCCTCCCCCGGCGCGTAGCGCCAGTTCGGCACATACCCGATCTCTTCCAAGAGCGGCATGTACACGTAGGATTCGATGTCACAGTGGATTCCCGGGTAGCGGTTCCAATACCAGGTGCCACCCACATCGCCCGCCTCATCCATGAGTCGGATGGACTGAACCCCATCCTCCCGAAGCCGGGATGCTGCGAGCAATCCGCCAAATCCCGCGCCGATGACCAGCACTTCAACGAAGTCCGTCAGCGGTTCCCGTTCGATCGGATCAGTGTAGGGATCTTTTGCGTAGTAGCCGAATTGCCCGGTGGTGCCTTGATACTGCGCCAGGCCGTCGGGCCGGATCCTCCGGTCGCGCTCGGCGCGATACCTGGCCCGCAGGCCTTCGACGTCGGGCGTTTTCAGGTGGTTCGTGGGGTTCTGGGCGCTGCTCATGGTTCGTCCTCGCTTCGCTACTGCGCCATGCGTGCGTCACGCGGCCGCCCCCAATGCGCGCCCGCGAGTCGGATCCGGTCAAAATTCATCGGATGATTCCTGTACGCGTCGACACGACTACGGATCGGCTTACTCGAAAAAAGCTTAGCTTCAGGCTAAGTAAATTGGCAAACGGTGGCCCATTCCGGGGTTACCGTATTCCCATGGTGGAAATCGAGAACGACCGGGATGCGGTTCAACAGAGCATTGATGCTCTTACGATTGCCATAACCATTCGCTCCATTCCCCGGATCCTTCAGCCTTTACTCATGACGGACCTCACCATCCAGCAGCTCAAAGTTCTTTCTGTAGTAGTCACCACTGGGCGCGGGGCCACGGGAGCTGGTCTGGTGACGACGTTCGGCGTCTCGATGGCGTCAATGTCCAAACTTGTTGATCGTCTTGAGGCGGCGGGGTTGGTCGCCAGGTCCACTGATCCCGAAGACCAGCGGGTCCGGCGAATTATTGCAACTGATTTGGGTCGGTCCGTGGTTCGTGAACTCATGGCGGCGCGTCCAGAACTGGGTGGTGAAGTGCTGGCCGGGCTAACGATTGAAGAGCTTAGGGCACTTGAAACCGGGCTGAGGGCAGTAAGCCGTGAGCTGCGAAAGGCCAAGGACTAGGAGTCCTTGGCGGCCCGGACTCTAGGGTGAAGTGTAGGTGAAACGGCTGATGATCGCATCGGCGCCCAGAGCTTCCATCCCCACGACGCGGCCCGTAAATCCTCCGGCGACCTCAGTTGACAGGTAGCGACCATCAAGGACGGCCAGTTCTTGGAAATCGTCGCCGGCACGCACTCCCAGGACTAACCTGTCCGGCCCCTTTCGCTGGCCGGCTGGGCCGCCGAACGGCACCGAGCGGATCGTCAGGGCGTTATCTTCGGGTATGGCATCCCTGACAGCGAGGTCCTGATCTGTCGGCCCGATGACGACACGGGCCGCTACAGTCCCCCCGACCCGCTGGACGATTGCCTGGTGAAGGTCATCGATGCGCACCGTGAGCGCCAGGTCACCGACGCCTTCAACGCTGGCGGTCCATTCGAGGTCTTCAGCCCGGACGGCGAGGAGCCGCGAAGACTGCGCGGTCGCGGGTTGGCGACCGGCATGCAGTATGAGTCCGTTGTCGCCCGGTTTCGCGAAGGAGCTCGGGTTAGTTCCCGGGGCAATCCAACGCGGGTGCAGCCGCTCTCCAGCGAATCTGTCTTCGAACGAGGCATCGACGTCTGGCGGGGTGAATCGATCCTCTACCACGACAGGCCAATCTTCCACCCAGTCGATTCCGACGATGAACGTCTCCCTGCCGTTGGTGTGCCACTTGGGGAAAGACCCGCGTGGGCGAGTCCCGAGATGCACCATCGCCCAGCTCCCATCCTGGAGCTCGAGAAGGTCACCGTGTCCCACCGCCTGCACGGGATGTGAGGTACTGCGGTGCGTCAGAATCGGGTTGGCAGGGCAAGGAGTGTAGGGGCCGTCAATGGCTTCTGCGCGTGCGACGGTGATCATGTGGCCAGCTGCGGTGCCGCCTTCTGCGGTGAGGAGATACCACCAGCCGTTGCGGGTGTAAATGTGGGGACCCTCGACATGGGCTCCACCTGTGCCCTCCCATATTTCCCGCGATGGGGACAATGTGGTTCCTGTCTGCGGATCAATCCGGGCTTGTGATATTCCCCCCTTGATGACGTCTGACCATGTGATGTAGCAGTCGCCTCTTTCGTCCCAGGCCAGGTCGGGATCAATGCCGACGAGTCCCGGCGTGTAAACCGGCTCGGTCCACGGGCCTGCCGGGTGATCGGCCGAGACAATGATGTGCCCTTCCCGCACGTCGTGCAGATTCGTGGTGATCATCCAGAAACGGCCTTTGTGATAACGGATCGTCGGGGCGTAAATGCCCCCGCTCGCGCCCTCGATACCGGAAACCACATTGAGCTGGCCATTACGGTCGAGTACATTGCCGATCTGGCGCCAACTGAGCAGGTCGCGGCTCGAAAAAACCGGGACTCCGGGGAAGTATTCAAAGCTGGAGTTAATAAGGAAATAGTCCTCGCCTACTCGGCATATTGAGGGATCCGGGTGGTAGCCCGACAGGATCGGAGCGCTCACTGACGTCGGTCACTTTCTGCTGGCGTCCGGCGTTGGGTTCCTTCGGCGGTGGAGGAATGACTGCGCACTGCGGGGCTGATCATTTGCCTCTTGCGGGCCATCAGTTTTCTTCCGGCGATGCGATGTGACGCATGAGCGTCTCCAGGACGTGGAGCGTCTTCCGGTCTGGATCCAGGAGGAACTGGATCCTTAGGCCGTCGACCATTGCCATGACCATGGTGACTTTATCGTCCGCAGTCAGTTCGTCACCGTCCTCGGTCGTATCGAGCTTTTTGTTGGTGAAGTGATCGCGCATTCTGTCGCGACGCTGGATAAAGAAGCCATGCGCCGGGTGGGTGGGGCTGGTTGCTGCAATGGTGATGGCCAGCCAGTTCCGCAGATGGTCGGGGTGGGCAAATTCTTCCTGAAGAACGGTGCTGAGTACCTGATCCTTGGGCACCTTTGACTGGATGATGCGGCGAGCAAGTTCGGAATCGTCGGCGTCCCGCTGCGCTAAGGCTGCCAGTAGGAGGTCATCCTTTGTGGCGAAATGGCGAAGGAGGGCGGCATGGGTGACATTGGCCCGGGCGGCGATGTCCCTGAGACTGGCTCGTTCGTAGCCGTGCTCAGCGAAGCTGGCTGCAGCCGCGCGCACGATCTCAGCTCGGCGGGCTGGGGTTGTGGCATATGGTCCACGCCGCCGTGGGCCGGCCTTTTTTATGGTCTCTTGCTCAGAGGCAATAGTCACTGCTTGACCTTCTTTCATACGCGCCAGCAATTTTTGAAGTGGATCTTGTCAACTGTAACCAACGTGGCTACTATTCATCAATAGTAACCACTGTGGTTACTCTTTGCGTGGCCTATCTCACGTCGACCATCCATACTCTGCGATGTCGCATGCGGCCAAACCACTTTTACAGAGGAGTCATTGGTGACTACCAACAATCATGGAGCTCCGGGGCTGGCAGGAGGCATTGCAGCCGCCGAGCCAGTGCCGGGCAATCACCCACCGGCCAGCCCCGTCGACCATACTGGGATCATCGTAGAGCCCCAGAATCCTGTCAGCAGGGGCTACATTCTGTGGTTGATGCTGGCCAGTTTCGGAGCATCCATCGCGATGATGGTCCCCCTTTCGTACGGCATCGCCGTTCGGATCACCGAGTTGGCCCCGGGCCAGGAGCAGATGCTCGGCTTCATCACGGGCACGGCACAAGGTATCTACCTCGTCATTAGCCCGATAATTGGCATTTGGAGCGACCGTACGCGCTCCCGCTTCGGGCGCAGGGCCCCTTTCATTTTCCTGGGCACGGGTATCGGCCTGGCCGGCTTGGTGGTCATGGGCCTGGCACCTGACCTACTCACGGTGGGCGCAGGCTGGATTTTAGGTATGTCGGGCTGGTCCATTTCCGGCGCCGCGATTCAGAACCTGATGGCAGATAAGCTGCCCGAAAAGCAGCGCGGATCCGTCTCGGCACTCACCGGTCTCATGACGCAGATCGCTCCCGTCCTTGGCATCGGCATTGCCTATTCGGTCTCCTCGAACACTCTCTTGGTGTTCGTTGTCCCCGGAGTGATCGGCGCCCTTCTTCTGGCACTGTTCCCACTCATCAAGCCAGAGGGATCTTCAAAGAACCTGCCAGCTGTCCCGAACGTGACCCTGAAATCTGTGGTATCAAGCTATGGCTTCAGCATCCGCAAATACCCCGACTTCGCGTGGAACTGGCTGGGCCGCTTCGTCTTCTTCGTCGGTTTGTACTTCAACACCACCTTCGGCACCTTCTTTTACGCACAACGCCTCGACATGCCAGTTCGAGAGGTGGCAGGAGTGGTTGCCACGATCGGCATGCTCGGCGTTGTCGCGGCCGCTGCCGGCGCACTGCTCGGCGGCTTCCTTTCGGACAAGCTGAAGCGCCGACGGCTGTTCGTGAGCATTGCTTCGCTGCTCTTCGTTGGTGGAGCGCTGGCAGAAGCATTCGCATGGTCTCTGCCCCAGCTGATCATCGGTGCCGTGCTCATGCAGACCGCCATCGCCGTGTTCGCCACGGTGGACCAGGCCATCATTTTCGCCATTCTGCCGAACCGCACTGAAACAGCACGCTACATGGCGGTCGTAGCCTTCGCACAGAAGATCCCGAGTGCCGTGGCGCCGCTCCTGGCCTCCGTGGTCATCACCTTGGGCATAACGGGGTCGGAGAAGAACTACACCATCCTGTACCTGGCCGGCGCAGCACTGGCTCTTTTCGGCGGTCTGATCATTGCGCTCAAGGTCAAATCCGTTCGCTAGCCCGCAATCAACGAGAGAAGGATTACTCATGGGCCGAACGCCCTACGATCTCAGCACTGACAGCGGCGGGGACCAGTTCCCCGTCACGGGCTCGGCTCCCAGACTTTCGTGGAAAGTCGGGGCCGACGCTGTCGCCCCGGCTTACGAGCTGGAGGCAACCATTGATGGTTTCCTGCAACCACCGGCGCTGGCGACCGACCGCCTCCACGTCCCGTGGCCGTGGAAAGAACTCCGCAGCCGGCAGCGGGTCCAGTGGCGTGTTCGAGCTGCCGCGGAGTCCGCCCCCTGGTCGGAGTGGTCAGCTTTCGAGGTTGGACTCCAGGACGCAGACTGGACTGCTTCCTGGATCTCCCCGGAAGAAGATGACCACAGCTATGGCCAACGTCCCGCCCACGTCCTTTCGACCGAATTCTTCCTTACAGACGAAGTGAAGTCCGCCCGCCTCTACGCCACGGCTCTGGGCGTCTACACGGCAGCAGTCAACGGGCAACGAGCAGGGACGGCGGAGCTGTCGCCGGGGTCGACGTCGTATGACCGCACGCTTTACGCCCAAGCATCGGACGTGACCTCCTCCCTCACACTTGACCGAAATCAGATAGAAATTGAACTGTCGGACGGCTGGTACCGCGGTCAGGTGGGCGCTTTCCGGCACCCTGCCGATTGGGGAGCCACGCTCGGGGCCCGCGCGGAACTCCACATCGAACTCAGGGATGGATCCCATGAGCTCATCGTCACCGACGGCACGTGGACCAGCTCGCCCTCAACCACAACACAGGCGGACCTGATGGACGGACAAACGGTGGACTTCACAGCTTCCTCCGCCCCTCAGACGAAAGTTATCGTCGACGCCGTCGAAGCACCACCAATAACCTGGTCGCCTGCTCCGCCGGTCCGCGTCATCGAGACCCGGGTTCCGGAGCGCATCCAAGCCAATGGCCCGGGGGTGTGGGTAGCTGACTTCGGACAGAATGCCTCCGGATGGATCACGCTCGAGGACCTCGGGCCTGTGGGCACACGCACGGTCATCGAATACGGCGAACACGTCGACCCAGGTGGGGACCTCACAACCTCCCATCTGGATTCCCACCGGCCCGGAGAGCCAGCCAAGATTTTTTCCCAGCGTGATGAGGTCACCGCAGGGGCTCCAGGCGAGGTCTTCGAACCCCGCCACACCATTCATGGATTTCGGTACGCCCGCATCAGCCGGCCTGACGCGGACCTGGATACGTCCAAGGTCAGCATGCAGGTGGTGCACAGCGATCTTCGCCGTACCGGAGAGTTCTCCTGCAGCAACGAGGATCTCAACAGCCTCCACCGGATCGGCGAATGGAGTTTCCTCGGCAACGCCGTCGATGTACCCACGGATTGCCCGACACGCGAGCGTATGGCATGGACCGGCGACTACCAGGTCTTCGTTTCCACCGCCACCCGTTTGCGCGACGTGCTCGGGTTTAGCCGCAAGTGGTTGAAGTCAGTCCGCGACGATCAACTCGAGGACGGGCGCATAGCCAATTTCTCTCCTGATGGCCGCGGCATCAAAAACCACTTGGACGACCAGTTCGCCATGATGACAGGTTCCGCGGGCTGGGGAGACGCGATCGTGGCCGTGCCGTGGGAACTCTACGAAGCCTACGGAGACAGGGCCGTCCTCGCCGAGAATTGGGATGCCATGGTGCGCTGGGTGGAATGGACCCTGAAATCGGCCAGGACCTCACGGCACCACGAGCGAGTTAAGTCCTCGCCGGAAGCGGAGCCGTTTGAGAAGTACTTGTGGGACGGCACGTTTCACTGGGGCGAATGGACTGAGCCCAAGAAACGCGACGCGAACGGACGCCTGGTCGACCCCGTTCAAGACAACCCGATGGCTTGGTTCATGGAGGACAAGGGCGAGGTGGGCACGGCCTACCTCTACCGGTCGACCAGCACCATGGCCCGGATCGCCCGCGTCCTTGGTCGGACCACTGAAGCGGTGAGGTATGAGCAAGTTGCTGATTCCGTGCGGGAGGCCTGGCGCTGCGCATACCTGCACGAGGATGGCAACACCAGTGCCGATACCCAGGCCAGCTACGTCCGTGCCCTCGCCTTCGGGCTTATCCCGGAGGACATCCGCCAGGGGGCAGTCGACCGGCTTGTGGACCTGATCCGTACGGCCGATACCCATCTGGGGACGGGCTTCCTTTCCACGGGATACCTGCTCCCTGTCCTGGTAGAAGCCGGGCGGGCAGATATTGCCTACGAGCTGCTGTTCCAGCGCACGGCCCCCTCTTGGCTATACATGGTCGACAAGGGCGCCACCACCATCTGGGAATCCTGGGAAGGAATCGACGACGCCGGAAAAGCCCATGAGTCACTCAACCACTACAGCAAAGGAACAGTGCTCCGCTTCCTCCACGAGCACACGCTCGGGCTGCGCCAAGCTGAAGACTCAGTGGCCTGGCGCTCGATCATCATTGCCCCGAAGCCGGGTCCGGGGGTCACGCGGGCCCGCGGCTCCCACGAATCCCCGAACGGCACCATCAAAGTGAACTGGCAGCTCGACGGTGAAGACCTCCGCATCGACGCCGACATCCCTGCGGAGACCACAGCCCGGATCATCTTCCCCGATGGCTCCGAATACACCGCTGGCCCTGGCAGATTCCGTGCCGCGGCTTCCGCAGCCTCGCACCACGAAACTGCGCCAAGCCGTACCTGACAGCACCCGGACACTCGCCCTGAACGGGCACCACAAACCCTCGCAGAAAAGAGAAACTTATGACCACTTTCCCGGACAACTTCCTCTGGGGCGCAGCAACCGCCGGCCACCAAATCGAAGGCAACAACGTCAACAGCGACTGGTGGGCGCGGGAATTGACCATGCCCGGCATGGAGCTTTCCGGCGACGCCTGCGACAGCTACCACCGTTTCGGTGAGGACATCGACCTGCTGGCGGATGCCGGCCTGGACTCCTACAGGTTCAGCCTGGAATGGTCCCGCATTGAACCCGTTCCCGGCCACTTTTCCAAAGCCGAGCTCGCCCATTACCGTCGCGTGATTGAACACTGCTTTAAGCGCGGCGTCACCCCGGTGGTGACTCTGCAGCACTTCACGACCCCCCAATGGTTCGCCAACGACGGCGGCTGGCTGGCTGCCGATGCATCGGAAAAGTTCGTGCGCTACGTCCGGGAAGTGACCTGTATCCTTGACGGCGTCGAATGGGTCGTCACCATGAACGAACCAAACATGCAAGCAGCCATCATGACAGCCATGCGCCGCATGCAACTCGCCGAAGGCGCCCAGTGGCAGAGCCCTACTGTCGAAGGAGACGGGGAAACGAAGCAGAACCACAGCGACTTCCTCACCTACGCCGATCCTGAAATCGGGCGCGCCTTCACCCGGATTCACCATGCCGCCAGTGACGTCGTCCGCGCCCACACAAACGCCAAGGTGGGATGGACCATCGCGGCCGGCGCACTCACCGCCGCACCCGGTGGAGAAGAAAAGCTGCTCGAAATCCGCTTCGGCAAGGAAGACGTCTACTGGGAAGGCAGCCGCGGCGACGACTTCGTCGGCGTGCAGGCTTACTCCAGCCAGGAAGTAGACGCCAACGGCCTCGTTCCTCACCCGCCGCATCCGGAGAACACCCTCGTCGGGACTGCCTACCGGCCCGATGCCCTTTCCATGGCGGTCCGCCACGCATGGAACGTCACCGGTGGCGTACCCGTCCTTGTCACAGAAAACGGCATTGCCACCGCCGACGACAACCAGCGCGTCCGCTACATCGCCGAGGCGCTGCAAGGACTCCACCAGACCATGGCCGAAGGAGTCGACGTGCGGGGCTACCTCCACTGGTCCCTTTTGGACAACTTCGAGTGGGGCCACTGGGAACCAACCTTCGGCCTCATCGCCGTCGACCGCGAAACCTTCGTCCGGACACCAAAACCGAGCCTCGCCAGGCTCGGAAGCATCGCCAAAAGCAACCGGCTCGACGTCGAGGTGACAGCATGAGCACTGCCTTCACCGACGCATCCTCAATTCCCGTTGCAGACTTGCTGTCTCTGGCTGGGCGAAGCGCCGTTGTCACCGGCGGCGCGCAGGGGCTAGGCAAAGCGATCGCTCTGCGTCTTGCAGAGGCAGGTGCAGACGTGTTGATCGGTGATGTGAACGAAGACCAAGCGAAAGCCGCCGCAGCTGACATCGCCGGGCGCTATCGTGTTCACGCCGAGGGTGTCCATATGGACGTGACCGATCCCAAATCGATCCGCCAGGCCGCGTCCGTAGCTGCTGGCGAACTCCGAGGCATCGATATCTGGGTGAACAATGCCGGCATTTTCCCCAGCGTCCCGGTCCTCGAAACACCGGATGACACCTGGGAAAGAGTGTTCGCAGTGAACACGCGCGGCGTCTTCAACGGCTCCCGCGAAGCCGCACAACACATGAGCGCCTCGGGTGGCGGTGGAGTAATCATCAACATTGTCTCCACGGCCGGCTTCACAGGAACCGCGCCGGGTCTTTCGGCCTACGTTGGCTCGAAGCACGCTGTGCGGGGCATGACCAAGCAGATGGCACTCGAGTTCGCCCCCATGGGTATACGTGTCCTCGGCGTGGCACCAACATTTGTACCCACGGAAGGGAACACGGCAGCGGCGGCGGCTCGCCCGCCGAAGGAGGCGAGCGAAGCAACCGCATTGATGACGAACAGCCTTATTGGCCGGATGGGAACACCAGACGACATCGCCCGCGTCGTCCTGTTCTGCGCAAGCGACTCGGCCAGCTTCATGACCGGCAGCACCCTGCTGGCCGATGCCGGGCAAACCATCTGACATCGGCTGTACCGCGAAGGCACGCGCGCATCGCATAATGCGCGCGTGCTTTCGAGGCAATTGAGGGCTGGGGTCCCACCGGAATGAGCCATGCTTGCAGGCGACTGATATACGCCACATCCGCACCACAATTCATTAGAGAATGCTCGAAGGGAGCGGGTCTTTCAGTGCATCCTAAAAAAGTTTCTCTCTATCCTGAAAAGTCCAAAGTGACCATTTATGATATTGCGCGAGAAGCGGGAGTAAGTGCCTCAACGGTCTCAAGAGCACTCAGCAGCCCGGACAGAGTGAGCTCCCGGACCCGTAGACTCATTGAAGTCACTGCCGCAGAACTGGACTTCCGGATTAATCATCTTGCCCAAGTCCTAAAAACCGGATCCACAAAGACTCTTGGGCTGGTTATTGCGGACGTAAACAATCCTGCCTTTTTTGGTCTTCTTAGAGGCGCCGGAAAGTTTGCTGCCCAGCGGGACTATAGCGTTGTGCTTGCACAGGCGGCAGACTCAGCGGCCCAGGAACTTGCCTCGGCCGGCCGCCTGCTTTCCGCAGTGGACGGCCTTATCCTGGCCAGTCCGCGGATGGCTGACGCAGACATTAGGGACTTGGCGGAGTCAACGCCCCTGGTGGTACTAAACCGGGAGATGGAGAACGTGAACACCGTCGTCCCGGATCCGGAAAAGGGAGCCAGCGAGGCTATCCGTTATCTGGCTGAGCATGGACACAAAAAGGTCCTTTTTGTTGCTGGGCCTGAACAATCCTGGATGTCCGCGCGCCGGTGGGAAACCATCTCGGACGCCTGCCAGTGGTGCCAACTCAAGGCCGAACGAATTGAGTCGCCCTCGCCCACCCTGGACGGCGGAAGGCAGGTGGCCCATCACGTTCGCGCGGCAGGGGCGACGGCAGTCATAACTTACAACGACCTCATGGCCATCGGGCTGATGCGCCAGCTCCAGAGCTCCGGCGTTTCAATTCCCAAAGCACTGAGCATCATCGGTTTTGACGACATATTCGGCGCAGATCTCACCACCCCCTCGTTGACGAGCATCCGCTCTCCGCAGAACGAATGTGGCTCGCTGGCCGCCGGCGTGCTCTTGGATGCCCTCGCCGGACCAGCACCTATCCCCGCAGCGTTGCGCGTGGGCACCGAACTGATTATTCGAGGCTCTGCGGGACGCTGTGACAGTGCGTGACCGCGCCACGGCCTTGGCTCCACTCGCCGATTTTTGATGCCCGCCAGCTGAAACTCAAAACTGAGTGCCACCCGCATTTTTCATTAATTTTGGATCTTCTCACCGCAATCTGAGGAAATATCCCCACGACTATAGTGTGGCACTCAGTTTTAGACTAGCCTTTCTTCATGGAGTCCACTACAGCCCCCCGCAAGCGCTACGCGAAGACCCTCCAGCGACGCTCCGCCGTGGCCAGGGCAGCGCTCGACGTCATCCTGGAAAAAGGGCATCGCGCTCTGACTACCTCTGAGGTGGCTGCGCGTGCATCCATGAGCGAAACCGCCATGCTCTATCACTTCCCGACGCGCGACCACATCCTCGTCGCCGCGATGGAACTTGCCGACACCGACTACCGCGCGGTCTACACAGCAGAGTTCCACATCAACGATGCCGAAAATGCTGACTGGCCACCCCCAGCGATGGCTCACCTCACCATCGATGACGAGGCAATAACCCGCCTCTTCCTGGCCTTGAGCGCCGAAGCTGTCAACCCTGAACACCCCGCACATGGTTACCTGAAGGATCACCACGCGACTGTGATTTCAGAATTCACCAAAGGCGTCGAAAGACGGCAAGCCCAGGGCATCGCTGATCCCAGGCTCGACCCCTCCAGCGTCGCCCGCCAGATGATGGCTGCGTGGAGCGGACTTCGGATGCAGTGGCTTGTTGATCCAACATTTGACCTGGTCGCCGAGGTAGCGCAGGCTTTCCGCGCGCTCAATGCGCACCAACTAATGCAGTTCAAGCAGGAGATCAACGACTTCATGTCAGAACGATGAATGAATTCAAATATACGATGCATCTAATTTAGAGGCTTTCAAACAACACCCCAACCCGGCCGTACTTTCATTTAGTGGGATTCAGCCGGCCCTTTGGTGTACCCAAAAGTTTGTCATGAGAAACAAGAACAATTCTCCAAAAGATTTCACGGCAACCGGTTGCTTAAGTGATTTGTAGCTGCTTTGATTGTGATGGCGATCACCCCTATCAGGCATTCCACCCCCTCCCCCCCTTTTTGATTAATGCTCACCGACAAAGGAGTCCCAAGACATGTTCCCCGTCTTGACCCGAACCAAAACTCTGACCCGTACTGCAGCTGCGTCAATTGCAGTTGCCGCCCTTCTGGCCAGCACTGCCTGCTCTTCCTCCGAACCAGCTGCGGAAAGCCAGAACACCTCCCGCAACGAAGAAATCAGCATCGCCATCCAAGCCCAGCCGGCATCCCTGGACCCGGCCCAACTTGCTGAAGGGCAGCAGGCATATGTCTGGGCATCAATCTTCGACACCCTTCTCATGGTCGATAAAGACAACAAGATCCAGCCCAGCGCAGCAGAGAGCTGGAAATACTCGGAGGATCTGCGAACTTTGACGCTCAAGCTTCGAAGTGACCTGAAGTTCAGCACCGGGGACCCCGTCACCTCAAGTGACGTCGCCGCAACCTTGGAGAGAACCCGAACCACAGCCGGACAGCAACAACCAAAGCTTGCCAAAGTGACCTCGATTTCCGCCCCGGACGCATCAACCGTGGTCATACAACTCTCGTCCCCCGAACCGTCGCTCCTGAACTACCTGGCGCAAGCAACCGGCGTGATCGGGGATGCCGACTCCCTTGCTTCGGAGAAGACGAAACTTCGCCCCACGGGCTCTGGTCCCTACGTTCTTTCGGACGCCACGGTTGACGGCACTGAATACGTCATGGAACGCAGGGAAGACTACTGGAACGCGGCAGCCTTCCCCTTCAAGACCGTGAAAGTCAAGGTCATCCAGGACCGGACAGCCCAATACAATGCTCTCCAGGCAGGCGAGGTCAAGGCTGCCTTGATCCAGGCCCCGCAACGGAAACAAGCCGAGGGTGCCGGCTTTACAGTGAAAGAGGTTCAAGCCACCGCTGCTCTCGTCCTTGTACTGGCCGACCGCAAGGGCGACCTCGTTCCGGCACTTGCAGACGTGAAGGTGCGTCAGGCCATTAACATGGCTTTCGACCGTGCGCAGATCGTCAAGGCGCTCCTCAATGGAGTCGGCAAGCCGACAGAACAGGTGTTCGACCCCAACAGTGGCGCTTATGACCCCGCGCTCGAGGACACCTACGGTTTCGACCCTGAGAAGGCGCGCAAACTCCTGGCCGAGGCAGGCTATCCTGACGGCTTCGCCATGACGATGCCCAGCACAGTCATTTCCCAGTCATTTGAACCGGTCATTACACAGGCGTTGGCGGACATAGGCATCAAGGTGACGTGGGAGCCTGTGCCTCCACAGAACACGGCGTCATCAATTGCTTCGAAGAAATACCCGGCGGTGCTGTGGTTCTACGGCCTGAACAGCGCCGGCCGCCAAGTCGGAGACATGTATGCCCCTGAGGCATTCCTGAACCCCTTCAAATGGAACAACCCAGAACTCGATACGCTGCTCGAGACGGTCGCCAACGAACCAGACGAAGCTACCCGCGATGGCCTGTACAAGAAGGTCAACGAATATACAGTGCGCCAGGCGCTGAATGCCCCAATCGCGTATGTCGGCACTCTCTGGGCGACAGCTCCGGGTGTTGACTTCCTTCCCACGTCCGTGGTTTTGCCCACCGTGCGCGACTTCGGGGTATCCGCCCGCTAGTGGCTCAAGCCCTGAGGGCCCGGCGGAAACGCCGGGCCCTCAGACCCTTCGATGACCGCACCATTGGCCTCACCGTTCGCAGGCCGTCAATAACTAAAAGGAGCCAAGAGATGCCGCAAGAAACGCCACGAGGCACCTCATGATCAGCTACGCCCTCCGACGACTGGGCGCAGGAATTGTCCTTGCAGTCCTGGTCACCATGATCACTTTTTTCCTCCTCAGCGGCTCACTTGAATCCGTAGCCCGTGAACGTCTGGGGAGCGCAGCAACACAGGAATCGGTGAAGGCCCTCATGGCCGAGCTCGGTTTCGACAGGCCAGCGATCGTCCAGTATCTGGACTGGTTGGGCTTAGTGCTTACCGGTGACTTCGGCGTCTCGCTCTTCACCAGCCAGCCCGTGGCTCCTGCGGTCGCTGCCCGGCTGAGTGTGACCCTCTCCCTGGTCGTCACCGCACTCATCATCACCGTAATCATCAGTGTTGCACTGGGAGTCTGGGCCGCGACGCGCGGCGGTGTGGCCGACAAAGTATCCCAAGGCCTGTCCCTGGTTGGATACGTCGTTCCGGGGCTGCTCATCGCCATCGTCCTGGTCACGGTCCTGTCTGTAAATCTGAAGCTGCTGCCGGCTACAGGTTTCACGCCCTTCGCCCAAAATCCCGGCAAATGGGCTGCCTCGATCGCTATCCCGGTCATCGTGTTGGTCATCGGCGGAGTAGCAAGCATGGCCGCGCAGATCCGTGGATCAATGATTGGTGAGCTCCGGAAGGACTACATTCGCACCCTACGGACCCGTGGTGTCCGAACACGGTCCATCGTGCTTCGACATGCGCTTCGGAACGCGGCCAGTCCTGCGCTCACCGTCCTATCACTTGAATTCATTCAAATGCTGGGTGGGGCGCTCATCATCGAAAACGTGTTCGCCCTCCCGGATTCGGCGCCTATGCCTTCAACGCATCGCTCCAAGGCGACATCCCCATCATCATGGGCATCACTCTCTTCAGTGTCCTGCTCGTGGTGTCCGTAAACCTGGTCACAGACGTAGCAAATGGCTGGCTGAACCCGAAGGCGAGAATCTATTGAGCATCGAAGAACTCAGCGTCGATCCCGGGCTGGCTGCACCGCCCAGGAAATCCCCACTGCGGAAACTTCTCAAAGACCCCCAAGCAGTCATCACATCACTGCTGTTGCTGGTCATCATCGTTCTGGGGCTTCTCACACCGTGGATCGCCCCTCACGACCCCAACGAGGCACAACTCAGTGCCATAAACGCCGCTCCGGGAACCCCCGATTATCCATTGGGAGCGGACCAAAACGGACGCGACATCGCTTCGCGCCTTCTCCATTCGATCAATACGAGCGTAATCGCAGGCCTGATTGGTGCAGGCGTTGCTCTTGTTATGGGCGTGACCTTTGGTCTTATCGGAGGCTACTTCGGGCGGCGGCTTCGAAGTGTGACGGAGTGGGTGTTCAGCCTCATCATGACCTTCCCGGGACTCCTGCTGCTCATTGTCCTGATGCCCGTTACCAAAGGCGACTATCGTGCGACAATGCTGATTTTCGGGGTGCTGCTCTCCCCTGGTGTCTACCGAATCGTCAGGAACCTTGTGGTTGGCGTCAAGAACGAGCTCTACGTCGACGCAGCACGTGTGTCGGGGTTGTCCAACCTGCGGATACTCAGCCGCCACGTGCTGTTCGTTGTCCGGGGTCCGATCATCATCGCGGCGGCGTTCCTCATAGGGTCGGCAATCAGCCTCCAATCAGGCCTGGCATTTCTGGGTGTCGGATCGAACCTTGTTCCCAGCTTTGGCGCGATGATCGCGGACGGATTCACGAACCTCTACGTTGACTCCACACAATTCATCTGGCCAAGTGTCATGCTCGGAACGCTGACAGCCTCGCTCGTCTTGCTTGGAAACTCCCTCCGTGACGCGTTCGAAGGCGTAAAACTGAAGCCGTCCAAAGTCTCCACACCGACCGCGGCCAGATCCACCGAAGAAAACCCCTCAGACGAAACGACGGACCTGCTCAGCGTCAAAGACCTGGTCATCGCCTACCCCACCCCTTCAGGGGCACTTCGAGAAGTGGTCAAAGGCGTCAACCTCACCCTGCGCGCGGGTGAAACCCTGGGCCTGGTGGGGGAATCCGGTTCCGGAAAGACCCAAACCGCTTTCTCCATCCTTGGAGTACTCCCGACAGAGGCCGTGGTCACCCGGGGAGCCATTACACTGGAGGGCCGAAATCTGCTTGGCCTCTCAGAACAAGGCTTGCGAGCGCTTCGAGGCCGCGACATCGCGTACATCCCCCAGGAGCCGATGTCCAACCTCGATCCCTCCTACACGATCGGCGCCCAACTGGTCGAAGGAATCCGCGCTTCAGCACGGATGTCACGTGGGGAAGCCACGTCCAGAGTCCTCGCCCTTCTGGAACGGGTGGGTATCGAACATCCCCGACGTACCTTCGATTCCTACCCTCACCAGATCTCCGGCGGAATGGCCCAACGCGTCCTCATTGCCGGCGCGGTTGCAAGCCGTCCCAAGCTCCTCATCGCAGATGAACCCACGACGGCCCTGGACGTGACCGTTCAGGCGGAGATCCTGGACCTGATTCGCGATCTCCAGACGGAGCTGAACATGGCGGTCTTGCTCGTGACGCACAACTTTGGCGTAGTCGCTGACATCTGTGATCGCATCGCTGTCATGCAGGACGGCAGGGTCGTCGAGTCCGGCACTGCAATGGAGCTGTTCCATGAACCCAAACATTCCTACACACAGATGCTCCTGGGGTCCATCCTCGACGAGCACACCGTCCGGACCGACCAGCCGATGCCGGTCGGGACCGCAACCGGGGAGATGAACTGATGACAACACCGCTGTTGGACGTGGCAGACCTCCGCGTAGCTTTCAAGGGCCGGGGGTTCCGGGCCCGCGAAGTTGAAATACTTCACGGAGTGTCCCTGACCATCGCTGAGGGCGAAACACTCGGGGTGGTGGGTGAATCGGGATCCGGAAAAACGACCATCGGGCGGGCCGTCCTCGGTTTGGTGAAACCCAGTGGAGGACAAATCCACTTCAACGGCTCTGAGATCACCCACGCCAGCCCCACACAGCGTCGCACCCTGTCCAAAGACATCCAAGTGGTCTTCCAGGACCCCTACACCTCCCTCAACCCCTCCCTGACCATTGGCGACACTTTGAGCGAGCCGCTCATCGTCCAGGGCGCAACAGCAGCGCAGGCAAGGGCACGGGTGCGGATGTTGCTGGATCAGGTCGGGTTGCCCGGCGATGCTGCCGAGCGCCTACCCCGGGAGTTCAGCGGCGGGCAGCGGCAACGGGTCGCCATTGCCCGTGCGCTGGCGCCGGAACCTAAACTCATCGTCTGCGATGAACCAGTATCGGCCCTGGACTTATCCACCCAGGCCCGTGTCATGGACCTCTTCATCGACATCCAGCGACGTACGGGGGTTGCTTACCTTTTTGTCTCCCATGACCTTGCGGTCGTTCGGCACATCAGCCACCGGGTCAGCGTCGTCTATAGGGGAGACATCGTTGAAACCGGCCCGCGGCCCAGGTTACTTCCGCGCCGGAGCACCCCTATACACAGAAGCTGCTGCTGGCAGCGCCCATCGCAGACCCTGTTGAGCAAGAGAAACGCCGGGCGGATCGACACCGGCTTGCCCAGCTCCACCGGGAACAGCACGTCCAGGCCGGAGTGACAGGATGAGGGGCAGAACCGTGGACCAAACCCCCGCCCCCCAGAGCACACTGAAGTGGGCTATCGCAGGGGCAGGCACCATCTCCCGAAGCATCGTCCCGGACCTGCAGCTCCTGCCCGGGAGCCATGTGGAAACTGTCTACAGCAGGAAGAGAGCAAACGCAGCACGCTTCGCCGAGGAGTTCGGGCTGGACCGATGGACCGACGACTATGAGCTACTTCTAAAAGACCCCGGCATAGACGCCCTGTATCTCGCGACGCCGTTCGCCACCCACGCGGTCATGGCACGTCAGGCGCTGCTCGCCGGAAAGCACGTCGTCGTCGAAAAGCCGATGGCGTTGAACGCCGAAGAAGTCGAGAGCCTGTTCGCGTTGGCGGAAAGCCAAGGGCTCTTCCTCATGGAGGCCATGTGGATGAAGTTCAACCCCACTTTCCAGCACCTGTTCGGACTCCTCAACTCCGGGGCCATTGGAAGCCCGTCCAGCCTTCGCGCAGGATTCGGATTTCCCTTGATCGACGATGGGGCAGCAGATGGGACATTGCACGCAGCGGAGGGACACTCCTTGATCAAGGGATCTATCCGGTGACGCTGGCTCACACGATCTTTGGCCAACCAACGGAAGTCACCGCCCGCGGACGCCTCAGAGCCGACGGCCTGGATTTCGCCGAACATTTCACCCTTGAGTTCGCCGGGGGCCAGTTTGCCCAATGCGCCAGTTCAATGACTGAATTCGTCGATCCCTCGGCTGCAATCAACGGCACTAAAGGGTGGATCACGATCCCGGGCATGTTCTGGACTGCCACCACCCTGCTCTTACATGCAGGATCCTGGCAAAAAATGTTCGCCCCCGAGCCCACCATTCATCCACGCGAAGGCAACGGATACGTCCCCATGCTCCGAGCCGCCAGCGAAGCAATACGCTCCGGGGAAACCCAGCACCCCATACATCCAGCCGAAGAGACGATCGCTGTGTTCCGCACCTTGGACACCATCGCCCAGCGGGTACGCGAATCCTTGGGGGTTGGCACCCCCGCTTTCAAAGACACACGTCCGCGAGTCCGCTAAGGCAACTGGATTCGACGGACCTTATCCAAAACTCGGCCTAACGCAACACAATGACGCCCAGACCAAGCCACCCAACAGGAGAAAATACATTGCTTAAGCCCCGCTCTACTCTCACTCGAGAACTAGTAAACCTCGATGGTCTCTGGCGCTTCGCTCTTGAGGATGCCAACGTCCGTGAGCCTTGGACCGGCGCACTGGTGAGCAAACTCGAAGCACCGGTGCCATCCAGCTACAACGACCTCTTTGCAGACCAGCAGATCCGCGACCACGTTGGGTGGGTGTGGTACCAGCGGACGGCGTGGGTCCCCCGCGGTTGGTCAGGCGAAAGAGTCTTCCTCCGCCTGGACGCGGCCACACACGAGGGCAAGGTTTATGTGAACGACGTATTGGTGGCCCATCACGTCGGCGGCTACACGCCTTTTGAAGCCGACATCACCGAGCACGTCACCCCGGGTGCCGACTTCAGGCTTACGGTCGGAGTCAACAACGAGCTGACCAGAGCGACCATCCCACCCGGAACCATCAGCGTTAGCCAGGATGGCCGGCGCCAGCAGACCTACCTGCACGACTTCTACAACTACGCTGGCCTGGCGCGGTCGGTGTGGCTCTACAGCAAACCCGAGCGTCATATCACCGACGTCACCATTGTTACCGGCATCATCGGCCGGACCGGTGTCGTCGACTATTCCGTTGAAGCCAGCCAGGAAACGAAAGTCCGCGTCCGTGTTCTGGACGCAACAGGACGCGAAGTGACGAACGCCGTGGGAAGCGTAGGAACTCTCAGTATTGAAGATGTCCTCCTGTGGCGACCCGGCGCGGCGTATCTTTACGACTTGGTAGTGGAACTCCTCGACGGCGAGGATATGGTCGATAGCTACACCGAGCATTTCGGTGTGAGGACTGTCGAGGTCCGCGGCACTGATTTCCTCATCAACGGTGAACCGTTCTACTTCACTGGTTTCGGCAAGCACGAGGACACTGCTGTTCGCGGCAAGGGCCACGACAACGCATACCTCGTGCACGACTTCCAACTGCTGGACTGGGTCGGGGCCAACTCCTTCAGGACCTCCCACTACCCCTATGCAGAGGAAGTGCTGGAATTCGCCGACCGCCACGGAATCGTCGTCGTTGACGAAACAGCCGCCGTCGGTCTGAATCTTGGTGTCCAGGGAGGCCTCACGGGAATTGGTCCCCAACCTACGTTCTCCCCCGACACCTTCAACCACGAAACACAAGCAGCCCACGCACAGCACCTCCGCGAGGTCATTGCGCGCGATAAAAACCATCCGAGTGTCGTCATGTGGAGTATCGCCAACGAGCCAGCCTCTAATGAGGACGGTGCCCGCGAGTTCTTCGAACCGTTGGTCAAACTTGCCCGGCAGCTCGATCCTACGCGTCCTCTGACCTACGCCGCAGTCATGTTCGCGACCTTCCAGAACGATAAGATCGCGGACCTCTTCGACGTCCTCAGCATCAACCGCTACTACGGCTGGTACGTGTTTACCGGCGATCTTAAGACCGCGGAACAATACCTGGAACGAGACATGCGCGGCTGGGTAGAGGCGTTCGGCAAGCCCATCATGATGAGCGAGTACGGAGCCGACACCATGCCGGGGCAGCACTCCATCTGGGACATGCCCTGGAGCGAGGAGTACCAACAGTCCTTCCTGGACATGAACCACCGCGTCTTCGACAGGATCGACGCGTTCATCGGTGAACACGTCTGGAACTTCGCGGACTTCCAGACCTCGAACGGAATCCACCGCGTGGACGGAAACCGGAAGGGTGTCTTTACCCGGGATCGCAAACCAAAAGCCGCAGCACACTCCCTGCGTGCCCGGTGGACCGGTCTCAATGGGGCCAAGCCCACCGAGGGCCAAACAAAAGCTGCGGAAAACACAAGCACGGACGTCCGTGCCGAACCTGCCCTCGAAGGAGCAAAATGACTGACAACAGCAAGGCACTGACCGGATCCCGCCCTATCCGGGAATGGCTGGCCCATCCCGCTGGCGGCCCGCTCCTCCGGGGGATGCTCCACGAATCAGGGCAGAACGAAGCAGCCCTAAAACCCATAGAACACCTGGCACTTGAGCAACTTGTTGAACTTGGCGGCGCGCAGTTCCCCCAGTCACTGCTGGACCAATTGGTGAGGGACGCAAACGGCGGCGCCATTACTGAAGACGCCGAAAACAGAGAGGACACCACCGAGGCAGGGGTGTGGGAGGAACGTGTCACCGAAGGTAGATTCACTGGCAAAACCGTCATCGTGACGGGTGCCGCCTCCGGCATCGGCCGTGCCACCGCGTCAAGGGTTGCCCGCGAAGGCGGAAAGGTGATTGCTGTGGACATCGCTGGTGACCGGCTTGAAGCCTTGGCGGCGGCCCAGCCGCACGCAGAAGTGGTGATAGTGCAGGCCGACATCACGAAGGACGAAGACATCGCCCGGGTTATTGAGGCGGCCGGGGGTCGGGTGGACGCGCTGGCTAACGTAGCCGGCATCATGGATGATATGACCCCACTGCACGAGGTAGCAGATGAGGTCTGGAACCGAGTTTTCGCTGTCAACGTTGATGGCATGTTCCGCCTGACCCGTGCCGTCCTCCCATTTATGATGGCCGCGCGCCACGGCTCCATCGTAAATGTGGCCTCCGAAGCAGCACTTCGCGGAAACTCCGCGGGCCTGGCGTACACCGCTTCCAAACACGCGGTACTCGGCATCACGCGCAGTACGGCATTCATGTATGCACCTCAAGGAATCCGGGTCAATGCTGTCGCCCCGGGACCGGTCGCAACAGGCATCGAGGCCACCTTCCGGTCTGAACTCGGCACCAATCGGTTGGGCCCTTTCATGCAGATGATCCCACCGGTGGCAGCAGCTTCTCAGCTGGCGGCTTCGATCACCTTCCTCCTCAGTGATGACGGAACCAACATCTCCGGAGCAGTCCTTCCATCAGACGGTGGTTGGTCAGTTCAGTAGGCGCCGGCAATTCCACGACCACAAATGCTGCCCTCTACCCACGGATTAGCAGTCCACTTAAAGTCAAGGCGACAATATCGAGGTTCGAAGTACGGAAGGGGCAGTAGCGGCGAGAACTACCGTCCAAGAAAATCGCCGTTTCCCAATTGCGAATGACCCTCTCTTGGACGAAGCCGCAGCAGGCGGAAAACCGCGCCGATTTGCCTGCGCAGCGGGATTGCTTGTGCTTCGCGCATGGACCACAGTGTACGCGTGTTTGCGGTGGTTTCTGTAGCGCTCCTGGAGTAGGGGCTGCTCTATGGTAGATGAATACGCGGCCTTCGCTGGCTGCCTGTCCGTCCTCCTAAACAGCCCCTGCAGTGTCCGAAATTCACCTTCGGGACCGGGCCGACGCGGTCTATTCCATGAAGCATGGCCGTTCCTTGTCAGTGAGTTCCGTTCACCCACTCGGGCCAGGCTTCGGTAAGTGAGGCCATGCCCTCTTGGAAGGGGGCTCGCCCCATACCGAAGCGAAGGTATTGGCCCGTTCCAGAAGGGCAGGTGCTGCTTGCAGACCTGCGACGGCAAGGATTTCACTGGGGGCGCTGGTAGCGAGAATTGTGCAGTACGTAGTTGAGGAGCTTTTCTGTCGCCGCCGCGTTCGAGGTAACCGTCCAGCCAATCCGGACACCGGCCATGCCCAGCGTCTTTGAAACTCCTGAAACAGTGTTGTCGTTGGACTCATGGGAGAGGCAACTGGAAGTTGAGACTCAGCAAGAGCTCCACCCCACGGCAGATTTCATCACTTATCATCCTTACTATAGTGCAATATTCTACACTTAGCATGCACTATGGGAAGAGTTGTCTGCCTGACAGGAAAAAACGCAGACAAGTGGCTGGGTCAGGCATCCTGCGACCTTACGTCGGTTGGAGCAGCCCTTGGGCCTCGTCGGGGAAACGGGCAGGGTGGAACCGCGCGCGGTATTCGCTGGGTGACGAGCGAAGTCGTTGGTTAAAGATCCTTCGCATCGTTTCCGGGCTTCCGAAGCCCGCGGCTGTCGCTGTCTTTGTGATGCTTTGGCCGGCGGCCAACATAGCCTTGGCGTGATCCAGCCGCATCTGTTCAACGAATTTCGCCGGAGAGGTGTTGAGTTCGGCGGCGAACAGTCTCGCGACCTGCCGCGGGCCGAGCCCCATGAGCTCGGCAAGGGACGCAGAACTGTAGTCCGCGTTTGGTCTCGCCGAGATGAGTTCAACGGCTTTTCGAAGCGGTTCATTTTTTGGGGTCTCGATGGATAGCGGAGCGGAGAATTGAGATTGACCTCCGGGCCGTTGCATGAACAGGACCAACCTTTGGGCGACCAAACGCGCCAGGGAAGCCCCGTGGTCTCTTTGGACCAGCGCCAGTGCAAGATCGATGCCGGCGGAAACGCCTGCGGAGGTAAACACTGAGCCGTCGGCCACGAAGAGCGAGTCGGGATGCACCTGGATTTCAGGGTAGGACGCGGCTAGCAGGCGCGTGTGTTGCCAGTGCGTTGTTGCCTGGCGCTGGTCCAAGATGCCGGCCTTGGCGAGGATGAAGGCGCCCGTGCAGATGGCTACGAGTCGTCGGCTCGGTCGGTGCAGGGACAGAACTGCTTCGATCAGCTCGGTCGGGATGGGCTTGGACGGCAGGTCGTCGCCACCAGGAACCACGAGCGTGTCCATTCTGGTCAGCTGGCTGATGCCAGCGTCGACTGAGAGCGGAAGCCCGATGGAGGTGCTGACTGAATCCCCAGAAGGAGAGATGTACGTCAGGGAGTATCTGGCCCCGAGCTTGTTCGCTTCGGCAAAAACTTCCGCCGGTCCCGCGATGTCCAGCATTTTCACGCCATCAAACACGAGGAAGGCGATCGTGTGGCTGTGGTCCATGGGGCTCCTTCCGGACAAGTGAGGTTCTGGGGTCAACTGCGGGCGGCCGTTGTTGACGCCGCCAGGCTATGACGGCGTCAACGGGTCACTATTCCGGCCAGTCGTTTTTTTGAATGATGTCGACGAAATTCTCTCGCGTGAAGGTGGGATCAAAGTGGGCAAGCACGTCGTCGTTCATTGTTCCGAACGTAGTCTCCGGCCGGTCACGCATGCCATCGTAGAACGCTTGGAGGATCTTGCGCTTGAAGTCCGGACGGGGATGCGCTGCCAACACCTGCTCACGCTGCTGAAGGTCGATACGGTCCAGGTCCAGTCCCAGCACGTCCGTTTCGACGCCAAGTGTCACCACAGCCACTTCTGGTGCCAGATGTACGGGGATCCCCGGGGTAGTGTGCAGGGCGATGCCCAACCAGACGTTGCGGGCCTCCTGCTCGGTCCGGCCATGTTCCCGAAGGAAGTCGTGTGCAAGGTCGGCGCCGTCCACTTCGAATCGCTGATCGTTGGTCCGGTACTTCGTTGTCAGCCCCAGGTCATGGAAGAGCCCGCCAACATAGGCAAGTTCGGGATCGACGCCCCATCCCCGTGCTGCCGATTGAAGCATCCCCCAAAAATAGACCCTCCGGGAATGGTGGTAGACGGCCTCGTCCGCTGCATCCATAACCAGAGCAGTTGCCTCGCGGACCAGCGCCGTATCGGGGACCGTGACACCGGCAATCGATTCGTTCATGAATTCCTCCTTGGTTTCGGCTTGAGTCACACTTCCATCCTCGAGCGTGGACACCGTCGGCGGAACCGTCCTAAACGACCTGTACCCCACAAATTCGGACAATCCCCTTCCAAGGCAAAGTCGCGAACCGCAATGGGGTTAACCGTAAGGCAAACCTTAACTGTCGATTTCAACATGCACCGTTGGTCTTTAGTTTTGTGATCCATACCATTGACCCCATCGCCCGCACGCCGCATGAGGCGGAGGCGACAGGGAGATTCAGCAAAGAGTAGATCCTTTCCTGCTTGATCCCTCTCATGGTAGCTACACGGCCAGACCTGGCCTCCCAACCGAGATACACAGAACATCCCCATCGCTCCCACGACAAACCCTGCAGTGATGCGGGGATGGTCCATCCCGGAGCGGTTCCCGTCTTTCGCCCGCATCGGCACACAGCATCAGGAGACAGCATGTCGAAATCAACGATCACATCATCGGGCCAGCCGGTCCACCAGGAACAGCGCATATCAGCTCTCAAGGGCACCGCCCGCCGCCGTACAGGAGCCTTGGTCAAGGGTGCAACACTTTTGACCACCTGCGTTCTGGCACTCTCGGCGTGCACCAATGCATCAGGATCGGCGGGGAACGGCTCGACCCAGGCAGGCTCGCCCACTACCAGCTTCGATCCCGCCAGCATCAAAGCCGACGAAACGTTGGCGTCCCAGGTGCCGGCCGCCATCAAGTCCAAGGGCACCTTGGTCATTGGTTCCGACACCACCTACGCCCCCGCCGAATTCCTCGGCGGCGCAGACAACCGGACGCCGATGGGCTACGGTGTTGACCTCGCCAAGGCGATCGGCGCGACCCTGGACCTGAAAGTCGACATTCAGACAGCAGAATTCACCGGCATCCTCCCCGCCCTGGGCCCCAAATACGATCTGGGGATCAGCTCCTTCAGCATCACCACCGAGCGCCTGAAGGCTGTGAACTTCGTCAGCTACCTCAGCGCCGGCACCACCTGGGCCGTCCAAAAAGGCAACCCGAAGAAGTTCTCACCCGACGATGTTTGCGGTAAATCCGTCGGCGTCCAGACCGGCACCACGCAGGAAGATCCTGATCTCAAGAACCGCAACGATGAATGCATCAAAGCAGGCAAGCAGCCAATCAACGTTGTCACGCTCAAGAATCAGACAGACGTCACCACACGTCTGGTCAACGGCAGCATCGACGCCATGATCGCCGAATCCACTCTCATTGGGTACGCCATCCAGCAAACCAACGGCGCCGTGGAAAAGGCCGGCGAGGTTTACAACACCTCCCCGGTCGGCATCGCGGTCCCAAAGAACGACCAGGCCTTGGCTGAACTGATCCAGAAGGCCGTGGCCAAACTGATCTCCGATGGCACCTACAAAACCATCCTGGATTCGTGGAACAACGCTGACGGCGCGATCACGAACCCTGAAGTCAACCCGACCGTCACATCATGAGTATCACCGCTGACCATCAGGAAACATCTGTGAACAAGGCCGCGCCGGAGCTTATTAAGGCAGTGCCCGTCCGGCACCCCGGCCGGTGGGTGGGCGCCGCGGTCATCCTCGTCCTTGCAGTTCTTGGGGTTCAAAGTCTTGCCACCAACCCCAACTTCCACTGGGAGACGTTCGCCCTGTACGTCCTGGACGAAAGTGTTGTCCGCGGTGTCGGCTGGACACTCCTGCTCACCGTTCTATCGATGGCCATCGCCGTCACCTTGGCGGTGTTGCTCGCCTTCATGCGCCAGTCGGACAATCCCATCTTCCGCTGGTCCAGCTGGTTCTGGGTCTGGTTCTTCCGCGGCACCCCCGTCTACACCCAGCTGATCTTTTGGGGCCTGGTCGCCGTCCTCTACCCCAAGATCACACTCGGAGTGCCGTTCGGTCCGGAACTTCTGAGCCTGACCACCCAAGACCTGCTCAACGCCTTTTGGGCCGCCGTCCTAGGACTCGCACTGAACGAATCGGCTTATCTGGCGGAGATTTTCCGCGCCGGCCTGAAATCGGTGGACAAAGGACAGATCGAAGCCGCAGAAGCCCTGGGCATGCGAGGCACCAAGATCATGTGGAGGATCGTCCTTCCCCAGGCGATGCGCATCATAGTCCCACCCACCGGCAACGAAACCATCGGGATGCTCAAGACCACCTCGCTGGTTCTGGCAGTGCCATTCACCCTCGACCTCACCTTTGTCACCAACACGCTGGCCAACCGCAGCTACCTCCCCATTCCCTTGCTCATTGTCGCGGCATTTTGGTACCTGGCGGTCACCAGCATTTTGATGGTTGGCCAGCATTTCATCGAAAAGCACTATGGAAAAGGCATCGATACCGCGGCGCGCGTTACAGTCAACCCCGCAGCACTGCAGGCGGCACGGGCAACTGCTGACCCGGCACCGACCACCCCGACCACAGAGGAGAACGGCCGATGAGCGCTTCTGCCCATTCCTTATCCCGCCCCGCGTCCGATGCGTCAGTCAAGAACGATCTGGTCAAGATCGAGGGAGTTCATAAGTACTTCGGTGACCACCACGTTCTCAACGGCATAGATATGACCGTCAAACAGGGAGAAGTTGCTGTTCTAATCGGCCCGTCAGGGTCCGGTAAATCTACCCTTCTACGGTGCATCAACCATCTGGAGACCATCAGCGCCGGTCGCATCCGGGTCAATGACGAACTCATTGGCTACAAGGAGAAGGATGGAAAGCTCCACGAGTTGCACCTCAAAGACATCGCGCGCCAACGCCGGAACATCGGCATGGTGTTCCAAAGATTCAACCTGTTCGGGCACAAGACTGTTTTGGAGAACATCATTGAAGCTCCGGTGCAGGTGAAAGGCCAGGACAGGGTGCCGGCGAAGCGCCGGGCCCAGGAACTCCTGGACCGCGTGGGCCTGGCTCATCGGGCGAGTTACTATCCGGCACAGCTTTCCGGCGGCCAACAACAGCGCGTTGCCATCGCCCGGGCCCTCGCAATGGAGCCCGAACTCATGCTCTTCGATGAGCCAACCTCCTCTCTCGATCCCGAACTGGTGGGAGACGTACTGGACGTCATGAAAGACCTCGCGAAATCCGGCATGACCATGATTGTGGTCACCCACGAAATCGGCTTTGCCCGGGAAGTCGGTGACACGCTCACCTTCATGGACGGAGGCGTTGTCATCGAGTCGGGCAACCCCCGCGAAGTCATCGCCACTCCCCAGCATGAGCGCACGAAAGGCTTCCTCAGCAAGGTTCTCTGAGCCCCGTGGAGGAAGCCGCAGAGAATATCGGTAACTGCAAGCTGGTACAACCACCATCACGCCGACCATGGTGTGGACTGATCGTTCGAGACGGTCCGCACCATGGTGGGCCAAAAAAGTCCCAAGGTACCCTACGTTTACACCATGAACTTCGAACATTTGAAGGCACTGAGCGCCATCGTTGCGACGGGATCCTTTGACGGCGCAGCAACCCTTCTGGGCATCACCCCGTCAGCTGTTAGCCAAAGGATCAAAGCCCTGGAGACCTCTGCAGGGCAGATTTTGGTGCGCCGCAGCCTGCCAAGCAGCCCTACAGAGGCAGGGGCCATACTGCTGCGGACAGCCCGACAAATCCAGGCGCTTGAAGCAGACGCCCTCCAGTCCCTGGGGCAGGGCCCCGCCGGACGCGCCACCGCCTCAATTGCCGTCAACGCCGATTCACTGGCCACGTGGTTCATCCCGGTCCTGCACGAAGCCGCGACATGGACCGACACAGAGCTGGACTTGCATATCGAGGATCAAGACCACAGCAGCCGCCTACTCCGACAAGGGGATGTTCTTGGGGCCGTCACCACCGAGCCCAAGCCGGTCGGTGGATGCCGGGCCGAGCCGCTGGGAGTCATGCGCTACATCCCAGCCGCCTCACCTGGGCTACGCGAATGCTACGAAACCACTGACGGAATCAACTGGCCGGAAATGCCGATGCTTCAGTTCAGCACCAATGATGACATGCAGCATCATCTCCTCCGCTCCCAAGGTGTCGAACGCTTCCCGCCAACGCACACTATTCCTTCCTCCGAGGGGTTTCTCGAGGCGGCCCGCGCCGGCTTGGGGTGGGGCATGATACCGGAACAGCAGCTTCAGCAAGGCAGGCTCCGTGATGGACTTGTGGCTCTTCCGGGCGCCGCGGCCCACGACGTCGCACTCTATTGGCAGTGCTGGTCTCTGACCTCACCGCGCCTGGAACGGATCACTGCAGCCGTGCGGACCGCGGGCAGCAAGTTGAGGCAAAACTGACATCCATCTTCCGCTGTGCACTATAAGTGCAGTATGATGCCTTTATGGATACCGCATATTTCGCCCCACTCAGGGAGCCTACCGATGTCTGAGACTGCCCAGCTTCAGAAACTCGTCAAGGCCAGCACCATCGACCCTGCCATCTTTGAACTGCGCCCCGACTACCGGGCCATACTGCTGGCCGTCGATGGTCTCGTACCGGGAGCAAGCAACGATGCCAGCGAGGCGCTGCTGCAGAAAGCCGAAGCCTCTGCGCGTCAGGCGCTTCAGGAACAAAAGGTCGAATCCCTCCCCCACGTAGCCGCGTGGCGTGCGGCTTACCAGGGCTTCGGTGCCAAACCGAACCGGACACGGAACAGCCTCGAGGCCCTCCTGCGCCGAGCCGTCACCGGGCTGCCCCGGGTGAACCGGCTGACCGACATCTACAACGCCATTTCGGTGCTTCACCAAATCCCGCTCGGCGGCGAAGACCTCTCCAAATACAGCGGCCCGCCCCGACTAATCCGCGCCACAGGCGAGGAACCTTTCGATACTGCATCCAACGGAGAGACAGTCATCGAACACCCCGAGCCCGGCGAAGTCATCTGGTGCGATGACGAAGGTGTCACCTGCAGACGCTGGAACTGGCGACAGGGCCGGCGGACGCAACTACAAGACGAGACCACCACGGCGTTGTTCATTCTGGACGCCCTTGACCCGATGACCACCGACGCCCTGCAGGCAGCCGCCGAGGAACTCGCAACACACCTCAGCGGGCTCGGCCCCGACATCACCATTACCGACCATCTCATCACCAAAACCACCCTGACGTGATCCAGCCTCCAAGGTGGCGTGCACGAAGTGGCTGCCCGACCGAGGGGAACCAGCAATGACCACAACAACCAACGGCCCGATTCCACCCTGGGCCCTGACCATAGCGGCCATGTTTTCCATCCAGCTCGGCTCCGCCCTGTCAGCAGGATTGATGCCTACCCTGGGTCCCATCGGAACGGCTTGGCTGCGACTGAGCATGGGCGCACTCATCCTGCTCCTGCTGGCCCGTCCACCACTCAGGTCCCTGCGCCTTCGTGATGCTCCGGCCGTCCTCGGCCTCGGCATCGCCACCGGCGTCATGTCAGTGACGTTCCTCGCAGCCATGGAACGCCTTCCCCTGGGAACCGCGGTCGCCATCGAATTCCTCGGCCCTCTCAGTGTTGCCGCCCTTCGGGGCCGCGGAGTGCGTTCGTTGTTACTGCCGGCAACAGCACTGGCAGGTGTCGTCCTGCTCACCGAACCCTGGGCAGGCCAGGTTGACCTGCTCGGTGTCGGCTTTGCTGTCATGGGCGCCATCGGCTGGGCCGCCTATGTCCTGTTGACCCAAAAAGTCGGCGATCGGTTCAGCGGAATTGGGGCTCTGGCCCTGACCATCCCCATCGCAGCCGTGGTCGTGGCGCCGTTCGGAGTGCCGCAGGCTTTCGGACACATGACGTGGGAAATCGTAGCCGTAGCCGCCGGCCTGGCGGTGCTGATACCGGTCCTGCCTTACATTCTGGAAATGCGGGCCCTACGCCGCATGACCCACACAGCTTTCGGCACCCTCCTGGCATTGGAACCGGCTATCGGCCTGCTGCTCGGCATGATCGTGTTGGCGCAATCCCCCTCGATCCTCCAACTCGTGGGCATCCTGCTGGTGGTCTTCGCAGGCGCGGCAGCCCAACGCGGCGGGCGCCGTCACCCGAACCCACTTCCGCCGGACTCCGATGCCCAACCCGCGTACGGCACGGAAGTGAAGGGCAGCGACGCCGACCACCAGGCCCGGCAGAAAAGCTCATAAGGACTGACATGAGATCACAGTTTCCGGGCCCGCCCCTCCCGCCGTCCGCCTTGGCAGTCCACCGGGACGATGGTTTCATCCCGCCTGCCAAGCTCGCAGACCTTGACCCGGGAATGCTCATCCGGGCCTTGCGGGACGGAGCCGTATGCCATGCCGGCCCCGTCACCGACGTCTCATCCAAACACGGCCTCCTCTGGATCTTTGACGAACAATCACGGACCCGCAAAATCATCGAAACCCACGAATTCACCATCTTGGCGCGTCTGAAGACCGACAGCACCACCGAAGAGCCAAAGGAACAGCAATGAGTACATCACCCTTCACGCCCTCACCCGCCACCGCCCAAACGGGCTCCAGCCGCGTTAAGCGTGGCATGGCGGAGATGCTCAAGGGCGGCGTCATCATGGACGTCGTTAACGTCGAGCAGGCCCGCATCGCCGAGGACGCCGGTGCCGTGGCTGTCATGGCGCTTGAGCGTGTCCCGGCCGATATCCGCGCCCAGGGCGGCGTGTCCCGCATGTCCGATCCGGACATGATCGATGCGATCATCGCTGCCGTGTCCATCCCGGTGATGGCCAAGGCCCGCATCGGCCACTTCGTCGAAGCCCAGGTCCTGCAGTCCCTCGGTGTTGACTACATCGACGAGTCCGAGGTCCTGACCCCGGCCGACTACGTCAACCACATCGACAAGTGGAACTTCACCGTCCCCTTCGTCTGTGGTGCCACCAACCTCGGTGAGGCCCTGCGCCGCATCAACGAGGGCGCGGCCATGATCCGGTCCAAGGGCGAGGCCGGTACCGGTGACGTTTCCAACGCCACCGGGCACATGCGCAAGATCCGTGCCGAGATCGCCAAGCTCGCCGCTCTTCCCGAGGACGAGCTGTACGTCGCGGCCAAGGAATTGCAGGCCCCGTACGAACTGGTCAAGGAAGTTGCCGCCACCGGCAAGCTCCCCGTGGTCCTGTTCACCGCCGGCGGCATCGCGACCCCGGCTGATGCTGCGATGATGATGCAGCTCGGCGCCGACGGCGTATTCGTTGGTTCCGGCATCTTCAAGTCCGGCAACCCGGCAGAGCGCGCCGCCGCCGTCGTGAAGGCCACTACCTTCCACGACGATCCCGATGTCATCGCCAAGGTCTCCCGCGGCCTCGGCGAAGCCATGGTCGGCATCAACGTCGACGACATCCCGCAGCCCCACCGCCTCGCAGAACGCGGCTGGTAACCAGCCCGGCAAATCCAAAGCACAACGCGGCTTCTCACTGAACGGTGAAGGCCGTGTTGTGCTTTTTTGCGTGAAGGGGTCGGTGCTCTGGACGTCTGACCGATGGGACCGAACTGCCAGCTCCTTTGGCCGTTTCGTCATGCCCGACGAGCGTTTCGCTTCTAGGGAACTGACGCTCCCGGGGCCGAGGCTTAAAGGACAGCATTACCGCCCCATCAAGGAGATCACTGTGACGACTTACAACCTGGCCCTGATTGGTTTCGGAGGCGTGAACCGCGCCTTGGCCGAACTGATCCGCGACGAACCCCAGCGATTCGCTTCCCTCGGGTTCGAGCTCCGCGTCGTAGCCATCACCGACCTTTCCTTCGGCTCGCTAGTCCAGGGCGATGGCATCGATCTGGCCTCCGTCCTCGCCATGCCTCGAGGTTCCTCCTTTGAGGGCCTCCCCGGCGGAAGCCCGGATCCCCGCAACGAAGATGTCATCAAGAACAGCCCGGCCGACATCGTCGTCGAAGCCACCTTCACCAGCCCCATTGACGGGGAACCTGCCGTTTCGCACGTGAAGTGGGCCGTCGAGTCTGGCAAGCATGTCGTGACCACCAACAAGGGTCCCGTGGCCTTGCACGGCCAGGAGCTGAGCAAACTTGCCGCAAACAACGGCGTCCGCTTCGAGTACGAGGGCGCTGTCATGAGCGGAACGCCCGTCATCCGCTTGGCGCACAAGATGCTCGGAGGCCTGGAACTGAACGCCGTTCAAGGGATCCTGAACGGAACCAGCAACTACGTCCTCGGCCGGATGGAATCCGGTCTGCGCCTGGATGAAGCCATCTCCGAAGCCCAGGATCGTGGATACGCCGAAGCAGATCCCACCGCAGACATCGGAGGCTCCGACGTCCGGTTGAAGGTCGCCATCCTGGCCAACGAACTGCTCGGCGCAAACATCCGCCCCAACGACGTGGAAACCACCGGCATCCAAGACATCAAGAGTGATGACGTCGCCCAAGCCTTGGCCAGCGGCTTCCGTTGGAAGCTGATCGGCGAAGCCCGCCGCGAGGAAGACGGTCGCATCGTCGCTACCGTCCAGCCCATAGCCCTCCCGGCCGATCACCCGTTGGCTGGCATTTCCGGTGCCACCAACGCCGTGTCGTTCACCACCGACCTGCTCGGTGCTGTGACTGTGTCCGGCCCGGGAGCCGGACGCGTGGAAACCGCCTACGCCCTCATTTCCGACATCATTGCCGTCGACGAATTCGTCAAAGGAGCCGTCCGTGCCTGAAACAGCCATCGCCGAGACCAAGAGCGAAGCCACGATCAACGATCTGGTGGTGCGCAACAAGTTTGACGGTACCGTTCTGGCCACCCTGTCCCAGTGCACCGAGGCGGATGTGCGTGTGGAGCTCATCCGCGCTGCTGCCTCCGTTCCGGCAGCTGCTGCCATGCCGCGCCATGAGCGTGGCAGGATTTTGGATGCCGCTGCGGAGCTATTGCAGCAGCGGTCGCAGAAGGTCGCCGAACTGATCGTCGCCGAGGCCGGAAAGACCATCAAGCAGGCCCGCAAGGAAGTCTCCCGCGCGGTGAACACGCTCAAACTTTCGGCGGCGGAAACCCGCCGGAACGTCGGCGAAGTCGTTCCGTTCGACTCGTTCGCTGGTTCGGAGAACCGCCAGGGATGGTTCACCCGTGAACCACTTGGACTCATCGCAGCTATCACGCCCTACAACGACGCGTTGAACCTGGTGGCACACAAGCTCGGACCGGCGATCGCCGGTGGCAACTCTGTCATTCTCAAGCCTTCCCAGCTGACACCTTTGACGGCCACCCTCCTCGTGGACCTGCTGCGCGAGGCTGGCCTGCCGTCGGACTTCGTCACTGTTGTCCTGGGTGACCGCACGGTCGCGCAAACCATCATTTCCTCCAAACTGGTTCGCATGGTCTCCTTCACCGGAGGATTCGCCACCGGCCGGGCCATCGCTGCTGACGCAGGACTCAAGCGCCTGTCCATGGAACTTGGCGGTAACGCGCCCGTCATCGTCTTCGATGACGCCGACATTCCGGCCGCCGTGGAGGCCAGTGTGTCCGGTTCCTTCTGGGCAGCCGGCCAGAACTGCATTGGCGCCCAGCGTATCCTTGTCCAGCGGGCAGTCTTCGACACCTTCCTGCATGCCTTCGTCACCCAAACTGCCGCCCTGAAAACCGGCGACCCTCGCAACGAACACACCGATGTCGGGCCGATGATCAGCCACGACTCCGCCGCCGAAGCGAAACGAAAGATCGATGAGGCCGTATCCGCCGGGGCGCAACTGCTGACGGGCGGCACCCTGAACGGGCCGGTCCTCACCCCCGCTGTGCTCACCGGAGTGCCCCACACGTGCGAAGCCTGGAGCGAGGAACTGTTCGCACCGGTTGTCCTTATCGAACCGTTCGACTCGGCCGAAGAGGCCATCGAGCTGGCCAACGACAGCGAGTACGCGCTGCAGGCCGGGGTATTCACCAAGGATCTGGGCCGAGCCCTGGCCACGGCCAAGGCGATCGACGCAGGCGGTGTGATGATCAACGATTCTTCCGACTACCGGCATGATGCGATGCCGTTCGGCGGTTCCAAGTACGGCAGCATGGGCCGGGAAGGCGTCCACTTCGCCTATGAGGAAATGACCCAACCCAAAGTCATTGCGATCGCTTCATGAGCGCAGGGGTCAGAATCGAACAGGACAGCCTGGGCTCCTTGGCCGTCCCCAAATCCGCCCTGTGGGGCATACACACTGAACGGGCCATCCTTAATTTCCCGATCAGCGGCATTCAGTTGGGAACCCACCGGCACCTCATCCGCGCCCTGGCGTATGTGAAGAAGGCCGCAGCCCTGACCAACGCCGAGCTGGGCTTGATCCCAGCCGATATTGGCCAAGCCATCGCGTTGGCCTGCGACACGGTCGCTGCCGGCGAGGTCGACGACGCTTTCCCCGTGGACGTCATCCAGGGCGGGGCCGGAACCTCGACGAACATGAACGCCAATGAAGTCATCGCCAACCTGGCGTTGCAGTCATTGGGGCATCCTCGTGGGGCATATGGAGTGATCGACCCGATCGGGCACGTCAACAAATGCCAGTCCACCAATGATGTTTACCCGACTGCAGTGCGCTTGGCGCTGGTATTCGCTTTGGAGGACCTCCTGGAGCGTCTGGCCCTGCTGTCAGCGGCGTTCGCCCAGCGGGGCCAGGCGTTTGCGGCCATCCCGAAGGTCGGCCGCACGCAGTTGCAGGATGCTGTGCCTATGACGCTTGGGCAGGAGTTCACTGCATTCGCCGTCACGCTCGAGGAGGACCAGCGTCGCCTGCGCGAGGCAGCAGCGCTGCTGCAGGAGTGCAGTTTGGGCGCCACAGCGATCGGTACCGGCATCACCGCGGATCCACGGTATGTGGAGCTCGTCATCGATAGACTCTCAGCGGTAAGCGGGGTCCGGTTGACCCGTGCCCACGATTTTGTCGAAGCAACCTGGGATACCGGGGCGTTCATGACGTTCTCCGGGGCGCTTAAACGCACCGCAATAAAGCTCTCCAAGATCTGCAGCGACCTGCGCCTGCTCTCAAGCGGACCCCAGACAGGGCTCGGCGAGATTCATCTGCCCCCGCGGCAAGCAGGCTCCTCAATCATGCCCGGCAAGGTCAACCCTGTCATCCCCGAGGTCATCAATCAGATCGCGTTCTTCGTCGCCGGCGCCGACGTCACTGTGACCATGGCCGCTGACAACGGACAGCTTCAGCTGAACGCGTTCGAGCCAGTCATCGCCCACGCGTTGCTGCAGTCGCTGAGTTGGCTGACCAACGGCTGCGACGTCCTACGCGAGCTATGCGTGACCGGCATCGAAGCCAACGAGGCGTTGCTTCGTTCCAGGGCACGGGCGTCTACGGCGCAGGCCACGGCGCTGCTGCCGGTCTTGGGTTACGCAGTCGCGGCCGAGGTCGCCCACAGGGCCCTTGTCTCGGGGCAGAGTGTCATGGACATCGCTGTCAGTGAGGGCTTGTTGCTGCCCGAGCAGGTCGAGGCCCTGATGAACGCCTGATCCTCAGGGCATCAAGCTCGCCGGAGCGGACGGCCAGGACAGCAAGTGATGATTGGCACCGAGCTTCTTCCTAGGCCTGCACTTCCGCCCCGGCGCCGCTGAAGGCGCGGTCGCCTCTTCCTGCATTGACCCGCCTGAGGCAAATCCGGCGTTGCGGACATACTCGTTTCCGCAACGCCGGATTCTTTTAATATCCGAAGGGGACAAGCCTCAGCGAGGCACCTGCCTGTCAATCACGGTCGAAAGGGACAGCGCGGTGGTGGTGTCACGGACTCCGGGGAACTCTGAGACCTGCCTCCAGATCTCCTGGATCCTCGCAGCGTCCGGCGCCTCGACCCTGACGATGAGATCAAGCTCGCCGCTGACGACATCGCAGGTGGCGATTTCCGGGATGGCCCGCAAACCTGCAATGACGTCGCTGCCCCGCATGCGGTCATGCCTCTGAATCAACAGCACGGCATTGACGGTGGGGATTCCATCTCCTGCTGATTCTTTGATGGTGTAGCCGTTAATGTAGCCATCACGTTCCAACCGCTCGATTCGCTGCCGAACCGCGTTACGGGACAGCAGCACCTTCTCCCCCAGCTGGGCCAAGCTGATGCGGGCATTGCGCCGAAGCTCGGCCAGAATCTGCGCATCTATTTCATCACGTGGACTCTTCGGCACGGGTGCTCCTGACTGAGGGGGATTGAACATGTGATTGGGCGATCTCGCGCAGAGCATCGATGACGACAGCTACTGCTCTGTGGACAACCCGTTCAGGCCGGATCAGCATGTCCACATGCCGAACTGTCTCCAGGCCCTGGAGAGGCCGCAGCACAACGTCATGGGACGCCGGGATTCGGACCGTGTGCCGGGGCAGTAGTGCAAGATGTCCGCCTTCGGAGACCATGGCCGCGGCAGTGCTGAAGTCGTTGATCCGGTGCACCACCCGCATGGGATGTCCCGCCGCCGCGGCTACGGCGTCCAACATGTCAGCCGGCGAAAACCCTGCGTGCGTCGAAATCCACGTTGTCCCCACGAGGTCTGAGGGTTTCAGCGTCTTCTTCATGGCCAAATCGTGGGACGAGTGCATGGCCACGTCCATGGGTTCCCGCAACAGCGACAACACTGCCAACCTGTCCCTGGGCCAAGGCGGTGTGTGGCTCATCCTATGGCCAATGACGATGTCGTAGCTGGCGGTTAGGGCCGGGAACGAGAGACGGTCCACGTCTTCATCGACGCATTCAACCACTGGGAACCCTTCCGTATTTTCCAAGGCCGCGAGGTCAGGAAAGAACGTCATTGCGGCGCTGTGGAAGGCGCTGACGTGCACTGTTCGGTCGATACCGCCAACGAATTCATCCACTGTTGCCTCCGCCCGGGTGATCGCTTCCGAGACGGCGATAGCCGCGACCGCAAGAGCCTGACCCGCGTCCGTGAGTTCCACGGAGCGTCCACGCTTCTGGGTCAACGGTGCCTTGAATTTGCGCTGAAGGGCCCCGAGGGACTGCGAAACCGCGGACGGACTGACCCCCAGGGCGCGGGCTGTAGCGGCCACACTGCCATGATCACCGAGTTCACGCAAGACGCTGAGTTGGTACGGATCCATAAGGGTTACCTAAATCATTGATTAGAACATATGCCATTGGTATGGTGCTTAATCCTATCTAGCATTGACACAAGTCACAGCCAGCCGTCCCACCAGACGCGCTGCGTGACCCACTCCCCGACGGGATCCAACATCAACAATTCGGCTCCCGCTGTGTTCAGAACTTGTCTTTGCCGATCTCCGGTCAGGTGCAGGAGCCTCTCCCGTACTTGACCCCTCCTGCCTTGCGCCACGGACGCCGTGGAGGCGGGACTGCTTGACCCTCGGTCAGGCCATACCGCTAGGAACTTTCAGATGTCTTCACTTCGCCACGTTCTCTTTCGCAGAACGACACCAGGAACGCAGCAATCCACGGAGCAGCCAGCACTGGCGCGCAGCATGGGAACCTTCCAGCTGTCCATGCTGGGCATCGGCGCCACCGTGGGAACGGGAATCTTTATCGTCTTCTCCCAGGCCGTTCCCGTCGCCGGTCCGGCAGTGATCTGGTCCTTCGTGATCGCCGCGGTCGTAGCCGGACTCACCGCTCTCTGCTACGCAGAGATGGCCAGTGCCATCCCCGCCTCCGGCTCCTCCTATTCCTACGCCTACGCGACACTGGGCGAGTTCCCGGCCCTCGCCGTCGGCGCCTGCCTCCTGCTGGAGTACGGGGTCTCGGGGGCAGCTGTCGCCGTCGGTTGGTCCGAGTACCTGAACCAGGCTCTGGAGAACCTTTTCGGGGTCCGCATCCCCGAGGCTTTGTCCAGTGCACCCGAAGCCGGCGGCGTAGTGAACCTGCCCGCCATCGCCCTGGTTGCCATGTGCACGCTGTTACTGGTGCGCGGTGTGAGCGAGTCAGCGAAAGCCAACGCAGCCATGGTGATGATCAAATTGGCCGTCCTGGTGATGTTCATCGTCATTGGGGTAACGGGGTGGAACCAAGACCACTTCTCCAACTTCGCACCGATGGGCATAGCCGGCATCACCGGCGCCGCCGGCATCATCTTCTTCTCCTACATCGGGCTGGACGCGGTCTCCACCGCAGGAAACGAAGCCAAAAACCCGTCCCGCACCATGCCACTGGCCATCCTCATCACCCTCGCTGTCGTCACGGCCCTGTACATCGCAGTCGCCGTGGTGGCCATCGGAGCCCAGGAAACCCGGGCCTTCGAAGGCCAGGAAGCAGGTTTGGCGGAGATCCTGCAGACCGTCACCAACGCAAGCTGGCCCGGCACCATACTGGCCCTGGCCGCCATCGTCTCGATTTTCAGCGTGACCCTGGTCGTGCTGTACGGACAGACGCGCATCTTTTTCGCGATGAGCACCGACGGGCTCGTGCCGCCAGTGTTTTCCCGCGTCAACGCCCGCACCCGGACACCAATTGCCGGCACTTTCATCACCGGTTCGGCTGTCGCCGTGCTCGCAGGCTTGCTGCCTATCAGCTTCCTTGCCGAGATGACCAGCATTGGCACTCTGGTCGCGTTCATCGTGGTGGCGCTGGCCGTCATCATCCGACGCGCCCAATACCCAAACCAACCCGCTCCGTTCAAGGTCCCGCTCTACCCGGTCGTGCCGATTCTCTCCATCCTCGGCTGCCTGTGGATCATCAAAGATCTTCGTCCGGTCACGTTGATCGCATTCATCGCATGGCTCCTGCTGGCCACCGCGTTCTACTTCACCTACTCCATCGGCCACTCCCGACTACGCCAGAGGCCGCCGAAGGAATCACTCCCCGTTCCATAAGCCACGCCACATTAACTTCCACTATCAAGCAAGGGAAAGACGAACATGTCCGTAAACCGCGTCATCGAATCACCCAACGCCCCGGCGCCGGTCGGCTCCTACAGCCAGGCCAAACAGATCGGCCGCTTCCTCCAAGTCTCCGGTCAAATCCCCATTGACCCCCAAACGGGCGGCATTCTCCAGGGCAGCGTCACCGAGCAGGTGTCGCAGGTTCTTGCCCAGATCGACTCGATCCTAATCCACGCCGGCGCCCGCTGGTCCGATGTGCTGATCAGCCGCGTCTATCTCTCTACGGATCATGACTTTGACGAGTTTGACGCCGCCTACGGCCGGCATGTACCCAAACCCTATCCGGCCCGTGTGACGGTCGGAGCCGAACTGGTTCCTGGTGCTCTCGTGGAAATCGAAGTCCTGGCCGTACTCCCGGACACTGCATAACCTCCTTTACCCGAACCGGACCGGGTTCAAAGTGAGCCGCCACCGCAACATCGCAGTGGCGGCTCAGTTGTTTCTACATGGATCTGTCGGGCAGGTCTTGAAAAGTGCACTTCAAGTGCAGTATGCTGCATTTATGGATGAAAACATCGCAACCCTGGCCTCAGCCATCGGGGTACGGGTCAAGCAGGAGCGTCAGGCACGCCGCTGGACCCTGGACCAGCTCGCGGAAGCTGCCGGTGTGAGCCGACGCATGCTCGTCAACGTGGAACAGGCAACAATGAACCCCAGCGTCGGCACGCTGTTGCGGATCAGCGACGCCCTCGGCGTAGGACTCCCGGACCTGGTCCAGTCCCCGAACCCAAGGCCGTGAAGGTGACCCGCAAGGGCGAAGGCGCCGTGCTGTGGAGCAGCGATTCAGGCGGACGCGGAGTTCTCGTCGCCGGAACCGAACCGCCAGAAGTTGTTGAACTGTGGGATTGGACGCTGGGCCCCGGTGACCAGCACTCCAGCGAGGCACATACGCCCGGCACGAAAGAGCTGTTGCAGGTTCAAGAAGGAACAGTCACGGTTGTCGCCGGGGACCAGACGGTCACTCTGGAAGTTGGCGACTCGGTCTCCTTTCCTGGTGACGTAGCCCATTCGTACTCGAACGACAGCGCCAAGGCCGCACGGTTCTCCCTCGCCGTTTTTGAGCGAGGCGTCGGGTCAGGGCATCGGGAGACTGGCAATGCATAGCTCCCAAACTCTTCAGGAACTCCTCAACCAAGCACACGTCGCCCCCGAGGTATTCGAGCTTCGACCCGACTACCGGGCCCTGCTGATCGCCGTCGACGGGCTCGTCCCGGAACCCAGCGATGAAGCCGGCAATGCTTTGCTGGAACAGGCTGAGGCCGCTGCCCGGGCCGCACTGAGCCAGCAGAAAGTCGAGCACCTCCCGCACGTTGCTGCGTGGCGGGAGGCGTACCAGTCCTTCGGAGCCAAGCCCAACCGCACCCGCAACAGCCTCGAAGCATTGGTCCGCCGTGCGGACGCAGGTCTCCCCCGGGTCAACAGGCTCACCGACCTTTACAACGCAGTCTCAGTGCTGCACCAGATTCCGCTCGGCGGCGAGGACCTCGCCAGCTACCGCGGAGCACCGCGGCTGGTCCGCGCAACGGGCCATGAACCCTTCGAGACCGTGGCCAGCGGTGAACCACTCATCGACTACCCGGACGCAGGTGAAGTCGTTTGGTGCGACGAGGATGGGGTCACTTGCCGCCGCTGGAACTGGCGCCAAGGCCGCCGCACGCAACTGCGCGACGACACGACCTCGGCGTTGTTCATTCTCGACGCTCTCGAACCGAAGACCACTGAAGCTCTGCTTGCCGCTGGCAAGGACCTCACAGAGCACCTGCTCCTCCTGGGGCCGGAAGTCGTTACCGCTCAGCAACTGGTTCAATCCGACGGCCACAAGCCAGGACAGTAACCGGAGCGAGGACGCCGTGAACGTACCTGAGCCGGACCCGATGGACCTGAAAATCCTGGGCATTCTGCAGGACGAAGGCAGGCTTCCGAGCGCAACGATCGCCCTACGTACCGGCCTGACCAAAAGCCAGTGCGCCGAACGGATCTTCAGGCTCGAACTGGACGGGCACATCGGCGGTTACACGATCATCCGCGACTATCCCGATCCAACCACGAGGCCCATAACCGCCGTCATCAGAATTGTGCAGGTGCCGGGGCGCTCTGGGCACGACCTGCAACGCAGCTTGAAGTCCATCCCGGAAATCATCACAGCCGAACTCGTCGACAACGCCCACACAGTTCTCCTGAGGCTCCAGGTCCCCGACCTTGATCGGCTCGACAAGATCACCACCTTTTTCAAAGTTCAGTCAGCGGTACTGGCCCTCGACGTATCAACAACCCAACCCCTTTTCTGTCATCGCCCGACACCTCAAACCATTGGCCTCTGACGATGCATACCCATCCGAAAGGAAACACCAGCAATGAAGCGAAACCCGGATAAGCACAACCGTGACTCCGTCCATGACTACACCTGGGCGGTCCATGGTGGAAACAACATCGACAAGGGCACCGGCGCCCTCCGCACCCCGCTGATCATGGCCAACTCCTACCTGTTGCCCGAGGACCCGTCCGACATGGACTGGTCGAGCGTGGACGACGGATTGGTCTACAACCGGACGTCCGGTGCGAACTCGGTGGCGCTTGAAACCAAGCTTGCCGCCATGGAAGGCGCCGAAGCCGCCGCCGCCTTCGCCACAGGCGTGGCGGCACTGCACGGAATCTTCTTCAGTCTTCTCAAAGTCGGCGATCACGTAGTGGTCTCCAACGTCACATATGAAGCTGTCTACCGCCTGTTCGGCGAGCTCCTCCCCGAGAAATACGGGATCGAAGTTACCTTCGTGGACGTGGCTGACCTTGAAGCTGTCCAGGCCGCGGTGCGCCCCAACACTAAGCTCATCCACGCTGAAACCATCGCCAACCCGACCACCAAGGTCGCCAACGTGGCGGCCTTGTCCCGCATCGCCAAGGATGCGGGCGTACTGTTCAGCATCGATGCCACGTTCACGCCGGCCCCGTTCTACCGGGCCCTCGATGACGGGGCCGATCTGGTCGTCCACTCACTGACCAAATACATCAACGGCCATGGCGACGCCATGGGCGGGGTGGTAGCCGGTCGCCGCGAGCTCATTCAGCACATCAAGCACGAAGCCGTCGTCGAGGTCGGCGGTGTGATCTCACCCTTCAACGCCTGGATGATCATGCGCGGCTCCGTCACGTTGCCGTTGCGACTCAAGCAGCACTTCTCTAGCGCCGAGAAAGTAGCTGCGGTCCTGGAATCAGACCCACGGGTCGCCTATGTCCTCTACCCGGGCCTTGCATCCCACCCACAGCACGAAACCGCTGCCAAACAATTCGCCGGACGCGGCTACGGCGGAGTCCTGGCCTTCGCCGTGGACGGTGACTCCGACACCCAGAACCGTTTCGTCAACAACCTGCAGGTCATTACCTCTGCAGTGTCCCTTGGCCATGATGAATCTTTGATCGTCCACGTTGGCCCGGACGCACGCGGAGGGTCAGAAAACTACCCTGCCTCGTTCCACAAGTACGGCCACATGCGTCTTTCGATCGGCCTTGAGGACGCCGAAGATCTCGTTGACGACATCCTCAATGCCCTGGACAAGACGTTCCCCGGGCAGTAGCTACCGCTGAATGCACGAGCCTGGGACGGGGCGCCTGATAAGGCCCCCGTCCCAGGCTTTGTCGTCGTTACCTCCACCCTGTTTGCCCCAGACCGAATCCGATCCGCGCCTAAATGAAAGAACCCATGATCACCCCTGAACACATCACCATCGAGCCCAACGTCCTCTACGTCGGAACCCCCGTCATGCTGCTGTGCACGGAGAATGCCGATGGATCACCCAACATTTCACCCGCCTCCTCGTATTGGGCACTTGAGAAGATGCTGGTGCTTGGGCTGCTCGCCGACGGCCACACCATCGCGAACCTTCATGAAAGGCCGGAACTGACAGTAAACTTCCCCGGACCTGAGCTGTGGCAGCGCATCGAATCCATCGCCGACACCACAGGTTCAGACCCTGTACCCGAGGCGAAATCTCCACGCTATGCACATGAAAAGGACAAGCTCGGCCGAGCTGGCCTGACGAGCCGAGCATCCGATACGGTCGCTCCCCCGCGCATTCAGGAATGTGCCCTTCAGTTCGAAGCCAAGGTTCGCCGGGCCAGCAAAGGTGTGGGTAACTACTTCATGGTCGAGGCCGAAGTGGTCCGAGTCCACGCCAACCCAGGCATCGTCGTTCCTGGAACGAACCACATTGATCCGCAATCGTGGGAACCCACCATTTACAGCTTTCGCCACTACTTCGGTCTCGGCGCTCAGCACGGGTTCCGTCCCACGAGCGACACTGTCTCCCTCGTCCAACTGGCCTAGAGCCCGCTGAGTGGCCAACGCACAAAGCCCGCCAAACTGCGCCGCAACAATGGTTGGCGGCCGATTGGCGGGCTACGAGGCGTTCCCCCGTCCTGATGCTAGGAGGTGAATTTCGGGTAACGCTTTTGCTCGCGATGACGGTCAAGGACCGATGCCAACATGGCAACACCGATAAGGCCGGCTGCGAGGAACAACGGAAGCTGGATTGCTGGTGCGATGATAGCCCCCGCCAAAGCTGTGCCAGCTGACCCCGCAGTGATTTTCAAGGCTCCAATCCAAACAAAAACCTGGCCGCGAACCGCCGCTGGGGCGTATTCACTGCGAGCTGCCAAAGTAGCTGCAAAGAAGTAGGAGTTGAGGACCCCTGCAACGGAGTATGCTGCGACAGCTACAGGAAACACGCCCGCGACGGCGGCACCACACAGAGCAGCCCCCACGGCAGCTCCCAGCCAGGTCATCAAGGGGTCCGCATCGGTTCGCATGGGCCTGATCATCACCCCGGCGGAACCTATAAGACCACCGAGCCCGTAGGCTGCCGTCAGAACACCCGCTGCGGCCGGTTCAACCCGAAGTTCACCCGTGGAGGCGACCGCGGTAATAGGCAATGCCGCCACGGACAGGGCGACGGCGACCGTCAGGTAGAGCGTGCGGCGTAAAGGGCCGTTGGAGACCATCATCCGCAAAGTCGCGCCTGGGCGAGGAACCTCCGAGGGTACGGCCGCCGGAGGCGAATACGGCAAAAGCCTGACCATTGCGGCCGCGACGAAAGTCGATCCGGCAAGGATCAACGCTGCCACGGCAGGATTCGCCCACGCGGAGACAGCCGCAACCAACGACGGCCCGATGGTCCCTCCGATACCGTACGTGGCAACGTCCCACCCCTGCGCACGACGCTGACTGATCCTGTCGCTTCCGGCAATCGCAGCCAGCCGGCTACTGATACCACCTGTCAAAAGGGGACCAACCAGCCCCGACGCTATGAGCAGCAAGGCAGGGACTATCGGCCACGTGACCGGATACAGAAGAACGGCGGCTGCCAGCGTCACCCCGTGCGCCATGCAGGCCAAAGCGATCACCGTTCGGCCGTCACGGGCAGTGTCCAGACGCCTGGCGATGAGGGGACCGAAGAGATGCGGTGCGGTGATGCAGGCGCCGAGAACTCCGGCAAGCCAACCAGGGGCTCCACTGGTTGTCACGAGCAGGACGATCGCGACGACGGCACCGCCGTCGGCGCTACGGGCGAGCGTGGCGGCCAGGACATACCGGGCAAGGCCCCCACGAGCGGTGGCCCTCCCCAAAACTTGGTCGAGCTGGATGCTGCCGTCGGGACGACTCACGACTCTCTCCGCGAAGAACCCGACATCGGTTAGGCCTCCAACCCAATGGCGCCTATGGCCTCGCCCAGCTTGCTTCGTCCTTCGCTGTCCAGGCCTCGCAGCGGACGCGGCAGCGCCCCGGATGGAATCAATCCGAGATCCTCGGCGAGGGCCGCAGTGACACGAAGGCTTCCATAGGTACGGAACAGCGACCACAACGGTTCCAGCTCGGCGGACGCCTCAAGTGCCAGGGCCCGCCGCCCAGCTGTGGCGTGATCCACAATGGTCCTGGCCTGATGTGGGAGCACCCCTGCGATCACCGAATACCAGAGGTCACAACCGGCGAGCAGGGCTTCAGCTGCCACCCAGTCCCCGCTGATACCCACCGACGTTCCTTCCGGCAGACCTGAGCGGAGCTTGCCCAGTCTGGAAGCCATCACGTCCGTGCCGGGCGGCGGGATCTTGATCGACGCGATTCCGGCGATCCGGGCGATGCGGGCGTGCAGGTCATCAGAGAAAGTGAAGCCGGTTGTGCCCGGGTTGTCGTAGACAACGATGGGAAGTGGCGATTCGGCAGCAACGTCTTCGTACAAGCCAAACACTTCCGCCTCGGTCAGGCGCTGGTAGGAAACCGGGGCAAGGAGCAATGCCGAGGCTCCGGCGGAGTGGGCGTCCTCGGCCAGCACCAGCACGTCCCGGGTGCGTACTGCCCCAACGCCGGCGAGAACCGGAACGCCGTCAGCAGCACCCACTGCCGTCTCAAGGACAGCTCGGCGTTCATCACGTGACAGGTAGGCATAGTTGCCCGTCGAGCCAAGTACACCCAGGGAGTCCACTCCGGCCTGGGCCGCGCGGTTCACCAACTTGGCCACGGCGTCGAGATCGACGTTTTCGCCGGTCATGGGTGATAGAGGGAATGCACTAAGGCCGTTGAACACGGAATCCTGCTTTCATTTGGCTTTGCGGGGTAAGGGCCCGACTGAGCGGAGATGGGTACGTGTTTCATGCTGCCAAATCTCTTGGTCCTACACTAGGTCCAAGAATCACTAACTCTGGAGGTCCAATGAGCGAGGCCGAAATACCCATCGAACTGAACAGGCAAAGCGCTGTATCCCTGACCGCACAGGTGGCCAGTGAACTGCGCGACGCTATCCTGAGCGGACTTCTTCGGGCAGAGCACACGCTTCCAGCGACCCGCCGACTCGCCACGGATTTGGGCGTATCACGAGGTGTCGTGGTTCGCGCGTTTGAGCAGCTGTCCGGAGAAGGGTTCCTGGAAAGCAACGGAGCAGGCGGGACGAAAGTGGCTGTCCGCCCGGACCTTCAGGCACTCCCCATCCAGGAAAAAGAGCCAAGCAGCAACCCAACCGAGCAGGACGTCATTGACCTGACCCCGGGCAGACCATCCGGTTCGCCATTCAAGGACAGGGAATGGCGAAGCGCCTGGAAAGCCGCCTTGTCCGAAGAGGGAAACACTCATCTGCCGCCAGCGTTGGGAACCTGGGCGCTAAGGGAAGCTGTCGCTCGGCACCTGGCAGTATCGCGAGGGCTCTCCGTCGAACCCGAGAACGTGATCATTACTGCCGGCACCAGTGATGCTCTGCAATTGATGGTGGCTATGCTCCGAGGAAAGCGGGAAAATCCGCGAATCCTGGTTGAGGATCCAGGCTACCCCACGGCTCGCCGCGTCCTGATAGCCGCCGGAGCACAGCTCGTCACAGTCCCAGTGGATGAGAACGGTCTGAAAAGTTCACAGCTGGCCGCACTCACGGACATTCCGGATGCAGTCCTTGTTACTCCCAGCCACCAGTACCCCTTGGGTGGCAGGATGGCCGTCCAGGAACGGCTGGGGCTGCTGAAATGGGCTGACCAGCACGGTGTTCTCGTCCTGGAAGATGACTACGACAGCGAATTCAGGCACACCAGGATGCCCCTTCCTGCCGTCGCTTCCCTGCCGGCCAACGCCGAGGTAGTGCTGGTGGGAACATTCTCGAAGAACCTGAGCCCATGGCTACGCTGCGGCTATCTGGCAGTACGCGGGGATGCCGGCCGTCAGCTAAAAGCAGCACGCGAAGCCCTCGACACCCCGGTGGCCGGAATCCTGCAATCAGCCCTTGCCCACTACATTCACGGCGGCGGGCTCTCAAGGCACATCACCCGAGCCCGCCGGGAATACTCCCACCGCCGTTCCCTGCTCATTGAGCGCCTGGGTTCCCGGGAGGACCTGGACCTCGCAGCCCTCGACGGAGGATTGCATGCGGTCATCCGCTTCGAACAACCCTACGCGGCGGACCTGGCAGCGAATGCGCTGAAGCTGGGAGTACGCGTGATCCCCCTGGCGGGATACTACGCTGACCGCGCACCCTCGAACGGCTTGGTCATCGGCTATGGTGCGGTCTCCGACACTCAGTTGGCTCAGGCGCTACACATCCTTGGAAAACTCTTGGACGGCGCCGGGTAGCGACGTAAGCGGCTAGGCCCTCCGGAAGATACACGCGCAAAGTAGTGCATTTGACTGCCCTAATAGTGCATAATTAAATCCGTACTACACAATTCACTCGCACAGCAGTCGTGCTAATCAGGGATCATCTCAGCAAGGAAAAGCTAATGGCGTGGCTCGTATTAATCGTCTCCGGTGTGCTCGAAGCAGTCTGGGCAACCGCACTGGGAGCATCCGACGGCTTCAAACGCAAGCTCCCAACTTTCATCTTCGTCGGGTCCATGACCATCAGCATGGCAGGCCTGGCCTATGCAATGACCGAGCTTCCCACCGGCACTTCCTACGCTGTCTGGGTGGGTATCGGCGCGGTCCTGACAGCCGTGCTCGCCGTCCTCCGGAAGCAGGAGCGCCTCTCCCTGGCACGCACCGCCCTCCTAGCAGCCCTGATCGGATGCGTCATTGGACTGAAGGTGGTCAGCTAATGCACTGGATAGTTCTTCTTGCCAGCGCCGTACTCGAAGCCGTGTGGGCAACAGCCCTGGGGCAGAGCGAAGGTTTCACTGCGCCACTTCCAACAGTCGTGTTTGCCGTGGGGCTCATACTGAGCATGCTCGGCTTGGGCTACGCTGCGAAACGCATCCCCATCAGCACGGCCTACGCAGTATGGACTGGGACCGGCGCGGCCCTGACTGTAACTTGGGCCATGATCACGGGCAACGAGACACCGACCGTGCTACGCATACTTTTCCTCGCGGGAATTGTGGCTTCTGTGATCGGTTTGAAGCTTGTACCCGCCAAACCGGCCCTACCTATGGAAAATGTCGAGATACCAGCCGCTGTACGAAACCGCGTCACTGTGCCGTTGCAATTCTCGGACGGCTTCACAGCCACGGCCACTGTCTTCACCTTCAATGGCTTGGCTGACAGCAAGGAACACCTGCTACTAGCGTTCGGAGATTGGGAGCAGACCCCGTCCAGTCCCGTGCCGTTAGTACGAATTCATAGTGAGTGCTTAACCGGCGATGTCTTCGGTAGCCAACGGTGCGACTGCGGGCCCCAACTCCGCGAAGCCGTGGAACAACTTTCACAAGCTGGCGGCTTCCTGCTTTACCTCCGGCAAGAAGGGCGCGGCATTGGGCTCTATCCCAAAATCGATTCCTATGCGCTCCAAGACGAAGGTCTGGACACTTTCGAAGCAAACCTCGCCCTCGGGCATGAGGAGGATGCTCGAGAATATTTCCCGGCTGTGCAAATGCTGCGCGCAGTCAGTGTTGACCAGATCAAGCTCCTGAGCAACAACCCCGAAAAGGCTCGCCAGCTGGAGAGTCACGGCCTCGAAGTAACGGAGCGGGTACCTACTGGCGTGCACATCACGGCCAGCAATCACCGATACCTGATCTCCAAACGCGACCATGCCGGCCACACCATACAGATCCCGCCCGCCCACTAAGGTAACGCAGTGAGTGGCCTGTCTCACCACCATCCCAACATAGGGCACGCCCAGGCACACTGCACTTCTCCCTGCGGAAACTTGGCGTCGCAGCCCGACGTCGATGTGGGCCGCAGCAGCAACAAGGAGGCCCGCCTGATTGTTTTTCAGCCGGGCGTCTGGCATTGGTGGCAGTGTCGGGAACCTATTTACGCATACTAAGGCGTGCGAAGAAATCCGAGATGATTAGCCTGGTGTCCACCGATGTGTAAATCCTTCGGTAGGGCACTGCGCTTGTCTCTTCGTATGTGCACGTAATGTCATCCAATGCCGTCACGATAAGGGGGGCGTTGTCCCCAAGGCACCACAAGGGGCCAAACTTGACGAAATCGGGAACTTCCAGGCTGTTGAACCGTTCCCAGAGCCACGTACCCACAGGTCCCCCGTTCCGGAGTGAGTAATCGAGTTCCGCAACAGATATGACCACTTTTCGGTATGTCTCAGAAGGAAACTGCCATACTGCGAGTTCCTGATTGTCGAGGACGAAACGTGCAGCTGCCGCGTCTGTGAAGTAGTTGTACTCCTCCTCATCGTCGCCCCTGGCCGAGCCCCCGACCCACACGAGGGTGAACATGGAAGCTATATCCGGCTGCAGGAGGAGTGCGTCGGCAACATTTGTGAGCGGTCCGGCGCACACCAGGATTACTCGAGTATGTCCGGGTGCCTTGACTGCGGAAATGATGGCGCGGGCAGCAGCAGTCTCTCGGGCCTGGCCGTCGAAGGGGGCATCAGGGCCGGCGTGCACGGATGCGGGTTCATGGGGCTTCAGAACACTGAGCAGGTCCTCAGCAAGATCCGCGCCGAGCTTCGCCATGCCCTCCGGGGGCCCGAACATCGGATTAGTTAGCGAGCTGGTGATCGCGACCAATTCGTTGGCCGGCGATAGCGCATGGTGCGCCAGCCCGAGGAGTCCGTCCGGGTCACCCGCCCAGTCGTTGTCGAGAATGAGACGGCAGCGCGGTTCTACAGCGATCATATTCATGCTCCGAACCGCCCACCACAGCAAACGCCTCCAGGACATCTTGGCGCACTTCTTCTAGCAGGACGGACGCTACTCCTGCACATAGGGGTGCGGTCTAGTTTGGATAAAAACCTTGCCATTGCTTTCCTTTGATACGTGTGCCGATGCGGATCCACAGCCCCCTTGGCACAGTGCCAAGGACTCGCGCTCTGGAGAGTCTGGGCGTCGCCAGCCTCCCTTGAACCCTTCTGTTTCGCGGACGTCTTCGGAGACGCAATTTCATTCTTTGGAAAGATTTCGGCAAGGCTGGGCATTGCGATTGGATGTAATTGAGTCCCTCACGGGCCTTGGACCTGCTAAAGAGAACTCCCGCCGCGCATCGGACAGGACTTCGCCGCCCCTGACTGACAAGTAGGAGACGACCTCTGCAGCGATGGAGGATGAACGTACCCCGAAAGCAGACAATACGACGTATGGTGCCGCCGCCACAGGCGGGGCAGTTCGTAGAGGTTATCCACGGCTACTTCATGCCAAGGAGCTACCCGCCGCCTCCCGCCCATTCGGCGCTGGGAGCCACCGTGAAATTGAGACGACGCCGACACACGCTCATCCGTGGAACGCGACATATCACCCGTTATCGGCGTTCATCCGGATCGTTCAGTAGATGAAAGAGTCTCGCATTGAGCGGTGTTACTAGTTAGATGAACGACTGCACCTTGTTGCCCGCCTCGTGATGCCGTAGGCGCCGCACTGAACTGCGGATTCCGCGTCTTCGTTGCCTTGCAGGATGAGCCTGCTGCAGCTGTAGCCCGCCTTCCGGCTTGTCCACAGCGCCCGTATGGTGACCGGCTTGAGTTCGCGTATCTTACTTTTACTCAACTAGAAAGGGCGCTTGTCCCGCCGCGGTACGGGGGACAAGCGCCCTGTGAAGACTTCTTGATGATGCGAACTTAACTACTTAGCTCTGTTCAAGAAGCAGTGATTACGCCTCGGTGCTGGCCTTTTCGGAGCTAGCGGTGGAGGTATTGGTTCGACGCCCGATCCGGGCATAGATTTCGGGTCGTTTGGCACGGAAGATCAGCGCCAGCGCGATTCCGATTACACCTACCCCCCAGACGCTTCCCTGAAGAATGACGGCAAGTGGGCCTGAGCCGCCCGTCAGTGTTGAGAAGTTTGCAATTGCGATAACGAAGAGGGTTCCCATTGCCAGAATGGATATCCCTGGGGCTACAACGGCAACCCATTTGTTGACGGAGTGTGAGCGACGCTTGCGCCAGAAGTAGACGAAGACGGCGAGGCTCACAAGCGTGAAGAGCAACAAGTAGGCGTAGCCGCCGGTTCCACCAAGCTGGCCGTAGAGGAGCGAAGGATCTGATCCGGCAAGCACGAACGGAATCGCGAGAGCCAGGAAAAGCACCGTGGCAGCGATTGCTGCGATGAAAGGAGAATTGTGACGAGGGTGAACGGTGGCGAGTTGACGCGGCAGAACTCGGTCGACGCCAAGGGAGAAAATGTAGCGCGACAAGATGCTGTGAATCGACACCCCACCCGCGAAGCTCGAGGTCAGGATCATTACGTTAGTGATATCTACCATCAACTGGCCTGCGGAACCAGCAAGGGCATTAGTGAACATGTGCGCCGGATCACTCGTGGCCAGCTCAATTGCCTTGTCGCCGCCAAAGTAGGAGATGAGCGCCCACGATGAGAGGGCGTAGAAGGCTCCAACGAAGAGCACAACAGCTACTGAAGCACGACCGATCGTTCGAGCCGGGTTACGAACTTCTTCACGAAAGACGGCTGTGCCCTCGAAGCCGTTGAACAACAGGATCGCGAAAAGTATCCCAATGCCCCATGAGGCTCCCCCGCCCGAGAGTGAACTCAATGAGAACGGGGCAGCCGAGACGCCTCCGGTGGGTGATGTTCCGCCGGCGAATACTGCGAAATCGAATATGACGACGATCAAGATCTCGATGGCCATCGCTACCAGGAGTACTTTTGCCGACACCTCGATGTGGAAGTATCCGAAGATGCTGACCAGAATCAGCATTGCCAGCGCATACCAGTAAGGACTCACGTCGGGTCCACCACGATCGACGACGAAACCCGCGGCCACAATGCCGAAGAAGATGAAGCAGGCCAGGCCGAGAAATGCGTAAGTCAGCGTTGCAACAAAGCCGGTTCCGAGTCCTACCACGCGCCCTAGACTGGCACCTACATATGAGTAAAAGGCCCCCGGGTTGGGCATGTGGTGGCCCATTGCTACGAATCCAATGGAGAAGATGAGCACCACAACCGTGGCGGCCAACATCAGGAGCGGTGCTCCCTCACCCCCATAGACGATCAGGATGGAGACCCAGCCCGCCACCGTAACGAGCGGTGACACGAAAGCCATGACGAGGGCAAAGAGGCGGAAGGTTCCCATTGATCCGCTAAGACCAATTTGTGTTGAGCCGGCTTCAGCTTTTCCTGGAGCTTCGAGTGTGAGCGTGGTAGCTGGCTTCATTTTGCCCTGCCCCTGAACGTCTTGTGCGGTCCAGCGCGACCCATTTGGGATCAAGTAAGCACCGTTTTCAGGTGCTGAGCTGCCTGGATTTTTCATAGTGTAAAACTCCGGTGTGTATCGGGTCGAGGCCACGCATTTGTAGTGCGCGGCGCTTCAGGGAGCCTCCGCTCCGCTGAAGGAAAGGACCCTTCCTTGGCCATTCGTGGATCCTCTGAGGGGAGGAGAAGTAGAACCTTGGCAATGTTAGTTAGCACCCGACATTCCGCCGCCAGATCCTCCTTGCGGAGTATCAGCCTGGCTGCTGCCTTAGCCTGATGGGTCAGAGTTCACCCGCAAACCCGGTGATACAACGTCGTTGATAAGCATGACGCTCTGCCCTGAGCTCAGACCGACGTGCTTTGTGGGGATGCGTGCGTTTTCCTAGCCGTGAATTAAAGTGTCCTCGATCACCCTTTAGGCGGCCACTGTGCTTGAACACAATTTATCTGATGTGGACTAGAGCTTCCTATAGGTGCCTGCTGGGGGCGGCTGTCACCTCCAGTGCTCCCGCCGTACGGATCCCAGAGTGCTTTTGTGCTGTGTCGTGATGAAGTCCACGGTTGATGCCTTCGTTATCGTCGCCTCAGGCATGGCGCTGACGATCAAGTCAGCGCTGAAGTCGTAGCAGGTATTTCATATGCCTCAACAACCCGAGGACCCAGCCTCTTATTCGCTGCTAATTGAACTGCCTGGTTGACTCCGAGACCGTATAAGTATGTGTCGAAGTGCGGAACGGGCGCCTGTTGAACTCTGCCTGAATCAGTCAGTCGCCCAGGCACCTAAATGGAATGAGTAGATTTTGGATGGTGACAACGGTGTCAGCGAGTCAGTGTTGGAGATGCTCAGGGAGTTGAAGACCGGAGATCGGTTACAAGCCTGGCATAGGGGAAAGATTTATCACACAGGCAGGGTACTCCGGACTTATCCAGCGCTTGGGCTAGTAGTCCTACGTACGCCAACACGAGAGGTCCGTTTGATTGACGCCCACGTCCTGGAGATCGTTGGGATAGCAAGCCAAAAGTACAGTCACGTATAGGCGCCTGCTCGTCCGCCACATGCCATGCTGCGATGCTTCGCATACTGTCGCCAGCACTAAGCGCGGCCTCTCAGCATCTGGCAGCTTCGACAACCGCTCAAATTCACGCACTGATGGTTCAGTGGCGCATTCCCTAACGACGCGTCCCAACTTTTAGGAGTTCTGATGGACAAATCTTCCTCTACTATCCAAGAAGACGAGCACACCAGCGCCGGTACGGCCTTCGCCTACAACACAGACCCCTGGGGCAGGCTGGAAACCAGATTACATCGCCACCTCAAAGCATTTCCGCACGACGCCCGTGGCGCCAGACGCCGTATGCAAACCCCTTATGAGAAGGGGGACGAGCTTCAGAGCGACGACTGGGCGCTTCTGGAAGAGGGCATCTACGTCCTTGTAGAGCGGGATAACGGTCCGGTTCTTGGCGGCGAGGTCGACGAATTAACCCGCGATGCGTCTGTCGTTTGGATATGGCTCGATGGTGGACGTGGGCGCATAGCCCTGTTCAGGGATGAGGGAACGCGAGTTTGGATGCCCAAAGGATATGAGTTCCCGGCTTTGGACGGGATCTCAAGAGATTCCTTGGATGAGGGAGCAGCTGTTGAAGGCGGCGGCCGTCCCTGAGCACCGCCAAGTACTTCCAGTGCCGGCAACTCCCCCACGAGACTGGTAGCACAAAGGGAGCTGCCTCTCCATGACCATCGAGCAAATCGTGCTTGTCTGCGCCGCAGTCTGGCTCGGCGCTGCTACCCAACGCATAACCGGACTGGGGTTCGCCTTAGTTGCCGCACTATTTCTCGTGCTGGTGATCGGCCCGGCCGAGGGCGTCTCACTCGAAAATGCTCAATCCGCTGCGCTGTGCCTAACTGTCGTAGCCACAACTTGGCGAAGTATCCAGTGGCGCCGGGTGCTGACGATGTTCATTCCGGCCCTGGCAGGTATCCGGCTTGGCGCCCTTATGGCTTCTTCCGTTTCCGCCACAACTCTCCTTCTCGGAGTAGGAAGCATTTCCGTTGCTGCAGTCTTGGCAGTGATCCTAGGCCGTAGAAGGGCACTACTTCCGGGACTGCCAGGCGCACTCATCGCCGGGGCACTGTCGGGTTTCATGACCACCACGGCCGGATTGGGGGCCCATGGTAGCCGTCCACTCGGCGTCCGAGCGTTGGCCCCGTGAAGAATTTGTAGGCACCGCGCAAGTATTCCTCTTGGGCGTAAACACTCTTTCCCTAGCAGCAAAAGGGCTACCCGCAAACAGTGCCCCCTATGCGCTGGGTATCATCCCTGGCAGCAGTAGCCCTAGGGCAGGAACAGGACATTTCCTGAGTCCGTTCATCCCCCAGAAAGCGGGCAATACACTCGTTCTCGGCCTAGCCCTGACGGGCAGCTGTACAGCGGTCCTTCGGGGCTTGCTTAGCGGATAACAGTGCAGCTCAGCAGGGGATAGTTTGTTTCCTGTCGTTGGTGCGCTTTCTCCGAAGGCGGCGGGTCCATGGCGTTGACGTATCACCTCAGCTTTTATTGAGGCGGACTGGCGGAGCACGTCCTCGGCCTACGTGCTTCGCCAATGACCTGATGAGCGATCACCGTGAAATGAAGCAGCTCCGAGTCAAGTCGGAACGGCGGCCAGGTGCCGGTTAGGCGACAGAACTGCGTGTGAGGTGCTCAGCAAGGTGCTCTACGCCCAGTCGGGGGCTGGAAAGGACCTTGACCTTAGACCTTTCCTCGATGACCCCGGCCAAACGGTTCATGGATGCCTGAGCGAGCACGATCATGTCCGTGGTCCTGGCAAGATCTGTCGCTTGCTCTATGACAATGGCATCGTGTTTGTCCCGGTCCCCGGACATGAGAACAGAAAAAGCCCCTTCGCAGAGCCTCTGTTCAATGGACGTCACTCGACCCATTTCATCAGCTTTCGTCCGAATGAGGTCAGATGTCGGGCCCAGGGTGGTCGGTACTGTGGCAAGGACACCGATTCGATTGCCATCTCGGGCGGCGATTGTTGCCATCGCTTCATCAATCTTTATGACTGGCGTGTCGACATTCCGGGCCGCTGTATCCAGAGCAGGGCCCAGAGAGGAGCAGGCAGAAAAGATGATGTCCGCGCCCGCCGCTTCAGCGGCTTGGGCCAGATGGACCATCCGTGCTTCGCTCTGTGACGAGATGCCTCCTTCGCGCACTACTGTCGCTAGAACGTCGGAGTCAACAAAATGAATAATTTCGGCTTCAGGAATAAGTTCCGCTATGAGGTCGGTAATGATGGGTTCGACTGACACGAACACGAAGCTGGTGTGCAAGATCGCGATCTTCTTAGACATGGAAACTACTCCTAAATTCAAGGTTCGTTAGAAACGTGCTGTGGCTAAAACGGGATGCTTTGCAGCGCCCAGCGGTGTCGGTTAGCGGTCTAGGCTGACTGCTTCCTTAATGAGGCTGCTCGGGGACCAAACCCCGCGGCTCCCTGGACATGGAAGCCAGTTGCTTCCAACACCTGATCCAACCAGTAGGCGCGGTTGGAAAAGCGCTTGACCTTGCTAGGTGGCGTCCAACGGTAGGCCTCATGCTCCCAGTCGATCTCGAGTCGGCGGGTACATGTGACTGCCGTAAATGTATGTACGAGCCACGGTGCACCGCTGCCGTCTCTCATCATCAGTTTCGGACCGGATCGAAGTTCGGAAATATCTGACTGTTCCAAGCCGGTTTCTTCCCGCAACTCCTCCATGGCCTGCTGCACGGGGGTGCGCCCTGGCTCCATATAGCCCGTAATGCAGTGCCATTGGCCGCTCTCATGGCGGAGGCTCTGACTACGTTTGAAGAGAGCGATCTTTGCCCGCCACTGAACGACCACAGCAACCACAGTGTGTCCCGCTGGGACCTCAGTCGCCTCAGCGGGGTGCATCGAGGCTACTGACCCTAGAGTCTGAGTTTTCATCGTCGTCCTTCGAGTACGTGAGAGGGTACGGTGGCGTGTCGAAGCAGGGCGTCGCTGCCGGTCTGATGGGTGCCAGTACCTTGGGCTTCTGCTCGCTCGAGAAACCGCAAGGATCTTGTGAATTTCCCGTTCCAACTTTTGTCCGGGAGCACATTAACGATGATGGACGGTATGGTCTGCTCTCACCATTAGCTCTACACATGAAAGACCGTCGAATCTCTATATGCCATGACAAGCAGGACGCCGAAGACACATGACGGCCAGCGCTTAAGCTGGGAGGACACTCCCCCGTGTCCCTGCCGTTGGCATCATGCGGATCATGAATACCTGCTACGAAAGGCTCCAGAGATAGGTGTGGCTCCAGAGCGGCGAGTAGATCGCCGGCCCTGAAGCCACCGTTGTACCTTGGGTTGGTGTTCAGGTCAGGTTGATGCCGCCGTCGACGAGGAGGTCGATTCCGGTGATGTACGAGGAATCATCCGAAGCCAGGAAGCTAACCGCTTTGGCGATCTCGGCGGGTTTGGCCATGCGGCGCATGGGAATCTTGGCCACGTCGTTGGCCACGCGTTCGGGGTCTGTCTTTTCGGCTGCTTCGATCTGCGCGGTGCGGACATAGCCGGGCGAGATCGAGTTCACGCGGATCCCGCGCGTGCCCAGGTTCATGGCCGCGTTCCTGGTGATCCCCAGCACGGCGGCCTTGGTCGTGACGTAGGCGACGGCACCGGTTTCGGTACCGCCGCGGTGCGCCCAGGACGAGGCGATGTTGATGATCGAGCCCGAACCGTGGGCAATCATCCCGGGAATGACCGCCTGCATCCCCAGCAGAATGCCTGTCTGGTTGATCCGGACGACCCGGTCCCACTCCTCGATGCCAATGTCGGACACGGCAGCGGGCGACCCGATGCCGGCATTGTTGACCAGAACGTTGACCGGACCCCAGCTCGGATCCATGCTGGCAATGACGGCGTCCCAGTCATCCTTGGATGAAACGTCGGCGTGCCGGTAGACAACCTTCAGCCCCTCAGCGGTGAGCTGCTCGGCAAGCATCTCCCCCTGCTCATCAAGGACATCCGTTCCAATAACCCGGGCACCTTCACGAGCAAGACGCTCGACATGCGCGGCACCCTGACCCTGCGCGGCACCGGTAACAAGCGCAACCGTGTTTTCCAATCGATTAACCATGTGAAAAGTGTCCCGCTCCCTAAGTGACGGCACCACTGTCCCAACATATGGAACCAACCTCTTCATTTAGATGAAGACACTAGTCCTATGCGCATCCACAAGCAGACAGCGAATGTTTGAGGTTTGCGCTAATTGTCCCTCTGGTGCCGCTCGGGGAGGTTAGTAGGACCACCATTCCAGCGTGCACTGAAGGGAATTTATACAGCTATGGAACTTGGATTCTTCAGCCCTCCGTATGCGCAAGCATACGTGGACGGAAAGCGGACACTGCAGGAAGTGATCGAGTGGGACCTTCAGGTGGCTCGATGGGCCGACGAATATGGTCTGGACGAGATCTTCTTTGCCGAACACCACACGATTGGGCACGAGCCGAACCCGGCTCCCGATCTCATGATTGCGGCAGCAGCGCGTGAAACTACGCGCCTTAAACTGGGGGCTGCGGCACACTTGCTCCCCTATCACAACCCCATCGCACTCGCGACCAGGCTGATGTACCTGGATCACATGACTGGTGGACGCTACATCGCAGGGTTCGCCCCGGGCTCGTTCCCAACCGACGCCCAGCTCTTCAACATCGAACTGGGAAATCCGAAGCGTTTCGACGAGGCAGTGGACGTCATCACGTCCATCTGGACCCGTCAGGGACCTTTTCGCCTTGAAGGCGAATTCTGGACCGTAGACATGCCGGCGCACTCCGACCAATGGAACGGCCCCCACCTCAAGCCCTTCCAGAACCCGCATCCAGAGGTCATGATGACGGGCGTCCAGCCCACTTCACCGACCTTCGTAGAGGCCGGTCGTCGAGGCTTCTCCCCCATGAGCCAGCAGGTAGGCATGGCCGCACTGCTCCAGCAGTGGGACACCTACGAACGAGCCGCCGTAGAAGCTGGCCACACGCCGGATCGCTCAAACTGGCGCGTCATGCGTGACGTGTTCGTTGCAGACACGGACGCTGAAGCGCGCAAGCTCTTCCTTGAAGGCCCTGCTGGCCGTACCTGGGAAGACCTTGTACTGCCGACATTCAGGGCAGTACGTGATCGTGGTGGCAAGAAGTACGCTCTCGGGGAGTTGCTTCTGGATCCTGGTATGACCATTGATGAACTGACGCTCGAGTGGATGGTGGACAACTTCTTCATCATCGGCTCGCCGGACACCGTCGTGGATAAGATCACCAAGTTCAATGACGAGCTCGGTGGCGTAGGGGCGCTTCTGTCGTTCACTTTCGACTACAGCCAAGACCCTGAGCCCTACCGCCGCCATCTTGAGCTCTTGGGCCGCGAAGTTCGGCCGAGGATCGCAGACCTCGGACCCCGAGGTGCCGCCGAATGACCGAAGAAGCCCTAGGCGTAATCGTCTACCGCGGTGCACCAGAGACCGAAGAGCTAACCCAGAGCCGCCCCCGCGTCCCCGCGCTGTCCGGCGCGCCAGTGGAGTCATTCCGGGTCCTGCATGCGGACGCAGGAGGGCGCAGTGGAGTGTGGGAGTGCACGCCGGGTCGATTCGACTCAGCACGCGAACATGACACGGAACTGATGCACTTCCTCTCCGGCAAGGGCACCATCACCAGCGCAGACGGAACCGTCCACGAGATAAAGCCGGGGGCCGTACTCATCGCTCCCCTCGGCTGGCGCGGCACATGGGATATCGAAGAGACGGTCCGGAAAATCTACACCATTTGGAACGTACCTACCGCAACTGAAACAGGAGAAAACTGATGACCACAGCCAGAGAACTTCAGACGTCCGTCTGGGACGCCGAGTGCAGGCGCGACCTTGAGGCGGTGCTGAGCCACTTCCACCCGGACGCCGTTTTCCATCCCGCAGGCGGACCCGCAAAGAAGGGGCACGATGCCATTCGAGAGATGACCGAGGAGTTCTACAGCGTCTACCCGGAACTCTCCATTGAAATCCTGAATGAATGGGGCAACGGAGAGTCCTCGGCGGTCTTTGAATTCCGCGTTAATCTGAAAGACAACGATGGGGGGGCCGTCACACTCGATGGTGTGATCCTCGTTGAAATCCAGGACGGCAAGTTTACGGCCGTCCGCTACTACGAAGATGCGCCGGTTCCCGTGGCAGCGGCCACCGTCTAAGCGTTGGCTTGAAGCACGAAAGGGTTGCGTCCGTTAGGACGCGGCCCTTTCGTGCTTAAACGTGAATCCGAAACGTCAGTCCTTGACTGGCGCAACATCGCAGCCCAGATCACTTTCAAACAATCAGAACCTTCAACGTCAGCCGTGCTGAAACGCAAGAGAAAAGTTGTGCAAAGGCATGACGCTGGGCCGCCAGTTTGCCCACAAACGTAAGCATATGCCGGCAGCTCCTTTACAGGAGTGGGAGGCTGCAGGTGAGAGGGTTGTTTGATCTCCATGTCGACCTCACCGGGATTCCCAGCCGGAAACTATGAGCAGGCGGCCCAAAGGTCGGCGGCGCCGCACGGCTTCGCACACGGAGGACGGCGGGCTCTTCCTGGATTGGATTTGCAGCTGATGATCCTCGATCATGTCCAGCAGCGAAATGTGGGCGGGATGCAGACACGCCTTGCGGAAGAACTAGGACCGCGACTCCCTGGGACCTGCCGGATATCCACTGCGCCTGCTGACGAAGATGATTGCGAGGGCGGCGGCAACTGGTATCGCTGCTGCCAGCGGCACCTGCTGGGGACCGAGCAAGGTCATGGCCATGGAACCGAAGGCTGATCCGATGCTGATGCCAAGCTGAATAGTCACAACGGAGAGACTGTTGGCTGCGTCTTTGTGTTCTCCACCGGCGCGCAGGATCGCTGCTTGGTTATAGATGCCCAGTGCTCCAAACGCTGCCCCCCAAAGGGCCACAAGAAGAGGTCCAGCTACCCCTATGCCGCCCAGCACTGGCAGCAGGCCGAAAGCGGTAACTAGCCCCGCGACAGTCCACAGAAGGGATCGTCTCGGGTAGGAATCCGCTGTCCGACCTGCAATCCAGATTCCTACCAGGCTTGCGCCTCCTACGAGGGACAGGAGTGCACCGGTGAATTCCTCAGGTAGACCGGTGGCATGGAGGAAAGGCGCAACGTAGGTGAAGAGTGTGAAATGGCCAAGCACTAGCAGCGGCCAAGCCGTGACGACCGCAACAACGCCTGGCAGTCTAAACGCCTTGAAAATCGACGGGCTTGTTTTGGTGTCCTTGTCATGTGCAGCAGGCAGCAGCCAGATGCATACCGCGGAAATGGCTAGTCCGATTCCTGCCAGGAGCAGGAATGACAGACGCCACGACATAATGGAGCCCATAAGTGTGCCCACTGGCGCGCCGGCGGTCAGAGCGACACTGTTGCCGGCAAAAACGATTGCCATTGCTTTGCCCACAGAAGCTTCCGGAACGATCCGTGCCGCGTATGGAGCAATGCCAACCCACAGCATCCCGTGCGCAATGCCGCCAAGTAGCCTGGCCGCCATGGCAAGTTCCAACGTTGGGCTGCATGCAAGGAGCACGTTACTTACCGCGAATGTAAACATGGTCGCGATCAGTAGGTTCTTCCGAGGAACTCGACCGCCCAACACCCGTGACAAGGGCAACGCTGTGAATACGATAACCAGTGCGTAGGCCCCTGTGAGGATGCCAACACTGGTTTCCTCAACCCTTAGGTCACGGCTGATCTGGGGGAGCAGTCCTGAAGGGAGCAACTCGGTGGTAACGGCAGTGAATGCCGCTGCGGAAAGCAGCAGAAGCCTACCCCACGGGGTATGGGCGGTATCTCCGGAGCTCGTCTGCGTGTGGAGGTTTGGCTGGGTGGTTGAAGCGGCGGGTGCTGCTCCTATGGTGGGTTCTCGATTCAATGAGTGTTCCTCGTCAGGTAGTCCGCAGGGTTCGCCTCTTTGGAAAGTTAAGTAGGCGCGGCTCCGCTGGGTTTAGCGGAGCCGCGCCGGTTTGTAGCCGTTGAGAGTATGGAGAAGACGTGCCGGGTTGCTTCCCTGGCTCTAATAGTTGCTAGGGCCTGAGCTCGTCGAGATTAAGCCTGGGCCAATATCGCGGAGAGGCGTGTCGCGGCAATGGCACCGGTTGCGACTGCGCCCTCCATCCAGCCACGGAATGCGTGGGCGATGTCCGACCCCGCAAATACGACACGGCCTTCCGTGGCTTCAAGTGCTGAAGCGTACTTCGACAGCAATCCTGCCGGCGGGGTGCACCAGGTTCCCTTGGAGTAGGGGTCAGCGAACCAATCATGACCGTCAACTTTGAGGACCTGGGCGTCAGGAAGGTACCTTCGGAAGGCCTTTTCCACGTCTTCCCGGTCCAGAATTCTCAAAGAACGTTCTGGTGTCGAGAACCCAACGATGAGGTCGCCTTCAAGAGCAGTCTCGTCGCGTGGATAGTCGGTGAAGAACACGTCGATTGGTTCGTCGTGCTCGCCAATTCCAAGAACCTTCTCAGGAACTTCTGTGACGAGAGCCCAGAGCTTCTTTGCCGCTCCTGACTGCCCGATTGCCGCGGCCGCGGTCTTCTCGGGTGAGAGCGGCGGTACGAACTCGACGTCAGGGAGGCAGTTCAGGGGAATGGCAATTACGGCGCCTCGTGCGCGCACGACCTCTCCACTCTCCAGCCGTACCGTGACTTGGTCGTCAGACTGTTCGACTTGGCTGACGGGGGCAGAAAGTCTCAGGTCCGCAGCTGAGTCGTCCAACATGCGCTGCAGGAGATCTGTGGTGCCGGCTGCGAACCGGTGCGTTGGAGTGTGGCCGATGGCCATGACGTCGTAGTTGAGAACAGGGATCCAAGCCATCAGGTGGAGGGCGGAGATTTGGGAGAGGTGGCAACCAGTTTCCTGTCGAATCCACGCGCCCATGAGCTCTTTCAGAGTCACCGAGAGCCCGAACCCGTCGATGTAGTCATCCAGTGGCACATCGAGGTCTCCGACATTCTGAGTGTCCAAGGGCAGCGTCGGGTCGATGCGTTCCACTTGCTTGCGGACTTCTTCCACAAAAAGTCGGAGAGCGAGTTCGTCATCTCGACTGATGGGACAGGCTGCATGGCTCAGGACGCCATCCAAGATGGAAACATGATTCTCGGCCTGAGGGCTGGTGCTGAGCTCAACCCCGTACCGCTGGACTTCTGCCATGATGGCTTCATTTCCTACCGGATCGAGCCAGTTGCCGCCCATCTCGACGGATACGTGTGTATCTGCGAAGGGACGGTACCAGGTGCGGCCGCCGATTCGGTCCCGGGCTTCTACGATCAGGACCCTTTTGCCGTCTTTGGCAAGGTCGCGGGCGGCCGTTATGCCGGCAAAGCCAGCTCCAATAACCACTGCGTCGTATATCTCGCTACTCATTATCTGGTCCCTATCTTTTGTTCCTGGTCGGCGGCTACTTCGCCACCGGGGTTTTACACGACGTTGTGTTGATCAGTGGTGGATCGGCAGGTGAAGTGGGGAACCCTGAACGCCTGGGTCACAGGCTGTCACTACTCCGGTGCCGAGTGAGGCAAGTGCGAGCACATTCAGCTGGGGGCCGGCGAAGGCGATATTTGTCGGTGTCGGGGCGTACACTCCCGACCAGTCGTCGACCTTAACATCGAGTTGACCGTCCACGGACAGGCGGTAGACGCGATTGGGCTGCCAACAGCTAATCCATAATCCCCCGTCGGCGTCGAATGCGATTCCGTCCGGTACCACCTGGTCCAGAACCACGACCACTTCGGTGGGTCCCCCGACGAGGGGCATCCGGATGACTCTGGGCCAGGTCGACTCTACGATGTAGAGCCAATCACCGCTTATCGCCAGTCCGTTGGCAAAATTTAGGCCCTCGAGTACGCGTTCTGTGGTGCCATCGGGGTCTATTCGGACTATGCCGCCGTTGGGTTTGCCCCAGTCCCCCGAGTCGGAAACCCATAGGCTTCCGGTGCTGTCGAAAACAGGATAGTTGGGATAGCCGATCGAATCCCCATAGGGTCGGGCGACTCCAGCGGTGTCGACTCGTTGGACGCAGCTGTTTCCGGTATCGCAGACGTAGACGTGACCCGAACCGTCAACTGCCAGACCCAGCATGGAAGCACCTGGTACCGTGCAAACAGTCTCCACGGCCCCGCCCTCGAGGTTGAAGCGGTAAAGCTGGCCGCCTTCCCCTCCTGCGTAGAGGACTTGATCCAAAGGCGACCAGCATACTCCCTCGGCGTGATCCAACCCGTCCACTACGGTCCTCAGGCCGCTTCCAATAACGGAAGCAGGTACGCCCGTGGAGATCTGGGCCTGCTCCGTTATGGGGATGTCGATTGCTCGGGTCACGTCACTAGTTCCTTGTCAGCCTGGAAATGCACTTCATGTGCGGGCACATGATCGTCTTTAGCGCGCACAGCTCTTGCAGAATAACCGCGGGTTAGGCGACTTGGCTGTGGTCTCCGAGTTCGTGCCAGGTGCGGTTGTAGTAGACCAATGGCACCTGCTCCTCAGCGCCGTCCTGTGTGCTGGCTTCAATTGCCTCAACCAGGACGATCGCCGAGCCGCCGGCATCCATTGATGTCAGGACGCGGCCGCGGATCCAGGCGCGGGCGCCCGGGAAGTAAACCTCGCCGCCCGGCAGGGTGGACCAGAGTTCGGTGTTGGCGAAACGATCGATGCCGCTTGTGGCGCCAAGCTTGGCCAGTTCCAGCTGGCCGGCGCCGAGCAGGTGGACGACTACGGTTTCTGCTCGTCGAATGGTGGGCGTGCTTGAGGAATGCGCCGAGAGGGAGAACATGAGCAGTGCCGGATCGGCGCTCACGGAGGAGACGGACGTTGCCGTGAGCATCACCGGGCCGTTTCCTGAGTTAGCCGTAATGACGGCTACGCCTGCGGGGTGCTGGCGGAATGCGGCTTTGAAATCATCGGACGACAGAGAAGTCGTGGGAGATTCGGTAACTTGTGCGGTAGTCATGATCTTTCCTTCCTGTTCCCGGGCGAAGGCCGGAATGTTGTCTCGGCCCGTGTCGAGTAGCTTGTGGCTCCGTGCCTGTATAACAATGATCGAGGATCTTTGTGATCCTCACTATTAGCGCGTTATACAGACCTGGTCAGGCTGTTTATGTCTGCGTGCAAGGACCCCTTACTTGGAGAGAAATGGCCCTTGCGTGGCCAGGCGCTCCAATGCGAGCCTCGGGCTCGATAGGACACGGGAACCATCGATGGGTCGCATGGCGGCGATCCTTGCCATGGATGCCTGTGCAAGAACGACTACATCGACCTCGGCGAGCAAAGAATCGAGTTCCTCTGCGATGATGGCGTCGTGCCGGGCGGCGTCGCCACGGTCCAGCGCGGAAAAGGCGCCCTCGCAGAGGCGGGGGATAACGGAGACATCGCGGCCGGCTGCGCGTGCAGCGCTTTCTACGACAGCAGCGGTCGGTGCCAACGTTGTTGGCAATGTGGCGAGGACACCTATCCTGGTTCCCAATTCAACGGCACGTTCTGCCATGGCCCGGTCCACCCGAAAGACCGGAACTTCTGCGTTTCTGGCTATCTCATCGACAACCCCGCCCACGGAAGAACACGTGACCAGGACCGCGTCGACGCCGTACTCAGTGAGGGCAGCCACGTGGGCGCGAAGCCGGTCACGGGTGACACTATCGATTTCTCCGTCGCGAACGGTGCGTTTCAGGAGCAATTCGTCACTAATAACGATCGTCTCCACGGACGGAAGCAGCTCTTCTGTGAGCTCGGCAAAGGTGGATCCAAGCTTGGATACAGTGTGGATGAGACCGAGTTTGGACATGGATATCCCTGTTTCTAGACGTAATGACTCGTGTAGCCGCGGATCAGGACCCAAGACCGTCAAACGTGATGCCGGTAGTACGCGTGTGCAGATAAGATCTTGCGTTCATGGTCGACGTAATTGCGGCTTTGAATCCTGACCCGGTTTAAGCGGTGGTGGCTAGTAGCATTCGGCGAGCAGGCCGCCGTCGACGACGAGGGCCTCACCCGTGATGAAACTTGCCGCGTCTGAGGCCAGGAACAGTACGGCGCGCGCAACTTCGCTGGGCTGACCAATGCGGCCGAGAGGGTATTCTCCCTCCGCTTGTGCGCGCAGAGCTGCCGGGTCCTTTGCCGCCGCAAAATAGGCTTCAACGAGTGGAGTTTGCATGTCGCCTGGAAGGACGGTGTTGCAGCGGATGTTATCGCGTCCGTATTTCACGGCTGCGGCTTTGGTCAGGGCGAGAACTCCGCCTTTGGCGGCTCCGTAGGCTGCGAGCATGGGATCACCCGTTACCGCCAGTACCGAGGAGACGTTGACGATGGAGCCCCCGCCGGCGCCCCTCATGGCGCGGATGGCGTGCTTGCAGCCGAAGAACGGCCCCTTCAGATTTACTCCCAGAACCTTGTCCAGCTGCTCCTCTGTGGTGTCCGCCAGTTCTTCTTCGATCTGGATGGCTGCGTTATTGACCAGGACATCCAGGCGGCCGAAGCGCTTTACCGCTTCGTCGACCAGAGACTCAACCTCAGCTTCTTTGGACACGTCCGTGTGACGGTAAAAGCCAAGACCCTCCATGGCGGCTTCGCCGGCGGCGTCGTTCACGTCGCAACCGAGGATTTGAGCGCCTTCGGCAGCGAACTCCTTGACCAGGGCGCTTCCGAGGCCGGAAGCTACTCCTGTAACGATCACACTGCGTCCCTCAAATGACTTACTCATGGGCTTTTCCTCTCGTTCGCTCAGCCCCTAGAACTATTCCGTCCGCAACCGTCGTCGTCCATGTGTCTTCCATATAAATCGAGAGGGCGAAGCTGTGTCCCGATATAGCTTGCTACTGTACGGTTTGTGAAAGTGCCAGGGCACGCAGGGCAAACCACAACTCGCTGACGTCACCTGTGGACCGCATGGATCGACCCGTCAATTCCTGGACGCGTGCCATGCGGTAGTTGACGGTTTGCGTATGGATGTAAAGCAGCTCAGCGGTCCGGCTCGGAGAGCGATCGCACTCCAAGTACGTCTGAAGGGTTCTGACCAATTCCGTACCTTGATCTCGGTCATAATCCATGAGGGGGCCAAGGACGCGATCAGCAGTCAGCTTGGATTCAGCCAAGGTTCGTGGAAGGAATGTGGGACTGCCCTGTCCGTACGGTACGAGAGCTGTGCTTTCCGGGTTGATGGTTTCGAGAGCCCACCGCGCCTGACGAACCGCATCACCAAGGTTGCCGGTGTCGCTGAAGGTGTCGCTCAGGCCGGCTCTCCAGCGTTCAAGGGCGGTTCGTTCCTCCAGGACGGAGGTCGGGACGTCCTCAGATCTGACTACCGCCACTGCGACTTGCCCGATCTCGCCGAATAGGAACGGGATGCGACGAATAAGCCAACTCCGGGCCAGTTTGTCTATCGCGTCGGGTCGGCCGTCGATCGCCAGGACGCGAAGGTCACCTTGTAGTCGACGTTCGCGGAATAGCTCCGTCAGAACTACCGGGTCAAAGCGGCCGACCAGCGCATCATTCAAAAGCCCGGCGCCGGAGCGGCGGTAGCGCTCCACCGTGGCGTCGACTCGCCCGATCTCCAGTGCGCACGCCGCTGCGATCTGGTGGAGAACAGCCAGGGGCGGTTTCGTCTCACCGTCGGGGAAGGCGATGAGGCAGGCCGACCTTTCGCTGGGGATCGGCATCGCCAGCGCGACTTTGTCGTCGACGGTGAGGTTCATAACAAAAGGTGCCCGACCGGACGACCGGCGAACCTCTTCATCGTAGGCGTTCTTCCATTCAAGCCCGGGTGTACCCCCGCCGGGGACCAATGACTCCCACAGGTCCGGGTCTACGACCTGCAGCGTGCAATTGACGACATTACTGAGCCGGTCTACGAACTCCGTGCCTGCAAGTTCCTCACGCAGGCTGGCCATCACCTCGCCGTGTACACGGGCGATTTTGGTGAAGGACTGATTCTCTTCTTTTGCATTGGCGACGGCCACAAAGCGGACATACTGGGCAAAGCCCACACTGTGCGCCCCCTTGATCAGTGGGAACTCGGCGCGGTCGGCAGCTTCGAGCATCTCAGTCGAGATCGTTGGACAACGTTTGTCTTCGCCTATGACTAGGCCGCTTAGCCCGGCCTCTGCAAGCTTCTCAACAAACCGCACCTGATCGTGGGGTTCTTCGGGCACGATGTAACCGCACGTAAGTACCAAATCGCCGGGATCGAGCCAATTCCAAGGGTCGAAGGCATCGCTCACATGAGCCCAGGAAACCCGGCGGTCCAGCCCGGACATTCCCGCTAATGGGGTTGCTTGCAAGTAGCGTAGCTCGACGAGGTCGCGTACTGAGATTTTGCCCAACCCCGCTGTGGTCCGGGGAGGCCCAGCTGGCTGATTAGCAGGGGGTGTTGTCACGTTTTCACCTCACATGGAGAAGTATGGGAAGGCAGAATCTGCGTATCGAGGCGTTGGAGTTGCTGTGACGACAGCACTCCCCTGGGCGTTGGTTCCGGCGCTCTGACCTTTTCGGGCGCGGCCATGCTGCCTTCTAGTGCGATGCTCCGCCGATTAGTCAGTATGCAACTACAAAAGAGACGCAGATGCTCATAGCCGTTCACGTGCACATGGTATCTCTACCCAGTGCGCTTCGGGACTATATCCCCGAATAAACAGAGGCTATAGTTGTTGAATTGTTCAAGCGGTGGGTTTGCCGGCTCTAGGAACTTAAGGAAAGTGGCACCCCCGCGGGGGTGCCACTGTGTCCTATGGAGCTTGGGGGAAGCGTTGCCGCAGATCAGCGACGTCATGCTCGCTGAGATACCTCGGTGAGTGCCGTTCCAGAAGCAGATGCAGGCGTGCTGTTTCCTCGATTTCCTCCACAGCATCAACTGCGCCGTCCAATGTCGCGGCTGTGGCCAGCGTCCCATGGTGACGTAGCAGCACTGCCCGCGAACGCTCCGATGCCCGTGCGACTGCCTCCTGTAGTGCTGTGCTCCCGGGAGCCGCATAGTCGACTACGGGCAGGCGGCCAGCCCGCATAACGTAGTAGGGCGTCAAGGGAGGAAGTGCATCCTCTACGTCCAGATCAGGTAGGCAGGATACCGCGACTGCGGAAGTCGAATGCAGATGTGCCACGGCAGCGCACGTGGGATGGTTTTGATAGAGCGCCTGGTGCAGGACAAGTTCTTTCGATGGCTTGTCGCCGGCGATGTGCTCTCCATCAAGAGAGGTGATGGCCAGTCGGTCCGGGTCGAGTCGGCCCAGGCAAGCGTTAGTGGGGGTGATCATGATTTTGTCCCCGACACGGATGCTGAGGTTTCCTGTTCTGCCCGGAGTCAGGCCTCGATCATAAAGTGCAGCTCCCAGAGCAACCATGTGGGTTCGCATTGCATCGTCAAAACTCATTTTCCAGCCCTTTCGAGAGCATCACTGAAGAACAACGGCCCGCCGAAGTTCCCCGATTTGAAAGCCAACGCCAGTCCCCGGTCCTCTGCCACAATCCATGGGACGCCCACGCTGATGTCGGGACCAATCCGCGCCGACCGCAAATTGAGTGCTTCGGCCACTGCTCCGGAGGTCTCACCCCCTGCGATGATGAACCTTCGAACGCCCAGACGCTCAAGCTCGACAGCGATGTCCCCCATGGCAAGTTCCACGCGTCGTGAGACCTGCGCCGAACTCAGTCCCTCGGCAATGGACGCTCCGAAGGAATTGTGGTCTGTCGTGATCAGCATGGGGCCGTCAGAGATCCTGTTTTCGACAAAGTCTGCCGCTTTGCGCAAGGCGGCCTCACCATCTACAAGATCTTGCACATTGAGGGTCAACGTAGGTCCATCAAAATTGCGCACCTGTTCCTGTGTTGCCCGGGAAAGGCTACCGGCCAGGATTGCCGCTGGACCGGGCGGCAACGCTGAGACTCTCGGGTCGGCTGCCAGGTCTCGTCCGGAACGCTCGTGGACGGCAACTGCGAAGGCGGCTCCAAAGGCGGCACCGCCGGCGGCGACGCGGTCATCCGCGGCCGCTACAGCGATCTTGTCAAGGTCTGAGTCCCTGACCGCGTCGACAATTACGTGGTGCGCCTCTGTGTGCTGAGCCCCGATTTCGGCAAGGCGGTCCGAAATGGCACCGGGGCCTTGGTCCACCGTCGATAGATAGACCGAATCCACTGCGTGCGGTGTCTGTTCGGCGAGCACACGCCGTAACTGCGGATCACGCATGGGATTGAGGGGATGGTTGCGCATGGGGGAATCGCTGAGCAGTTCCTGCCATACGAACAAGTGACCTTGATATACCGTCCGGCCATTGGCGGGGTACGAAGGACAGTGGACTACACGGCCCGAGCCGGCGAGGTCGATGAGAGCGTCCGTGACAGGCCCGATGTTTCCCTCAGCCGTGGAGTCGAAGGTGCTGCAGTACTTGGAAAATATCTGTTCGGCGCCGACAGCCTGCAGTGCCTTGGCCGCTTCCTGCGCGGCAGAACGCGCTTCTGTGGCAGGCACACTGCGGATCTTCAAAGCCACGACAACAGCGTCCCCGGTATCGGCGGGAAGCATGTCAGTCCCAAAGGCCAGGCGCACATCGACTCCACGGGTTGCGAGCACACTCGCAAGGTCAGTCGCACCAGTTATGTCATCGGCGATAAACCCGATCGGACGTAAGGCGTTGTTCATTTGGCCACCACCGAGTCAGAGAAGCGGGGCAGGTCGTGCATTAGCTGCCTTGTATATGCATCCTGGGGCTCTGTAAGCACCAGTTCCACTGGTCCTGTCTCCACTACATGCCCTCGTTTCAGCACCATGATGTCCTGAGCGATGCTCCGGACCACGGCGACGTTATGCGTAATAAACACCATTGATAATCCGCGCTGATACTGCAGCTCGCGCAACTGTTCAATCACGAGTGCCTGAACTGATACGTCCAGCGCAGACGTGATCTCGTCGCAGATCAAAAGTTCAGGGTCCACAATCAGAGCCCGTGCAACTGCGACGCGCTGACGCTCGCCGCCGGAGAGTTGTTCGGGCATGCGGTCAGCTAAGTCGCCACCGAGGGCCACGATCTCCAGGGTTTCAAGAACTTTTTTACGCCGGTCGGCGTATGAGAGCCGCTCGAAGAACCGCAAGGGCTCTTCCACGTTCTCCCCGACTGACAGCCTCGGGTTCAGCGAGGCATGGGGGTTCTGGAAGATGTACTGGATCCGTCGCCGTTCCTGGGCGCGACGTCGGCGTACTTGTGGGTCCAGTAGTTGCCCGTCAAAGCTGACGGGGCCTTCCCACGCGGAGTGAAGTCCGGCCAGGCAGCGTGCGAGCGTTGTCTTCCCGGATCCCGACTCACCCACAACGCCCAGGCAGCTGCCGGCTTCCACGGTGAACCGAACATCGTGAAGTGTTGGCTTGGAACCGTACCAGGCCGAGAGCCCTCCGACCTCCAAAGCACCCTTTCGGGCGCTGGGTGGGGGCAGCGGGACAGTGTCCGATGCCGGAACTTCTTGTGTTGTGGCCGTAGGCTGCACGGGGTGGTAGCACCGGTGGACGTGCCCGGGTTCGGAGGTTTCAAGGACGGGTATGGTCTCCCGGCAAATCGTCGTTGCCGCTGCGCAGCGGTCCGCAAACGCACACCCTTTTGGCCACTGGCCGGGCCGAGGAGGGCGGCCGGGAATGCCGACGAGGGCCCCAGCACGCTCGGGTGTGGGGGCCGCCTTGAGCAATCCAGCAGTGTACTGGTGACGGGGCGTGTTGAAGATGGCGGGAGCGGATGCGTGTTCTACAAGCCGTCCCGCGTACATCACGGCCACATTGTCAGCGATTTCGGCCACCACGGGCAGGTCGTGGCTCACGTACACTGCGCTGACATCGTGGGAAGTGGAGAGGCGACGAATCGTCTCCAGGATGTGGCGTTGTGTCGTGACGTCCAACCCGGTCGTCGGCTCGTCAAGAACCACAAGACGGGGCCGACATGCGAAGGCCATCGCAATGGCTAACCGTTGCGCTTGACCGCCGGAAACCTGGTGCGGGTAGCTGTTCAGCAGCTCCCGGGTGGCTGGTAAGCGCACCTCTTCAAGCAGGGCCGCGACGCGTTCGCCGATGGGCTCTGTGACTTGGCCTTCGTCGTGAATGCGCATTGCTTCACCCAGCTGGTACCCGAGTGTCAGGGCAGGGTTCAAGCCGCTGGTGGGGTCCTGGGGAACGTAGGAAACGAGCGTTCCCCTTGCCTTGCGCAAGGCTGTTCCCGACAAATCCAGTACGTTTGTGCCGTCGATGTGGACTGTACCTTCGGTGATCTTCAGACCACGTCGAGCGTAGTTCAACAGGGACAGGGCGACGGTGCTCTTCCCCGATCCGGATTCACCGACAAGTCCCATCACTTGGGCAGCTCCGACGGAAAAGGAAACATCCTGGACTACGGGGATGTTGGACCGACCGAGGACGACACCCAGCCCTTCGACGCGGAGACGGGTTTGAACCGGAGCAGGTTGTGATATCTCGGTCACTTCGACCCTTTCGATGTGGCACTGATAGATGCGTTGAGAACGGCTTCTTCACCGCGGTTTTCGCCGAGGTTCGCTCGCGCAATTGCATCGGCAAATGTGTTGGTTCCCACCGCGAGCAAGGCCAACAAGAGCGCTGGAGCAAGCACTCCCCATGCATTGGATGCCAATCCGATCCGGTTCTCGTTGACCATCACACCCCAATCGGGAGATGGCGGCGGCGCGCCGAATCCCAGGAAGCTCAGCCCTGCAATGAGGACAATCGAGTAGCTGAGCCGCAAGCCAAGCTCCACCATCAGTGGCGTTGTAAGGTTCGGTAGAACGTGACGGGCAAGGATCAACCGCGTGGGCACACCCCACACCGCCACCGCCTTAACAAAATCCTTCTCCGTGACCGACTGGGCTGCGCCGTAGATGACACGGGCAGTCTGAGGGGCCTGGGACAGGCCCACTGCCAAGATGAGCAGCCACCACTGGGGTCCGACGAGGCTGAGCAACAGCAGCGCGAACACAAGCTGCGGAATCGCCAGGACCATATCGACGCCACGCATAAGGAGGTTCTCAACCAAACCCTTACGATAAGCCGCGATTACGCCGATGATCGCACCAGACCCCACGGCAACAACTGTTGCGGCAAAGGCCAAGAGCATCAGGTTGAGCCCACCGTGCAGAACGCGATCCAACACACCTCGCCCAAGAACATCTGTTCCGAGCAACCCAGCACCTTCGACGCTTGAGTCAGAAAAGGGAGCTGCGGCGAACTCCGTCGGTGACGCCGGGGAAAGCGGGCCAAGGAAAACGACAGCCAAAACGAACAGCGCAAGACCTGCACCAATCCGCCCGCGCCACGTACGAAGGGCCGCCCGGAGGACACGTACCGCTGCATTGGATTTTCGGCCGGGGACCTTGGGAGAGGCAGGGGTTTTAGTGGTCGTAGAAACTTTGTTGGACATGGCTACCTAGGTGCGCGTCTGCGCGGAGTCGAAAGAAGCACGAACAGGTCAGTGAGGATGTTCAGTCCTACGTAGAAAATCGCAAGCAGGACGACGATGAACTGCAGGACAGGGACGTCGCGTGTTTGAACGGCGCCGGCCAATGCAAGGCCGATGCCGGGGTACTGGAAGACGGTTTCAACGAGCACAATGCCGCCAGCGAGATACAGCAGGTTCAGACCAAAAACCTGAATGGCCGGTGCAACAGCGTTGGGGAGAGCGTGCCGAAACAAGAGCCTTCCCGAACTCGCTCCCTTGAGCTGTGCGACTTCAGCATAATCACTGGTCAAAGCTTCGATCATCGCTGCTCGCACCATGCGGAACATGTACGGTGTGGTGACAATGACCAACGTTAGGACAGGCAGGACCAGTTTGATCGGCTGGTCCCAGATACGTTCCTCCGGTGAGATGATTGACACGGCCGGGAACCAGTCCAGGATCCCTACAGAAAAAATGAAGATCACAAAAACGCCCACGACGAACTCGGGCAAGGCACTGACAACCAAAGCGATCACGGACGCTGTGTCGTCGAAGAGGCCGTCGCGTCGGTGCGCTGCGATGACACCGCCGACAATGCCGACCAATGTCGAAGCCAGAGCGACGATGATGACCAAGACCGCCGAGTTCTGTAGGCGGGGAATAACGACATCGGTCACTGGCACCCGCGCGGCGAGCGAATCACCATACTGACCGGAAACGAAGTCTCCGAACCAGGAAAACAACCCGGGGAGGAGGCCCTGGTTCAGTCCGAGCTCTTCCCGCAACGCCGCAACAGCCTCGGGGGTGGCGTACTGCCCAAGCACAGCCTGGGCAGCATCGCCGGGAAGGATTCTGGTAGCCAAGTACGTGAGCACTCCGACGAAAAGCACTGACATGAGCCCCAATGGAACCCTCCATAGAAGGAGGTCCCGGACAGGATGCTGAACACGAGGCCGGCCCGGCTTCGAGTGCGGTGCCTTTCCGGCGCTGGTGATGGTTTGTTGCGTGCCCATCATGATCCCTGTAACCAGATGTTCTGCCATCCGGAGCTGCCGTTGATGGGTATGCCAGTGATGTTTTCGCTGACTCCGCCCACGCGGGAGGTCATGCCTTCGATTCCTGGGAAGTAGACCGGGATGATGTAGCCGCCCTTTTCGTAGTCGAACGCCATCAGTTCCTTGACCAGTTCATCGCGGGCATTCTTGTCCACGGTGGCCAGCGCCTTTGCGTAGGTGCTTTGCCAGGTGGGGTCCGTTTGGTGGATCTCGTTGAAGGGCGCCCCGTCGGCGATGCCGTGGCCAGCCATTGTCAGGTAGGAACCGGTGTTCCAGAAGCTCTGGGCGAAGGCGGCCTTGCCATAGGACTGTGACCAGAATTGAGTAGATTCTTCGGTGCGGATATTCACGGTCACGCCGGCCTGTTTGGCCTGAGTGGCGAAAACACTTGCGATAGCCACCGCGCCCGGGCCGGTCGGGGCCGCTACGAGTTCGACCTGCAAATCCGAATGCCCGGCCGAACGCAGCAGCGAACGGGCCTGCTCAAGATCCTGCTTGCGCTGCGGGACCGTGCCCTCGTAGGCGGCATCGATCGCACCATAGATATCGTTTCCGACCTCGCCCAAGCCACCGTAGACCTGCTGGTTGAGGTCGTCCCGGTTAACCAGCAGACGCAACGCCTGGCGTACGCGGACATCACTGAACGGTGCGGTATCCACACGCATGGTCAACGGCACGAACCCGCGGGTCTTCGAAACGACGACCTTGCCGCCGGCGGACTTGACTGCCGCAACAGACGTCGAGGAAAGCTGGTTGACCAGATCGATCTGGCCGGACTGAAGCGCGTTGATCTGTGCCGTTTCATCAGCGAAGTTGATGATTACGAGCTCATCAAGGTACGGCTGACCATTTTGCCAATACTCATCAAAACGCGGGAAGCTCGAGCGTTGCCCAGGTGTAAAGGAGCCGAACTTGAACGGCCCCGTTCCAACAGGGTTTGCAGGATCATAATCCTGAGGAACGATACGAGTGGCGAAGACGTCGGCCAGGCCCTCGAGGAAAATGGCAAACGGGGCAGTGAACGGGATACGTAGCGTACGGTTATCCATCACCGTCGCCGACGCAAGATCGATAGGACCGATAGTGCTCAACCCGGGGAACTTGTTCTGCTCGATCCGGCGCAGTGAAAACAGAACGTCATCGGCTGTGAGTGGCTTGCCGTTGTGGAACTTGATGTCCGGCTTGACCCGGATGGTCCACTCGGTGGCATCCGCATTGGGTTCAATGGCCTCAGCCAGCACCAACTCCGGCCGGCCCGTAGTCCCGTTCATCATCACAAGCTGCTCGAACAACGCCCCCGTGCGGAGAAAGTCCATCGTCGTCAGGGGGTTCTGGGCATCGAGGGTGTCCCCACTGCCGCCCGAGGTCGCCCCGACCCGCAGCGAACCACCGCGCACCGGCGTGGCACCGCCTCCGCCCTGCCCGGCACCACCCTTGCCGGTACACGCAGTAAGGGCTCCTAGGCCCAAAACGGCAACAGCCGTGCCCCTACTTGAAGCAACGTTCGACGGCTGAACGAACCCCCGCTATTTCGAGGCTCCGGGGAAAATGGATTCATGGTCATAGGACACTCCGTGGGTGTTGGTCATCTGTAACTACGCCAAAAGCGCAGCGATATTGGGGGATGCTTAGGTGAGGTTGATGCCGCCGTCGACGAGGAGGTCGATGCCGGTGATGTACGAGGAATCATCCGAAGCCAGGAAGCTAACGGCTTTGGCGATCTCGGCGGGTTTGGCCATGCGGCGCATGGGAATCTTGGCCACGTCGTTGGCCACGCGTTCGGGGTCTGTCTTTTCGGCTGCTTCGATCTGCGCGGTGCGGACATAGCCGGGCGAGATCGAGTTCACGCGGATCCCGCGCGTGCCCAGGTTCATGGCCGCGTTCCTGGTGATCCCCAGCACGGCGGCCTTGGTCGTGACGTAGGCGACGGCACCGGTTTCGGTACCGCCGCGGTGCGCCCAGGACGAGGCGATGTTGATGATCGAGCCCGAACCGTGGGCAATCATCCCGGGAATGACCGCCTGCATCCCCAGCAGAATGCCTGTCTGGTTGATCCGGACGACCCGGTCCCACTCCTCGATGCCAATGTCGGACACGGCAGCGGGCGACCCGATGCCGGCATTGTTGACCAGAACGTTGACCGGACCCCAGCTCGGATCCATGCTGGCAATGACGGCGTCCCAGTCATCCTTGGATGAAACGTCGGCGTGCCGGTAGACAACCTTCAGCCCCTCAGCGGTGAGCTGCTCGGCAAGCATCTCCCCCTGCTCATCAAGGACATCCGTTCCAATAACCCGGGCACCTTCACGAGCAAGACGCTCGACATGGGCGGCACCCTGACCCTGCGCGGCACCGGTGACTAGCGCAACCGTGTTTTCCAATCGATTAACCATGTGAAAAGTGTCACAGTGATGCAGTCGCCATGCCATTATGCTCAGACATAAACGCAGGGTGCAGGATTAGATCTAACACCAAACCCTATGGGGATCTATAACTAAGGCCAGAGTTTTTGTGCTTGACGATAATAGTCCCCATCCACAGCAATGACGAACATTGGCAATAGCAAAGACTCGAAGACTCTCCGAACGTAAGTTCCGGGAATTCAGCCCCCGTTCGAAGGGCCGCGCAGGTCAAGACGACAACCCGAATCTGGGCCTTTACTTTGCACGCTGGAGAAAGGAAGCGGCAGCTATGAAGTCTCGATCAGCGTTGCTTGAACGCAAGGGGATAGTGACATGTGGCCCCCTCGTCATGAAACAATCAGTCCCAGCAGTCAACGCCCAACCGATGGGACCAGACTGCGAGGACGAATACCCCATTCATCAAACGCCAAAGACCAGCTGATTCGATTGTCTGAATGGACTGAGCGTCTGCGAGATAGCGTTCTTGTATGCAGTGGGGAGGGAGAATCTTTGGTTTGGTTGTGGCCCTGGCAGTAGTGGCAGCGTTTGTAGGCTCCGCATGGAGAAGCTTCGGGGCGATAGCGATATAGGAACCACGGACTCCTCCACATGCCGAACCCCTGGGTTAACGTATGGTCCATTATCGGCTTTTTTGAGTGCGGGCGAATGGCGGCGTTTGCCCCGCCGCACCAACTGGCGGCGGGGCGCATTTTTATAGGCCCAGGAGCCGGGCGGCATTTCCTGATGCAAGGGCGTCCTTGACTGGGGGCTCGATTTCTACAGTCCGCAGAAACTCTGTTGCAGTTTCTGCGGACTGATAGGGGTAATCCACGGAGAACAACACCCTGTCACTTCCCATGGCTTGAAGGGCACAATGCAGCGGCGGAGCGCTCTCGACGCCGGCAGTGGTGACGTACATGTTGTTGCGGATGTAGTCGGAGGGTTTCCGTTCCAATGGTGTGGCGTGTTGGAGTACAGCCCATCGGTCATCCAGTCGGTCCAGTGTGAAGGGGAGGCCTTCGCCCATGTGTCCCAGCAGGATTTGTGCTTCAGGATGTCTGTCGAAAACTCCTCCTGCGACGAGGCGCAAAGCGTGCGAGGCGGTTTCGAAGCCCCAACCCCATACCGGTCCAGCGAGCTCGGGGTATCCCTGGAGCGGCGGTAGGGGTGCCGGTGAGAATGTGGGGTGGATGTAGAGCGGGACTTTGAGGTTGGAGAGTTCTGCCCAGAGAACGTCGAAGCGGGGATGGTCGAGGTAGGCGCCTGCGGTGTGGCCGTTGACCAGCACTCCCTTGAACCCCAGGTCTAGGACCACACGTTTTAGTTCATTGACTGCTTCTTGTGGGTCTTGGGTGGGGAGGGCACCGAATGACGCGAACCTGTCGGGATGTTCACGGACGACTTTGGCCATCACATCGTTGCTTCTCCTGGCCTTTTCCACGGCGTCTGCGCTGCGGCTCTCGCCTTGGACACCCGGAGTTGTCAGGGATAGGACCTGAATGTCGATTCCTGCTGCGTCCATCTCTGGAAGCCTCAGGTTTTCAACGTCGCTGATACGTCGAGCTACGGATTCGGCGAAATCGGGTACGAAGTTGCCGCCTTCACCTTTGCTGTAGTCGGGTGTTGCGAAGTGTTCTTCGAGGGTGATGACCCTCATTCCGTTGATCATGTCTTAGTTCCTGACGGTCTTGAGGTTGTTGACATTGTTCTGGCTGTTGCGGATGCTGACAGCGACGGGCAGGACGAGGAGCATTCCGATTGCGGCGACGATGGCAAAGACGTAGAAGTTGAACTGTGCGGGCATTCCTGCACCGAGGATGGCGCCGCCGATAAGCGGACCCATGATGGCGCCAAGACGTCCGACGCCCAGTGCCCAGCCCAGGCCGGTGCCACGAATCTCGGCGGGGTAAATGGAGCTGATGAAGACGTTGACAAGGATTTGCGTGCCCAGGGTGCCGGCACCTGCCAAAGCGACCAGGGCAAACATGACGACCGTGGGCGGGCCGAAACTAAGCGCAGCGACTGCCAGACAACCGATCGTGAAGAGTACTGCAACGACCGACTTGGTCCTGCCCTTGTCGGCTATGCGTGCGGCTATGAGGGATCCGATGGCGGCGCCGACGTTGAGCGTGACTGCGAAGAAGAGGGCGGACTGAAGGTTGTACCCCATGCCGATCATGATGGTGGGCAGCCAGTTGACCATGCCGAAGACCAGGAGCAGGCTGCAGAACTGGATGCCCCACGCGAGGAGCGTGTTTCGCGCCAGCCCGTCTTTGAACAATGCGGAGATGGAGGATGTTGCGCTCTTTCGTACGGCTGCCTGGCCCTCTGCCGAAAGGGACTTCGCTGCCAACCATGCAGGTGACTCGGGCAGGAGCTTCAGTGCCACGGGGACCAGCAGCAAGGGCAGGGCGCCTGCCCAGAACAGTGACCGCCAGCCGAGCGTGGGGATGAGCGCGAGAGCGAGGACACCGGCAACGATGCCTCCGGCAAGGTAGCCAAAGAGTGTGAACGAGTAGGCCATCGCCTTGCGGCGCTCGGGAGCTATTTCAATGACAAGTGCCGTCACCGTGGGAAAGAGTGCCCCCAAGCCGAAGCCGCCAATGATTCTTGCGATTTCGAATACCTGGGCATTGGGAGCGACTGCACACACCGCCATCGTGATGGAGAACCAGGCCAGGCTGGCGATGACAACGTTGCGACGGCCAAAGCGGTCAGAGAGAGTCCCTGCCGTCAGAGCGCCGACAAGCATTCCGACCAGCGTCAGAGATGCAATCCGGCCTGCGATAGCGGGAGTGACGCCCCAGCCGGGTTCGGCGATCAGGGAGGGGATGACATTGCCAAAGACGATGAGGTCGTAGCCGTCGAAGAGAATCATGGCGGCGCAGATTGCGATAACGAGGCCGCCGCCTTTTGTCGGCGTGGAAGCCGACGCTGGTTGGGTTGACATGGTGTTGCCTTTCAAATGGGACGTGGGCTCAGCGGTACATCTGCGGACCGTTTTCGCCGGTTCAGTTCAAGACGGGTGGAGGGTGTTTGCGGGGCGTCATCCCGGGAGAGGCTAGCTTTCGCGAGGCGTGGGATCTGAGGTGCCTGAAGTGGATTCCTGCGTCTTTTTTAGTTGTTCAGGCATTAGGTTCCCGTGGCCGGGCGCCGACGTCGAGCAAGGTTTTGCAGCTGTCAGCGCGGTGGAAGAGACGGCGGCCGCCGCAGTCATCCTGGAAGATCCAGATGAGGGAGCCGTCCGAGGAGACATCGTCGATGATGCCTCCGACTGCTTCTCCGGCTGAAGGCAGGAGGACGACGGTGTCGCCTGGGCGCAGTTCCCGCCAGTCTGCAAGTACGGAGGACTGGCGGCCCATGCTAGCGGCGCTCTCTTGCCGGGCCCCGAGTACCGTTCCGATGCCCGCCGTCTTGCGCTGACGAAGAAGGTCCTGGGTGCGGCTAATCTCGTCAGCGTTCCTGCCGGTGGACGGTGCTGGCATTTTTGTCACCCCTTAGTTGGTACGGTTCCGGTTGCTCAGTAGTTGACCGACTGGGGATTGTGGTTGGCAACCAGCCATGGCGTTGTCGTTCGAAGGACGTGATCAGAGCCTCGCTTTGCAGGGTCAGATCAATGTCGTCCAGGCCGTTGAGTAGACGCCAGCGGGTGTCGGAGTCCAGTTCGAACGGTATGACAAGTTCTCCGGCCTGAATGGTCAGGTTTTCCAGGTCCATCCTCAAAGGCAGGCCAGGTTCGGCCTCCACCATGTTCCAGAGGCGGTTCACGTCCCGGTCGGTGACTTGAGCTGCGAGCAGACCGGCTTTGCCGGCATTTCCGCGGAAGATGTCGGCGAACCTCGGGGAGATGACCGCGCGGAAGCCATAGTCCATCACTGCCCACACGGCGTGTTCCCTGGATGATCCGGTCCCGAAGTCCTGGCCGGCGATCAGGACCTTGGCGCTGGCGAAGGCTGGGTGATTGAGAACGAAGCCGGGGTCTCTGCGCCAGGCGGCGAAGAGACCGTCCTCGAAGCCGGTACGGGTGATCCGTTTCATGTAGCTGGCCGGAATGATCTGGTCGGTATCGACGTTGGTGCGCCGCAACGGCGCGCCGGTGCCTTCGATGACCTTCACCGTTTGGATTGGCACTGCCGGTTCCTAGAGTGAGACCGAGGGGTAGTCCCGGCCCAGCCAGTGGTCCAGCTTTTTAGCGAACTCCCTCTGGAAGGACAAGGGGCCGTGTTCCTTTGTGTAGTCCTCTTCGAAGACGGCCACGAAGAGGGTCAGGGAGAGAAAGAAGTGCGCACCGTTTTCGAACAGCCACACGTAGTCGTAGTTGACCAGTGCCTGGCGCTCCTCGTCGGTGAAAGACACCCATGACGTTTTCTCGACCTCGTTGAGCCAGATGCCGACTTCTTTTTCCCAATCGGCCAGGGCGGTGGCGGAGTCTTCCTTGTACCGGGCGACCCAACGGGGATCCCTGTCAACGGTGTACAGGAACTTGTTGACGTAGTACTTGCTCACGCTGAAACTCCTTCCTTGGCGGTGACCGGTCCGGCCGTGCCGCCGGAGACAGCTGCGGCCTGCCCGGCTGCGGCGGCCTGCTTCTCGTTCTTGTTGGGGTACCAAGTCATGAACATTTCCCTGGTGTGGTAGAGATCCAGCTGGTCCACGTAGTCCGCATTTTCGGGGCCGGCGATGCCCATCATCAGGATCAGGTCCATGAACCCGTGGGTTGCGTTCCCGGCGCCGGACATGGATTCGTGGGTCACGTTTTCCAGAATGGCGTCGATGTTGCCGGTGGAGAGCCATTCGATCGCCTGATGGTCGAATTCCGGGTCTGGCCCGTGCTCGCCGAACTGACGGGGGCCGCCGAGCTCCAGGGACAGGTGCCCGGTGCCGACCGCGGCGATTTTTTTGTCCGTCGGGTACTCGTCGATGACCTGCCGGATCGCGCGGCCAAGGTCCCAGAACCGTTTCGGTGAGGGCAGCGGCGGGGCGAAAATGTTCGTATAAATAGGGATCACGGGCAGGTCAGCATCAGGGCGGACGGTGATGATCGGGCAGATGATGGAATGGTCGATTTTGAGTTCGTGGCTGAAGGAGAAGTCGAAACCGCGGTCCATGAGGCCCTGGTGCATGAAGTTGGAGAAGGCGACGTCCCCGTCGAGGACGTACTTCGGAATCCCAAATTCGCGCTCTTCGTTGTAGAAGGTCGCGTCGTACTTTTCCTGCTTGCCGATCATGAACGTCGGGTAATTGTCCAGGAAGAACTGGTGGAAGTGGTCGGCTCCGACCATGACCAGGATGTCCGGCTCCGCTGCGGTCAGCGTTTCCCGGTAGGCCTCGACTTTGCGTTTCCACTCGTCCGCCTGCGGCATCCGTTCCTCCGGGGGCGCGGTGGTGGCCTTGAGGTAGAACGGGTGGTGGGTGCTGGCCAGTACGGCCGTCAGTTCAGCCATGGCATCTCCTTTGATTTCGGCCGGCATGCTCCGGGAGCGGCCGGGTTTGGCTGCGGGCCGCACGGGCCCTGCTGGTTTTAGTTTTCGTCCGGTGCTGGGGGTGATTGAGGATCGACATAGACGGCGTTCCGGTCCACCGCCATGTAGACGTCCATGCCGATCGGGTTCCGCCGCTCCTCGGCGATCTGCCCGAGCAGGCCGGCTGCCCGTGCCAGCAGGGCGAATCCGCGCAACAGATCCGTCGGCAGGCCGAGATCGGCCAGGGCGGCGCCACAGACACCGGCTCCGTTGAGGGGCAGTTTGCGGCCGAGGGCTTTTTCGCTCATCCGGCCGATGGCCTCGAAAAGGCGCAGGTGGGGCCCGCGCAGGCCTTCCTCTTCGGCGATACCGATCAGCACCGGCGTCCGTGGATCCTGGACCTTGTGGTTCGGATGGCCCAGCCCCGGAACGAATTTGCCTGCTGACCGCTGGGCAGTGATCGCCCCGAGTGCGAGGTCATCCCATCCGGCCTCGGTGTCCGGGAGGTCCCCCTCATGGGCGGCGAGGGTGGCAGCCAGGAACTGGCCGCAGTCCTCAGTCACGCCGAGGAACCGTGAGCCTCCACCGAGCAGACCGGCGGCCATGGCTCCCTGGAGAGAATCCGGGGCGCTGAGGTAGGTGAGCCGGGCTGCGATGGCGGTCGGCGTGAAGCCATGATCGGCCAGTGCCACCAGGACGGATTCAAAGACGCGCAGTTCCCCGGCCGCGGGGCGGCGCATCGCCACGAGCCAGAAGGCGAGTTCACCGAAGCTGACTTTTCCCATCAGGTCCGCGGCGAGGTCCTGGCCCAGGAGGCGGATTTCTGTGGCGGTGGATGTTCCCAGTGAGGTCGGGAACTGCAGCTTTTCCTGCTCGAGGATAGGGTTCATGATGCTCCAAGGGTTGAGGCGGTCGGGACGGCGGCGGCAAGCCAAGCACGGATCTCATCGGTGTGTTCGCCCAGCTCCGGCGGTGCCAGATCGTACCGTGCCGGGGTTGCGGAGAACGTGATCGGGTTGCGCACGCCTAGGACGGTTTTGTCCCCGGGGCCGATCTGGACGACGGGCTGCAACCCAAGTTTCTGGGCGTATTCAACGCCTTGTTTAATAGTGTTGATGGGTCCGTTGGGCACGCCGGCTTCGTTCAGCTTCTCGAACCATTCTTCGGCGGTCCGGGTCTTCAATCGCTCCACCAGCAGGGGGCGGAGTTCTTCGCGGAGTCGGGTCCGGTCGGCGTTGTCTACGAACCGTTTATCGTCGGCGAGTTCGGGCACGTCCAGTACGGCGCAGAGCTTGCGGAACTGGGCGTTGTTGCCGGCGGTGATGATCAGGTCATCGTCTTTGGTCGGAAGAGCTTCATAGGGGAACAGGCTCGGGTGGGCGTTGCCCATCCTGAACGGTGTGACGCCTCCGGCAACATAAGCGGAGGTTTGATTCACGAGCCCGCTCATGGCCGATGCCATGAGGCTCGTTTCAATGTTCTGCCCTTCACCCGTGCGGTCACGGTGGTGCAGGGCGGCGAGGATGCCGATGGTCGAATGCAGCCCTGCCATGACGTCGAAGACGCTGATTCCAGCGCGGTAGGGTTCACCATTGGGGTCCCCGGTGAGGCTCATCAGCCCGGACATGGCCTGGACGATCAGGTCATACCCGGGAAGGGCGGCGCCTTCCGCGGTGCCGAATCCGCTGATGGAGCAGTAGATAACAGCCTCGTTGCGTTCCCGCACCGAGCTGTAGTCCAGTCCGAACCGCGCCAGTCCCCGGGCTTGAAGTTTTCAATGACGACGTCGGCGCGCGCGGCGAGCTCCTTGGCAGCAGCGAGGTCGTCCTCGTCCTTCAGGTTCAGCACGACGGATTTTTTGTTGCGGTTGATGGCCGAGTAGTACGTCGAGACGCCGTCGGGGCGGACCGGAGGCACCCATGAGCGCGTGTCGTCCCCGCCCGGGCTTTCGACTTTGATGACTTCGGCGCCCATGTCTGCCAGCAGCATGGTGGCATACGGGCCGGCCAGCACACGGGAGAAGTCGGCGATGACGATCCCGTCGAGGGGGCGGGCAGCCGGGGCCTGGGCGGCCTCCGGCTCGGGAGTGCTTATCACAGTGGTTCCTTTCGGCTTCGAACTCGGATTGTCCGTCTAGCGGACAATCGTCCGAAGATGTGGGATATTTATAGAATGAGCTTTTGGCGCGGATGTGTCAAGGCTCACCAGAGAACAGGAGGTGCGCGATGGCGCAACGGGGTACAGGTCCGGACTTTATCGAGGCACTGGCACGCGGACTGGATGTCCTGCGCTGCTTTTCGCCGGAACAGCCGCACATGAGCCTGAGTAAGGTGGCACAGTCGGCGGAACTGGCGCGGCCCACAGCCCGCCGGATCCTGCTGACCCTGGAAGAGCTTGGCTATGTCAGGGCAACCAACGGCGTCTTCACTCTGATGCCCAAAGTCCTGGAACTCGGAATGGCCTACATCGGGGCGCTCGGGCTCTGGGACATGGCCCGGCCCCACTTGGAAGACCTCGTGGGGAAGACCGGCGAGTCCTCATCCATGGCTCAGCTCGACGGCTCCGATATCATTTATGTCGCCCGGGTCGCCGTGCCTAAACTGATCGCACTCAGGGTCGACGTCGGGACAAGATTCCCGGCGATGCTGACCTCTCAGGGCAAAGTCCTCCTCGCCGCCCTTGCCCCTGAGGACGCACTACGGATCCTGTCCCAGCCTTCCCGGTCAAACGTGCCGGCGCCGAACAGCTCCAATGATGATCAGGTCCTGCAGATTCTGGATGAAGTCCGCCGTCAGGGGTGGGCGCTGGCGGACGAGGAACTGGCCCCTGGTGTCCGCTCCATCTCCGTGGGAGTGCGCGACGGAGAAAATGTGGTCCGCGCGTCGATGAACATTACCGTCCACGCCCAGGAAACAAGCCTGGACAAGCTGACCTCCGAGTACCTGCCCCTGCTGCAGGATGCGGCCGCGGCCGTCGGGAAGGACTGGGCGCTCTGGCAAAACCGGCCGGTAAAGTCCCTGAAGCCCTAAAGCCAGACCCAAAACACCAGGCCCTCAGCATGTGACTCTTGACACGCTTCTTTGCTTTCTGTCACCATCAACTCAGAACAACGTACAAGTGTCCGCTAGGCGGACAGTGGGCTTTCCTCCGGGAAACAGCAACGCAAGCAGAGAGCAAATATTCATGAGCCATTCACAGGGCAAGGACGCCCAATACACTTCAGCCCACGGCGAGGACTTCGATGTAGCCATCGTCGGCTACGGACCGGTAGGGCGGCTGCTCGCCCTGCAACTGGGCCGCCGCGGTCACCGCGTGGCCGTGATTGAACGCCAGCAGAGGGTCTACCCGCTCCCCCGTGCAGTACATTTCGACGACGAAATCGCCCGCATCCTCCAGTCCGTGGGAGCCGGGCCGAACACCATGGCCGAGGTCGTAGAGCCTTACGACGACTTCTACGAATGGCGCAACGCCAACCACGAGACACTCCTGCACCTGGATTGGCGCGGAGCCGGCCCCTCCGGCTGGAATGTCAGCAACTTCTTCTACCAGCCCGGAATGGAGAACTTCCTCGACGCCAAGGTCATCGACCTCCCCTCGGTGACCATCCTGCGCGGCTGGGAAGCGATCACCCACACCGAAACCGAAGACCGGGTCCTGTTGCAGATCCGAAACGCTACCAATGAACGCCGGGAACTCAACGCCCGGTACGTCATCGGCGCCGACGGCGCCAACAGCAAGGTCAGGGACTGGATCGGCACACCGATGACAGACCTCGGATACTTCCACGACTGGCTTGTCGTGGACCTCATCCCCATGGCGCCGCTGCAGATCAGCCCTCCTGCCTCACAGTTCTGCGACCCTGACCGGCCCACCACCGTCGTCCCGGGCGGCCCCGGGCGCAGACGCTTTGAATTCATGCGCCTCGAACATGAGACCAAGGATGAACTGAACACCGAAAGCAGGGCCTGGGAACTCCTGGAGCCCTGGGGCGTCACCCCCGAGACCGCCAAAATGGAACGCCACACCGTTTACACCTTCCAGGCACGCTGGTGCGACCAGTGGCGCCGCGGCCGGCTGCTCCTGGCCGGCGACTCCGCCCACCTGATGCCACCCTTCGCCGGGCAAGGCATGTGCTCGGGCCTTCGGGATGTAGCCAACCTCGAATGGAAGCTCGACCTGATCCTGCGCGGCCTCGCACCCGATTCGCTGCTGGACAGCTACGGACCGGAACGCTCCGAACATGTCCGGCACTTCATCGACCGGTCCATGCAGCTCGGAGAAGTCATATGCCTGACCGATCCCGGCGAAGTCACCGCACGGGACGCAGCGATGGCAAAGGACATCGCGGACGGAGCCTCGATTCCTCCCCGCCCGCTGCCCAAAATCGGTGAAGGCCTGCACCGTGCCGACGCCGGCGGCGGCACGCTCTCTATCCAGGCGCCCGTGCAGGCCGGGGCTGGACAGGCGCTCTTCGATGACGTCTTCGTTCCCTCCGGAACACTGCTCCTCAGAAACGCCGACGTCCGCGCCCAATTGCCCGCGGGCGCGGCCAGCGGCCTCACCGGCCTGGGATTCCAGATCATCGATTTCGGCTTGGAGCCCTCGGATACGACAGCAGTGGACCCCACCGGAGCCTACGGCCAGTGGTTCGATGCCCTCGGCGCCGATGCCGTACTGGTCCGCCCCGACTTCTACATCTACGGCGTCGCCCGTACCCAGGGACTTCCCGCGCTGGTCCAAGACTTCCTCGCAGATCTAGGTGCACCCATCGAGACCATAAAGACCCCCGGTCACAGCGCCACAGCACTGTGACCACACACCCTGCCTCCGGCAGCGCCCCTACGCTGCCGGAGATCCGCCACATCATCGAAGAATCCCTCGCCCGTTACACCCAAGCCATGGACAATCAAGACGCGGAAACAGCCGCAACACTGCTCACCGACGCCGAACTGCACTTCAAAGACAACCCCCCGGTACAGGGGCACCGCGACGTCGCAGGGTTCTTCGCCACTGCGTTTCCCAACCCGTCCCGTACCCGGCACCTGGTCAGCAACCTGATAATCGAAGCGGGCACAAACTGCATCGAATACAGAGCCGTTTACCAGCGATGGTCCGTGGCTGATCCCACCTCACCCCTCTGTGAAGCGCTCGGCCACTATGCCGGCCGCTTCACCCCCGGCGCAGCCGGACTCATATGGTCCGAGCACAGGGTGATCACCAGCTAAACCTCCAAGGCACAACGTCGTGTCTCTACTCCCCACTCAAGGACCCCACCATGACAACACCCGCCGCAGGACAGCCCCAAACCGGCCGATCCCCCCGGCCATACCTGTCCAACACCGCCGTCATCATCCTCTGCATGCTCGTCACGGTTATGGAAGGCTACAACCTCATCGTCTTCGGCGCTGTAGTCCCCCTCCTGCTCCAGGATCCGGGCCTCGGCATCGACGAACAGACCACAGGCATAGTCGGCGGCATCGTCTATCTTGGCGCGCTGGTCGGCGTACTGCTCGGAACCAGCCTCTCTGACCGCTTCGGCCGACACAAAGTCATGGCCGCCGCCGCCGCTGTCTTCGCCATCGGCGCCGTCATGGCCTCCATGGCTCCCAACCCCGAGCTCCTGGGCATCGCCCGGCTTGTTACCGGCATAGGTGTCGGCGGAGCCATCACCACCGCCATGACACTGGCCCGGAACCACGCACCGCATGGCAAGGCCAGCCTGGTCATCACCGTCACAATGGCCGGCGTCCCGCTCGGCGGAACCCTCGCCGCACTCCTAGGCATGTTCGCCATGCCAGTCTGGGGATGGCGTCCAATGTTCCTCGCCGGTGCATGATGACCCTGGTCATTCTCGTCGTCATCCTCTCCTGCCGCATCAGCGAACCCAAAGAAGTCCATGCCACCCACCTGACCCCTTCCCAGAAATTTGCCGCACTCTTCAAGAGCGGCGGTTCCATCATGGTCCTCTTCGTCGCCCTTAGCGCCGTCACCAACATGGTCACCTGGCTGGGCTTGAACGTCTGGCTTGCCGAATCCATGAAGGGACTCGGCTTCGACCTCACCACAGCACTTCTCTTCGTCTTCTCCCTCACCGGCGCAGCAGTACTCGGTTCCTTCATCGCCGCGGCAGCAGCTGATCGGTTCGGATCCGCCAGCGTCACCGTCATCTGCGCCGCACTGACCTTGGCCGGACTCATCGGCATCGTGGCCGGACCGAAATCACTGCCCACGGCCTTGCTCTTCGTCGCCCTCATGGGCATCGGCGGACACTCCACCCAGAACCTCATCAACGCAACTGCATCAGGATCCGTTGTAGCGCACTCCCGTGGCACCATCCTCGGCCTGACCAACGCCATGGCCTTCATCGGCTCCTTCCTCGGCCCTACACTGGGCGGAACCGCATTCGCGGCCAACGGACCCGCGGGCGTCTTTGGCCTCTACATTGTCTCGGCAGCGCTCTGCTTGCTCCTGTGCAGCGGCCTGTATGTAGCCAAGCGTAGCCAAACCCGCCGCGCCGCAGTCAGCACAGAAGAGCGATCCTGGGCGGTCGGTTAAATCTGGGGTGGGAGGCTGCCATCCATCGCAACCTGAAGCCTGAAATACAGGCGGCAGCGTCCGCCTCAACCAGTCAAAACGTCGCGGTGCAGGGCAAAACCAGCCTTGCCTTTCGACTACATCCCGCAGCCGTCGATGACCACATCCACCTGGCGTGTGCCGAAATCCACCTCGATAAAAAGGTGCAACCGCTGCCGGTTTCCTCCTTCGAGCTGCAGATCAAAGCCCGGGGCATCGGGAAGATCGAACGCATTATCACCGACAATGCCTTCGCCACAGGAACGCCAACGCATCCAAGACCGCCGCAGCGCAGATTGGGGGGCAACAGTGGTTCATCAAACCACACTTCCCATGGACGAACGGCAAGTTCGAGTGCTTCAACCAGACCTTGGCAGCCGAATAGGCTTACGCCAAACCATTCGCCAGCAACACCGAAAAAGCTTCAGCGCTAGCCCTGACTGTACTACTACAACACTGAACGCTCCACGCCGCCATCAAGGACACCCCGATCACACGAGTGTCAAAATCTATGGCTGGGTACATCTAGGCGTTCTGCCACCGCAAGGTGTGCCGCACCATTTTGTAAGTGCACTCGACGCTCAGTTCCTGCCGGTGGACCCAAACTTGATACCCTCCGCTGCGGCAAATAGTTCTCGCCCGTTGCTGCTGTCGCTGGCTAGCCACAGTATTGAAGAATCGGGCATGGCGTCGTCGACTATTCCGTTCCTGACGATCTCGAGGTCTTTGCGGATCTCCACTGGGATTCCGATCAATCGGTTCCAGTCACCGTATTGATATGCATCACTTACGGGTTGTGAACTTCTGCGTTCATGCCTGGAAAAGGGATCCACAGCCACCGTCGGGGTGGACGGATCAGGCCCTGACCAAACCGACGTCGGTCCATCCGCGGAATCACTAGCGCTTCTTGTCATGGCCGGGTCCTTAGTGGGTGCGTGGTCCTTTTAGTGGAGGTGGCTGCCGCCGTTGATGTCGATGGTGGTGCCGGTGAGATACGCGGAGTCCTCGGAGGAGAGGAACGTGATGACGGCGGCGACTTCCTCGGTGGTGGCGTTGCGGCCCAGCGGGATGCCGGCGTTGATGGCGGCTTCCTGCTCGTCGGTGCTGCCGACGCGGATGTTGGTGTCAACGGCGCCGGGGGTGATGGCGTTGACGGTCACTCCGGTTTCGCCGATTTCGCGGGCGAGTGCCTTGGTGAAGCCGAGGATGGCTGCCTTGGCTGCGGAGTAAGGGACCTTGCCGAAGACGCCGCCGCCGCGCTGTGCGGAGACCGATGACATGTTAACGATGCGGCCCCAGCCGTTGGCGATCATGTCCGGAAGGAAAGCCTTAGTGACTAAGTAGGTGCCGGTGGCGTTGACGTCCATGACCTTGTGCCACAGCTCGAGGGTGGTCTCCAAGAACGGGACGGGTGAGGTGATGCCGGCGATGTTGGCCAGGGCTCCGACGGGCGGGAGGTTTCCGGCGGCAACTTCTGTGGCGACTGTTTTCTGGGCAACAGTGACGGAGTTTTCGTTGGCGACGTCGATTTCGTGGCCGAATGCCGGGACGTTGAATTCGTTGGCGATCTCGGCAGCAACCTTGGCGGACTTCTCGCCGTCGAGGTCCAAAATAACGACTCCCCAGCCCTGGTCGGCGTAGCGACGGGCGGTAGTCAGACCGATACCGCGATCGGAAGTAGCTCCGGTGAGGACGGCGGTGCGTTGGATAGTGGTCATGGTGCTCCTTGAAAGCTTGTGGTGGACAGCGCTTTGCGCGACGTTTGAGGCGTAGGCGACAAACGTTCCGGAATCGGCACCGTTCGCGCCTTTCGTGATGTGAATCACCGTAAAGGTTTCACTGTCAACAGTCAACCCTAAACATTGACTGTTGACAGTCAGCATGATCTGGATCACTATGGACGCATCAAGTGTTAACAGTCGACAGCGCGGGTTCAAAGCCATCGCTCATCGAAAGGACAACTCCAATGAGCAATGAAGCTCTGAAAATGCGCGGCCACGTGCACGGCACCAAAGACGCCAAGCGCGTCGCCATCGGTTCCGGCGTCGGCGCCGTCATCGAAACATACGACTTCATCGGCTTCGGCACCGCCGCAGCCTTATACTTCGGCACTGCGTTCTTCCCCACCGGCGACCCGGTCACCGGGACGCTGGCCGCCTTCGCCACGCTCGGCGTCGGCTTCGCAGCCCGCCCCATCGGCGGCATCATCGGAGGACACCTCGGCGATAAAGTCGGTCGCAAGCCGGTCCTCGTGGCCTCCCTGATTCTCATGGGCGTGGCCACGTTCCTCATCGGGCTTCTGCCCACCTACGAGCAGGTCGGTCTGCTTGCTCCCGCGCTCCTGGTCTTCGTCCGCGTTGTTCAGGGCCTGGCATTTGGAGCCGAATGGGGCGGCGCTATTCTGATGAGCTACGAGCATGCACCCTGGAAGTCCAAAGGCAAATACACCGGCATTGTGCAGGCAGGGTTCCCCGTCGGCCTTCTCCTTGCGAACATCGTCTTTCTAGTCAGTGTGAACCTTGGTGGTGAGCTTGCTTGGCGCGTACCCTTCCTGGCCAGCATCGTGCTCGTCGCAGTGGGCCTGATCATCCGCTCGAAGGTCCCGGAATCGCCGGTATTCGATGAGGTCAAGGAAAGCGGCTCCATCGTCAAGTCCCCGATCATCGAGGTCATCAAGACCGACTGGCGCAGCATTGTCCGCGGCATCGGCCTGCGCATCGCTGAGACCGCAGGTTACGCCGTCTCCATCACGTACATGATCTCCTACCTGCACACCCAGGAACTGGCGGACAAGACCGAAACACTGGTCGCCCTCTGCATCGCATCAGCTATCGGTATCTTCGCGACCATGGCCTGGGCGAGGCTGACCGACAGGATCGGCCGCCGACCCCTGTACATCTGGTCCTGCGCCTTCGCCGTGCTGTTCGGCATCCCCATGTTCCTGCTCGTCAACACCGGCCTGTTCATCTTCGTGATCGCCACCATCGTCATCTCCTACGCCTTCTGCCAGAACTCCCTCGCCGGCGCCCAAGGCCCATGGTTCCCGGAACTGTTCCAAGCGAAGACCCGCTCCTCCGGAGCGTCACTGGCCTACCAGATCTCAGCCATGGTTTCCGGATTCACACCTTTCATCACCACGCTCCTTTTCGTCAGCATGGGCTGGATGGGCCCGGCCCTCCTCTTCAGCTTCTACGCAGCCATCGGCCTCGGGGCGGCCCTCGTCACACGGGAAACCTGGGGCAAGCGCGAACGCCAACTCGCCGATGAAGCCACCAAAAACACTCCCCAGTCAGTAACCGCCTGATGACCACCACACAAGAGGCCAAAATGACGACCCAAACCACGGCAAGCCCGACAACAGAACGCATCCACGAGGTTTCAGCCACCGCCTACCGAATCCGCCACCACGCCCTGAACATGGGCGAGGTCCAAGGTCAGGGCTATGTGGGCCAGGCGCTCGGCGCCGCCGACATGATGGCCGTCGTCTACGCCGACCAACTCAAGTTCCGCGCCGAAGATCCACACTGGGAGGGACGCGACCGGTTCCTCCTCTCCACCGGGCACTACGCCATCGGGCACTACGCTGCCCTCGCCGAAGCCGGCATCGTCCCCGTCGAAGAACTGGAGACGTACGGCTCCGATGATTCGCGCCTGCCAATGTCCGGCATGTCCACCTACACCCCGGGCATGGAAATTTCCGGCGGTTCCCTCGGACACGGGCTCTCCATCGCCGTCGGCATGGCCCTCGGGCTCCGTGCCCAAAACTCGCCAAACCGGATCATCAACTTCCTCTCCGACGGCGAACTGGACGAAGGTTCCACCTGGGAAGCTGCCATGGGCGCACACCACCACCAGCTCGGTAACCTCACCGCCTTGGTGGACATCAACGCCCTCCAGGCCGACGGTGCCACGGACACGGTGCTGCGCACCGAACCAGTCACCGAGAAGTGGGAATCCTTCGGCTGGTACACCCAGCGGGTAGACGGGAACGACGTCGGTGCGCTGCTGGCAGCGTTCGACAACATCGCCGCCGTCGCGGCGCCAGTCGGGCGTCCGTCAGTGATCCTCTGCGACACCAAGGTCGGACGCGGAGTACCGCTCCTGGAAACCCGCGAGAAGGCGCACTTCATGCGCATCGACGAACACGAATGGCAAATCTGCCGTGAGCAACTCACCGCAGGATACGAAGAAAAGGCAGACCGATGAGCACCACCACGAATGCCACCGCACCAAAACTCAAAACTTCCGCGATGATCGCGTCCTTCGCCGATCCCGGCCAGAAGACCACGTCAGCTCCTTTCGGGCATGCATTGGTCAAGGCCGCCGAAGCTGATTCCCGCATTGTTGGCTTGACTGCTGACCTGGGCAAGTACACGGACATGCACATCTTCGCCAGAGCCTTCCCGGACCGCTTCTTTCAAATGGGCATGGCCGAGCAACTCCTGTTCGGAGCCGCGGCAGGCATGGCCGAGACCGGCCTGATCCCGTTCGCGTCCACCTACTCAGTCTTCGCAGCGCGCCGCGCCTACGACTTCCTCTGCCTCGACGCCGCCGAACCAAACCTGAACGTCAACATCATAGGAGGACTGCCCGGTCTCACCACAGGTTACGGCCCAAGTCACCAGGCCACCGAAGACATGGCGATCTTCCGCGGCATGCCCAACCTGACCATCGTTGACCCCTGCGACTCGGTGGACATCGAACAGGCCGTGCCACAGCTCGCAGCCTCGAACGGTCCCACGTATCTCCGTTTGCTGCGCGGCAACGTGCCCACCGTCCTGGATGAATACGACTACAAATTTGAGCTCGGTAAGGCCAAGGTCCTTCGCGGCGGCAACGACGTCGTGTTCGTCTCGAGCGGGCTCATGACTATGCGGGCACTACAGGCAGCCGATGCATTGGCGAAGCACAACGTGGACGCGGCCGTGGTCCACACGCCCACCATCAAGCCCTTCGACTCCGCTACTGTGTTGGCCGAACTGAACACCGATCGTCTTGCCGTCACGCTCGAGAACCACAGCGTTGTTGGCGGCCTGTTCGAAACTGTTGCATCCGCCGTCGTAAGTGCCGGCCTCGGCAAACGCGTGGTTCCCGTCGCGCTTCCGGACCAATTCCTCGACGCCGGAGCGCTCCCCACACTCCACGACCGGTACGGGCTGACTGTGGACCGCATCGTCGCGAAAGTGCTCGCTGAGCTAGGCTAGGTAAACTCCCATAACGAAAGCACGGTCCCATCCAGGGCCGTGCTTTTGTCGTACCATCGAATCAACCAAACGACTGTAAACAGTCGACTTACAACACTGAGGACTGTGGCCATGGCCGGACTGACAGCACCCCTGCTGGGACTGGAAAAAACAAGCCTGCGGGAACAAGCGCTCTCGGCACTGCGCACAGCCATCACCAGCGGGGAACTGAAGCCGGGGCGCCACCTGGTAGAAACAGAACTGTCGGAGATGCTCCAGATCAGCCGCGGAACCCTCCGCGAAGCCCTACGCCAGCTCGAACAGGAAGGCCTGCTGTCCGCAGGTCCCCGTGGCAGGCTCTCAGTCCGCCATCTCGATGAAAAGGAAATCCGCGACATCTTCGCCGTACGGGCCGCCCTCGAATCCTTGGCCGCCCGCACCCTATGCGAACTCCCGGACCGCGCACACGCCATCGAGTCACTGCACCACAAAATCGACGTCATGGCAGCTGCCCAGGACTCGTCCTTGGAGGAACGGGTCGAATCAGACATGGACTTCCATCGCACGTTATGCCAACTGACCGGCAATGAAACCCTGCTCCACTCCTGGACCGCACTCGAGGGATCCATCCGGATGTCCATCATGTTCGCCGGACCGGAAAAGGGCGTAAAAAACATGAGCGTAGACCGCCACCGAGACATCGTCTCCGCTATCAAAACAGGCGATGCAACTCTCGCCCGCCAAACCATCCGCGAACACATGGACACAGCCGCCGGCAACCTCGTAACTTAAGCAAGCAAGCCGCGGGTTGCTCGGCGCAGGGCGAGACCGACACTCTGGATAGTCCTCTTCGGCCGTAACCGGGAAACCGAGGGCACCCGGCCTGGGCCAGTTCATACGATCTGTCGGGGTTCCATTTCCTTAGAACGGGGACGAATGTTGGGAGAGGTCCCCTACCACTACCGGCGCTGTCCGCCCATGTGTGAGACCCAGACCGATCCTGCCTTCCGCTGACAAGGTTGGGAATACGAGACGTACTGACCCGTGATGTAGTCGTACGGCTGCCGGCCGAAAGCCAAATGGTGCACAAAAAAGATCGCCGATCCGTCTAACTGTGCCTGCTAATGGCGCCAACTGACTGTCCATGGATACCATTTACCCCGAGATTGCCACTGGCCTTCAGGACTTGATCAGGTCCATGAATGCCTGCAGATGTTCAGCCATATCCACGGAATCGTCGTAAAGCCAGCTCAGCTGGATGCCATCCACGAGTGCAGTGATCTGTCGTGCAAGCACCGCGGGCGAAACCCCATCGCGTAAGCGCCCGGCAACCCTCTCCAGTTCCAATTGGGATCGCACTGAGTCTACAAAATCCTCGTTGCGCCTCAGCAGGAAGTCGTGGGCTGGATGGTCGGGGCTGATGGCTTCTGCGCGCAGGGTTGCGTCGAGGTGGATGACGCCACGGATTCCGGCGTTGTGCCTCATAACGGCAGGCACGGTTTCGAGGAGCCCTTTCTCGCTGATGAGCTCTTCGCGCCACGGTCCTTCGCGCTCTTCCCGGAGGACAAGCACGGCCTTCAGTAGTGCTTCCTTGCTCCCGAAGTGATGGAGAAGTGCAGTGTGACTGGTGCCGACGGCCTCCGCTATCTGGCGGATGGATAGGCCCAGGTACCCCTTTTCGGCAAACACTTGGAAGGCCGCCTCCACCAGCTCGGCGCGTTTCTTTGCACCGTTTGCGTAGGGGGCGCGCTTCCCCGTTCGGCCCGGCGTGCGGGCAGTCTGTTCGCCGGTTTCCAGATCCATGTGTAGACCTCCTCTGAGACGAGGCTACCAAGTTTCTTTTCCACTTTGGTAAAGAAATCTCGACGAAAGTATTCCAATCTGGTCAAAGTTTGGTTAGCTTTGCAGGAAGACATCACGGGCCGATCCGCAAACAGCCCGCATCACCGGTCACAAAGAGCCAACGGTGGCTCTGGTCCAAAGGAGGATTTTCATGGGTGACCCCATAGCCCAGGCACAGGTCAAGGAACCTGCCGGGCGCGCAGCACTTGACGCAACAGCCCCCACAGAAGCCGCCACATCGCCGTCGAGCACTGCGACGCAGCAGCCACTGTCCAGCAAGAAGACCATGGCCTTGGTCCTCATCGCCGCCTTGGGCATGTACATCATGAGCCTGACACTGGGCACGGCGTTGTCCCTTC